>JBJMWN010000440.1:0-9610 GCA_045810085.1 Povalibacter sp. | reverse complement strand
TCCTGTTCCTGTTCACGATCGGTGGTTTCTCGGGCCTGATGCTCGGTGTCGTGCCTGCCGACTTCCAGTATCACGACACATACTTTGTGGTCGCGCACTTCCATTACGTGCTCGTTCCGGGCGCAGTGTTCGCGATCATGGCTGCTGTGTACTACTGGCTGCCAAAGTGGACCGGCCACATGTACAACGTGAAGCTCGCCACGACGCACTTCTGGCTCTCGACCATCTTCGTGAACGTGCTGTTCTTCCCGCAGCACTTCCTTGGACTGGCCGGCATGCCGCGTCGTATTCCGGACTACTCCACTCAGTTCGCTGACTGGAACATGGTGTCCTCGATCGGCGCCTTTGGCTTCGGTCTGTCGCAGCTGCTGTTTGCTTATCTGATCTGGCAAACGGCTCGCGGCGGCGTCAAAGCTTCAGACAAGGTTTGGGATACGGCTGCACCTCACGGTCTTGAGTGGACACTGAGCTCGCCGCCTCCGTATCACAGCTTCGAAGTCGCTCCTGAAGTGAAGTAATGGCCGTGGTCGCGCAATTGAACGAATCCGATCGCAAGCGAGGCATCCGCAGAACAGCTCTGTGGCTCTCGCTGCTGGCGTTCGCGTTTTATGCGGGTTTCATTTTGCTCGGCGTGTTGCATTCGAAATGAAAGGACGGTGAAGTCGATTCGAAGCGAGTGATGCGAATGCATCGTCACGTTGCCGATTCGACCGATGCCGGATGAAGTGAACAGAGATCGCCAGAACCGTTCGTTGACTCGCAGCCTGTGGATTTTTACCGCGGGCAGCTTTGCGTTCGGTTTTGCGCTGGTGCCTTTGTACAACGTGTTGTGCGATGTCACTGGCTACGGCGATCGCACCAAACTCGAGAAAGCGGCACACGTGACCGAGGCACCCGACCTGAGTCGGACAGTGACGGTGGAGTTCCTCTCGGCGGTGCCGACGTACGGCGATTGGGAATTTCGGCCGGAAGCCAACGAGCTCACTGTGCATCCGGGAAAATTGTACGAAGCGAAGTTCTACGCAAAGAATCTACGCAGTCAGGCAGTGACCGCGCAGGCAGTGCCGAGCATCGCGCCGTCGAATGCCGTTCAATATTTCCGCAAGACCGAGTGCTTCTGCTTTACGCCGCAGCACTTCGAAGGCGACCAGGGCCGTGAGCTGACGGTGCGTTTCATCGTGGATCCGAGCATGCCTTCGACCGTTGACCGCGTAACGCTCGCGTACTCGATGTACGACGCACCGGAGAAGGTAGCCGCGAGCTTTGAAGCCTCGAGGACTGCCCGCTGATCTGGTTTGATTGAATTCGCGCCTGGGGCTCCTTGCCCAAGGCTGATGGTTTTGGACTGAATGAATAACTGAGAACCGTTAAAGCATATGGCTCACGCACACGCATCACACGCGCCGACCGACAAGTACTACGTTCCTCATAGCAGTCCGTGGCCGATCATCGGCTCAGTGTCACTGTTCACCACCATGGTGGGCGTGGTTCTGTGGCTGAACCATGTACTCGCCGGCCCGTGGGTCATGACGCTCGGAATCATTCTGCTGCTGTTTATGTTCGGCGGCTGGTTCGGCAACGTCATCAGCGAGAGCGAGGGACGGTTCTATAACAGCGCCGTCGATCGATCTTTCCGCATGGGAATGATGTGGTTCATTTTCTCGGAAGTGATGTTCTTCTCCGCGTTCTTCGGTGCACTCTTCTACGCACGCCAGTTTTCGATTCCCTGGCTCGGCGGCGAAGGCGTGAAGCTCTTCACGCGTTTGCTGCTCTGGAAGAACTACGAAACCGCATGGCCCAGCAACGGTCCGGAGGCGGTGGGTGGCGATTTCGAAGTGATCCCCGCATTGGGTTTGCCGGCGATCAACACGGCGATTCTGCTCACCTCAGGCGTGACATTGACGATCGCTCATCACGCGATGAAGGATAACAACCGCAAGATCCTGAACATTTTCCTGGCGATCACATTCCTGCTGGGCTTTCTGTTCGTGTTCCTGCAGGCGAAGGAATACATCCATGCCTATCACGAGCTGAATCTGACACTGCACAGCGGCGTGTATGGCTCGACGTTCTTCATGCTGACCGGCTTCCACGGTCTGCACGTGACGATCGGCGCGATCATGCTGACGGTGATCTGGTTGCGCTGTATGCGCGGTCATTTCACGCCGACACACCATTTCGCGTTCGAAGGAGTGGCCTGGTACTGGCACTTCGTCGACGTGGTTTGGTTGATCCTGTTCATCTTCGTTTACTGGCTGTAAACGCGAGCTGATGTGGCGGTCTCACGGCCGCCGCATCTCTTAGAGCTCAGGATTTCAGCGTCCGACGCCGTGCGGCTCGATCAGGCCTTGCGACCAGGCGATCAGCAGCAGAATGAACAATCCCACCGACAGCGCGACGCGCACGGTCAGGGCCTTCACCATCTTCTTCGAGTCACCCTTGTCGTTCATCAGGTGATACATCCCGGAGCCCAGGCTCACGACGATGCCGATGAGACACGCAAGCACGAAGATCTTGATGATGGGCATGGTGGGTCAAACTGATTAGCAGCGCAGCCGAATGGCTGCGATTCAAGGGCACTGCAGTATATCGTGGGCCTCCGCATCGCCAATCGACGTTTCGCACCGAGTCTCCTCGGTATCGCGCTTACTTTCATTGGCCTGTCCCTGTTCATCTGGCTGGGTGTCTGGCAAATCCACCGGGCTGAAGAAAAACGCGATCTGATTGCGAAATTCACCGTCGGTACGCAATCAACGATCCCACTCGATTCCTCGAGCGCTTCGTCGCTACCGAAATACCAGCATGTGCGCGGGCAAGGTCACTACGAACCCTTGCATCAGCTGCTTCTCGACAACATGCCTTCTGCCGGTCGCATTGGTTTTCGTGTCGTTACGCCCTTCCAGCTCGATAGCGGCGGAACCATCCTGGTCGATCGAGGGTGGGTTCCGATGGGCCCGACGCGCAGCGATCTGCCAGACATTGCAGTGAATGATCAACCGCGTGAGATTGCTGGCCGATTCGATCAGCTGCCACGCGCAGGCATCGAGCTCGCGCCGCCACACATCGATGAGTCAGCACCCTGGCCACGCGTCCTCAACTATCCTCAACACGAACTCATCGAACGATCGCTAGGACGTCCACTGCTTCCCGGCCTCGTACTGCTGGATGCCAATCAACCTGATGGATACGAACGCGCGTGGCAGCAAACCTATGTGAGTTTTGGTCCCGAACGTCACCTTGCATATGCAGCGACCTGGTTCACCGTGGGAACGACGGTTCTCATCGTTTTTCTGCTACTGAGTTTCAGACGAGAGTCTTCGAATGAGCGCAACGCCAACTCCGTCTGAGCCGGTGAAACCGCGATCGCGCGCTCAGGTTTGGATCCTGATCGGCCTATTTTTCGGTCCGCTGCTCGCAGCTTTCATTCTGTATTACGGCACCGGCGGTTGGCGGCCGCATGGAAGCACCAACCGCGGTGACCTCATTACTCCCGCTCGTCCTCTGCCCAAGCTGACATTGCCGGCTGCAACCGGCGAGGCGCTGAACACGCAGACGCTGCAAGGCAAGTGGACGCTGATCTATATCGGTGATGGTCAGTGCGACACGCGATGTCGCGAAGCATTGATACTCACGCGCCAAACGCGTCTGGCCCTCAATCAAGATATCGATCGAGTGCGACGGCTGTTCCTTGTGACCGGCAACTGCTGCGACCGTGAGTATCTGCATCAGGAGCACGGTGATCTCGCGACGGCATCGCTCGAAAGCGAACCTGGGCTGCAGTTGCTGACCGTTTTTCCCGAAGGCACGAGTGCGCCGCAGCAAGGCCGCATCTACATTGTTGATCCCCTCGGCAACCTGATGATGAGCTACTCGCCACAGGCACCTCGCAAGGCGTTGCTGGAAGATCTGAAGAAGCTCCTCCGCCTTTCGCACATCGGCTGAGTTGCGTTGATTCGGCAATAAGGCAGTTTCCCTGCTTTTTGCGTCGCAAACGAACCTAGCGGTTTTCCGCATGGCAACACGCACTCGCTTCCAAAGGCAAAAAGCCTGTGCGACACTCGCTGCGCAACAACCTGTAGACATCTCAACGGAGCAATGCCCCGACGTGTAGTCGCCGCATCGCAGCAGAACGACGCTCCGGAGAAGCCAGGATTACGAAAACGATGAGGTATCGCTGACGCTTCGCTGATCACACGACCCCGGGGGAAGCCATGAAGTGCTTATATTTCCTTTCGACCACGCTGTCCTGCACTCAGGATGTGTCCGACGACCTGCATCAGGCGGGAGTGAGCGACTTCTATCTGCACGTGATCAGTCGGGATGAATCGGGGCTCAAGAAGCAGCAGATACATTCCAGCAACTATCTGGAAACCCTTGACGTGGTTCGCGACGGTTTCATCGGTGCCGCGCTCGGTCTTCTGATCGGCATGATCGGCATCGGATTGCTGATGTACTTCCGTCCTTTTGGACCCGACGTTCAGGTGCCTACCTACGTGTATGCCATCCTGGTCGCCGCGGCCACGCTGTTTGGCGCCTGGGAGGGCGGGTTGACGGGAATCGCAACCGAGAACAAGAAGCTCAGCCGCTTCCACGACGCCATCGCCTCGGGCAAATACCTGATCCTTGTGTATGTGCGTCGCCAGCAGGAGCAAGCGGTTCGGGACATGATGGCGAAGCGCCATCCGGACGCGGAGTTGGTCGCCTGCGACACTCACTTCATCAATCCGTTCAGCGCGCCCGCCGAAGAACGCACCCCCCAACAACCCAGGTCTGCCGCCTAAATCTTCTTTGTACGTGCGGGTCGCGCCTGGCGTGACACAAAGGGGAGTGAGCAGATGGCCATCGCAATTGCGCTGATCCTGCTGGTTGTCGGCACGGTTCTGTTTCACTTGCTGAGCCCGTGGTGGTTCACCCCCATCGCGTCGAACTGGCAAACGATGGACGACACGGTGCATCTCACCTTCTGGGTGACCGGCATCGTGTTCGTTGCGGTGAATGCGTTCCTCGCGTACGCAGTCATTCGCTACCGGCATCGCAAGAACGGCCCCAAAGCTCACTACGAGCCTGAAAACAAAAAGCTGGAATGGTGGCTCACTGTCGGCACCTCGGTCGGCATTGCCGCAATGCTGGCCCCTGGCTTGTCTGTCTGGGCCAAGTTCGTGACCGTGCCCGATGATGCATCAGTCGTTGAAGTGCTCGGCCAGCAATGGAACTGGAGTTATCGGCTTCCGGGCAAAGATGCACATCTCGGCAAGACGGATATCCGTCTGGTGAGCCTGGATAATCCTTTCGGCATGGATCCGCACGATCCGACAGGCAGTGACGACGTACTGGTCGGGAGTTCCGAACTGCACGTGCCGCTTGATAAGCCAGTGAAAGTGGTTCTGCGGTCGAAGGATGTGAATCATCAATTCGCGGTCGCACAGTTCCGCGTGAAGATGGACATGGTGCCCGGCATGGTCACCTACTTCTGGTTCACGCCGACACGAGCCGGTTCGTACGATGCACTCTGCGAACAACTCTGCGGCATGGCGCACTTCGCGATGCGTGGCCGAGTCGTCGTCGATCAGCAAGCTGCGTTCGATGACTGGATCTCAACCCAACCGACCTATCAACAAACACAGGCGGCGGTTGCCGGAAACGCAGAGGCCGGCAAGGCATTATTCGCTACCTGCAGCACCTGCCACGGCGCGCAAGCCGAAGGCAATCGCCAGGTCAACGCGCCCAAGCTGAGCGGGCAGGGCAAGTGGTACCTGATTCGTCAGCTGCAGAATTTCCGCAACGGCGTGCGTGGCACTCATGAGAGTGACATCTACGGCAAGCAGATGGCGGCCTTTGCGCAGTCACTCACCGACGACGCGGCGATTCGCGACGTGGTCGCATACATCACCTCACTCGATGAAGTGCGGCCGAGCGCAACGGTGCTCGGTGATCCCGAACGTGGCAAGGCGCTTTTCGCGACCTGCTCAGCCTGTCACGGCACGCAAGCACAAGGCATCTGGTCGACGAATGCACCGCGCCTTTCGGGCATGAGCGATTGGTATCTGCTGCGCCAGATGCACAACTTCCGCGAAGGTATTCGCGGCAAGCACCCACAGGATTTCGCGGGCTCGCAAATGGCGTCAATGTCGAGAGTGCTGAAGGATGACAACGCCATGGGCGACGTTCTCGATTACCTGCACACGCTCTGAAGAAACTCAAGGCGCCAGTCACCAGGAAGCGATGCGCGCAGAGATCGCCGATGTTCAAGCAGCTGGAGCCTAATTTCTAACGTCTTCCCGGAGTGAACCATGGCCTATGTGGCAATCGCCGATCGTGATCATGAGCACGCGCTGCACGATCCGCATTCGTTCGTACGCAAGTACATCTGGAGCCAGGATCACAAAGTCATTGCGCTTCAGTACGCGTTCGTCGCGATAGCAATCGGTCTCGTGGCGCTGGGCATGTCAGTCCTGATGCGATTGCAATTGGGTTTCCCTGACACGTTCCACTTCATCGCGCCGCAGAACTATTATCAGTTCATCACCATGCACGGCATGATCATGGTGATCTATCTGCTCACCGCGTTATTTCTCGGCGGGTTCGGCAACTATCTCATTCCGCTGATGCTCGGCTCGCGGGACATGGTGTTCCCGTACCTGAACATGCTGAGCTTCTGGTTCTATCTGCTCGCAGTGCTGGTACTGGTTGCGGGCATGTTCGTGCCAGGCGGTCCCACCGGCGCTGGTTGGACGCTCTATCCACCGCAATCAATTCTTCGCGGTACGCCGGGTGCGAGCTGGGGAATCATTTGCATGCTCGCCTCCCTCGCGATCTTCATCGTTGCGTTCACGATGGGCGGACTCAATTACGTAACGACGGTGCTACAGGCACGTTGCCGCGGAATGACGTTCATGCGCATGCCACTTTCGGTATGGGGGATCTTCACGGCATCGATTCTCGGCCTGCTCGCATTCCCGGCCTTGTTCGTCTCCGCAATCATGATGACGCTCGACAGCCTCGTGGGCACGAGCTTCTTCCTGCCGGCCGTGAGCTCGATGGGTGAGAACCTCAAACACAGCGGCGGCAGTCCGCTGCTGTTTCAACATCTGTTCTGGTTCTTCGGCCATCCGGAGGTTTACATCGTCGCGCTTCCCGCCTTCGGGATCGTGTCGGATCTGCTCAGCACACACGCACGCCGCAACATCTTCGGCTATCGAATGATGGTGTGGGCGATCCTGGCGATTGGTTGCCTGAGCTTCGTGGTGTGGGCTCATCACATGTACATCAGCGGCATGAATCCTTACTTCGGATTCTTCTTCGCGACGACGACCTTGATCATCGCCGTGCCGACTGCGATCAAAGTTTATAACTGGGTGCTGACGATCTGGCGTGGCGATGTGCATCTGACCGTGCCGATGCTGTTCGCAATCGGTTTCATCTTTACGTTCGTGAATGGCGGATTGACGGGCCTCTTTCTCGGCAACGTCACAGTTGATGTGCCGCTCTCAGGCACTTACTTCGTGGTCGCGCACTTTCACATGGTGATGGGCGTCTCGCCGATCATGGTCGTGTTCGGCGCGATCTATCACTGGTATCCCAAGATCACCGGAAAGATGTTCGATGAGCGGCTCGGGAAGATTCACTTCTGGGCAACCTTCATCGGCACTTATTCGATCTACTTGCCGATGCACTACCTGGGCATTCTCGGCGTGCCGCGCCGCTACTACGCATACAGCGACGCGATCCAGTTCATGCCGCCATCGGTACACACGGCGAACGAGTGGATCACGATCTCGGCAATCTTCGTTGCGACCGTGCAGCTCGTCTTCCTGTTCAATCTGATCTGGTCCTATTTCCATGGCGAGCGCGCCAGTTCGAATCCATGGCGTGCCACGACGCTGGAATGGCAAACGCCCGATACACCGGCGAAGCATGGCAATTGGGGCAAGGAGTTGCCCGTCGTGTATCGCTGGGCTTACGACTACAGCGTGCCCGGTGCGAAGGAAGACTTCATTCCGCAGAACGTGCCGCCAAGCGCAGATGTGCCGGCGGGTCGCGAACATGGCGTGCACACATGAGCCTTACAGTTGCATATGGAGCGTTGATTACCGGCGTTCTGGTCTGGCTGGTGCTGGTGAGTCGGTTTCGAGCGAAATCGTGGGAGCCTTTGCTCGAGAACGGCGAGAGCCATCGTGAGCAGATCCCCCCGCAACGCATCGGCTTATGGGTTTTTCTCGGCGTCATCACTTCGCTGTTCGGCTTGTTCTTCGCCGCATACATGATGCGTATGGGACACGACGAGCTGGCGACTGACTGGAAACCTTTTCCCGAGCCACTGATTCTGTGGCTCAACACTGCGGCACTGATTTTAAGCAGCGTGGCGATGCAGTGGGCTCGTGGCAATGTAGCGAAAGGTGATGCGGACAAGACGCGCGCGTCGCTGATGATCGCAGGTGCGTTGAGCCTCGCGTTCCTCGTGGGTCAGTTTCTCGCCTGGCGATTAATGATCATTTCTGGCTACTTCGATCCGCGCAATCCGGCAGTGGCATTCTTCTATGTGCTCACGCTGGTTCACGCACTGCATGTCGCGGGCGGGATGATCGTATGGACGCGAATGATTTTGCGAATGCGCACTCCGATCCTTGTGAGCGATGAAGCGCACGCGCTCGAAGTGAGTCGCAGATTCAAACTCAGTGTCGAGCTCTGCACGACCTACTGGCATTACCTGTTATTCGTCTGGCTGGTGTTGTTCGCCCTCTTGCTGACGCATTCGATTGACAGCCAGATCGTATTCGATCGCTTCTGTTAGGAGATCTGCATGTCGCACGTGCCGAGCACCATGACCGAAGGCCTGCAAGGCGTCACCGCGGACTGGTCTGCGGACAAGCATGCGTTCCCGGTGCCCTGGGGCAAGGTGATGATGTGGATTTTCCTGCTCAGCGACACGTTCATCTTTTCGTGTTTCCTGACCTCATACATGAACGTGAGGATCTCGACGACAGAGACGTGGCCGAATCCGAGTGAAGTGTTCGCGCTGAATGTCGGCGGTCGTGACGTACCGCTGTTGCTGATCGCGATCATGACGATGGTGCTGATTACCAGCAGCGGCACGATGGCAATGGCAGTGAATTTCGGCTATCGGCGCAACCGCGTGCGCACGGCTGCGTTGATGTTCGCGACTGCGGCGCTCGGGCTGTCGTTCGTTGGCATGCAGGCATTCGAGTGGACCAAACTGATCGTGCACGAAGGCGTGCGTCCATGGGGCAATCCCATGGGAGCCGCTCAGTTCGGCTCAGCGTTCTTCATGATCACCGGCTTTCACGGATTACATGTGAGCGGCGGAGTGATCTATCTGTCCGTTGTGGCGAAACGAGTTCTGAATGGTTTCTACGATCGCAAAGGCACGTACGAAACGGTCGAAGTCGCCGGGTTGTACTGGCACTTTGTCGATCTGGTGTGGGTGTTCATCTTCGCGTTCTTTTATCTTTGGTAGGAGCTCGCATGGCGCATGTCATCGAATCGAGCGAATTGGCTTCGCAGGCTGATGCTCACACGCAGCCCGCGGCGCATGCAGATGGGCAGCAGCATCCGATCAAGCTCTACTTATGGATCTGGCTGTTGCTGTTCG
>JBJMWN010000439.1:0-3886 GCA_045810085.1 Povalibacter sp. | reverse complement strand
CAAAGTTTCGCGGCTTGAATCTTTTCATGTCCGAACGACTCGAGTGTTCGCTCTGTCATAGCGGCTTTAACTTCAGTCAGTTCGTCACGCATGATTCATCCAGGATCGAGGAGCGAGCATTTCACAACACGGGACTGTACTTCCCGGACGATCCAAGCGCGCCACTGTTCGACTTTGGCTTACAGCGAATCACGAGTCAGACCGCTGATCGCTACAAATTCAAGGCACCCACTTTGAGAAACATCGATCGCACTGCACCGTATATGCATGACGGGAGTCTTGCGACGCTTTCGGACGTGCTCGATTTTTACGGGGCGGGCGGGCGCAACATTGCAGAAGGTCCGTGGCGCGGGGATGGACGACGCAGTCCTGGCAAGAGCCCCTTTGTGAAAGGCTTCAGTCTGAGCGAAGAAGAAAAAGCAGACGTGATTGCGTTCCTGCGCAGTCTCACGGACGAAGAGTTTCTGTCGCGAGCTGAGCTTGCGAACCCGCAACCGGAGAAGGAGGCTCGCGACCAGTAGAGAAACGGGCGCACGACATCACAACTGGAGCGCAGCGCCACACTCGTCCGCATGCCACGAAACTAAATATTCCCCTTCTTGAGCTCCTCCATCAGATAGTCGGTCGAGCGCACTGCCATCGCCATGATCGTGAGTGTGGGGTTCTGACACCCGCCAGATGGGAAGCCGGCGGCGTCCATCACGAACAGGTTTTTGACGTCGTGCGATTGCTGGAACTGATTCAGCACTGACTGCTTCGGATCGCTGCCCATTCGTGCCGAACCCATCTCGTGGATGCCGTAGCCCGGAACGCGATCCTCATGGGTGAAGGTTTTCACGTTCTTCGCGCCCGATGCGTCCATCATTTCGGCTGCGCTCACCGCCATGTCGCGGATCATTTTCTTCTCGTTCTCGCCCCAGCCAACGTCGATGTGCAGCACGGGGATGCCGAAGATATCTGTGACGTTCTTGTTCAACGTGATGCGATTGTGCTTGTAGGGCAGGCACTCGCCGAAGCCGACGAGTTGCATCGTCCACAGGCCATTCTTGGCGGCGTCTTTGTAGGCCTGGCCGAAGCCAGGCGCGTCCAGCGCGAAGGCGAGATTGCTGCCGCCCTGGAAGCCGTAGCCGCGCAGGAATTCTTTGTGACGCGGACCATTCGCAGTGTTGCGAAAACGGATGACGTACGGGCCGTTGGGCCGGTGAGCCGTGTTGAGGCTTGGTTTGCCCGGCATATCGGGGAAATCGCCGCTCGCGCCGCCCGCGACCCACATGTGGTCCATCAGGTATTCACCAAGCACGCCGCTGGAGTTGGCGAGGCCATCCTTCGCGGAATTAAACAGGATGCGCGTCGACTCGAGCGCCTGCGCGCAGAGCACTACAGTCTTAGCGCGGATCTCGCGCGTCTCGCGAGTAATGCGATCCACATAGGTCACGCCGCGCGCCTTGTTGGTCTTCTTGTCCATCAGCACCTGATAGACCATCGCGTTGGGGATGTGCGTGCAGTTGCCGGTCTTGAGTGCGTCGGCGACGGTGGTGAAGGCTGAATTGAAATAAGAATGCGTAATGCAGCCGCGCTCGCACGGGCCGCAGTAATGACAGGGCGCGCGGCCGTTGATGGGCTTGGTGATGTTGGCCACCCGGCCGATCGTGAGGGTGCGGCCGAACTTCGTTTTGATTGCGCCGCGAACTCTTTGCTCGACGCAGCTGAGCGCCATTCCCGGATGAAACTTGCTGTCGGGCAACTCAGGGTTGTTCTCGACCATGCCGGAGATGCCGACATAGTCCTCGACCAGTTCGTAGTACGGAACGAGATCTTTGTAATCGAGCGGCCAGTCGGCCCCGGCGCCATCGAAGGAATAGCCCTTCAGGTCCTGTTGTGAGAAGCGGTAGCTTTGGCGCCCCCACACGTTGGTGCGCCCGCCGGTGACGCGCATGCGGCCTTGCCACGAAAACGGCTTGCCGTCGGCAGTGGTGTAGGGCTCGTCGATGTCGTTGCAGAACCAGCTTTCGTTGTATTCGGTGCAGGCGTAGCAATCCTTCTGCACGGGCCGCAAGCGTCGGATGAGATTATTGGCACGAGCCTGGTACTTGAGCTGATAGGGCTGTACGTGCTCGCGATAGTCGCCATCCGTCAACGGTCGGCCCGCGCAGACCAGCGCGACGCGCATGCCTGCTTCACTCATCCGCTTGGCGGCCCATCCTCCGGAGGCACCTGAACCGACGACGATCGCATCGTATTCTCGAGGCTGGGCCATGATCTGCACGCGCGGCTCCTTAACTCTTGGCGATAGACTGCGGCGCACTATACTTGCGCGACAACGCGACCGAGAAGGGGATCTTGATGAGCAACGACCTGCGCGACGAACACCTACCTGCATCTGCCGAATCAGCAGACGGCCCCCTTGGACATTTTCGCATCGCTCGTCGTGCTGTGCTGCAGTCGCTCGCGACCGGCGTCGGCGCGGCTGTGTTCGCATCCCGGGCCGCAGCGCACGTGCATCAGGCAGCGGCGGCGATGCCGGCGGAAGCTGTAACGAATACAACGGCAGATTCGGCACTCCAATTTTTCGATCGCCACGGCTTCGACACCCTCGCTACCTTGAGCGAGCAGATCGTTCCGGGCTCGCGCGCGGCTCAGGTGCCTGAGTTCCTCGATCGCCTGCTCGCTGTCGAGTCGACCGATACGCAGAAGAACTTCATGCAGACGCTCGGCGCCTTCGAGCGCGAGGGCCGCGAGGCGCATGGCAAGCCATGGAAATTGCTGAGTGCGGAGCAGGCGACAGCGCTGCTCACGAAGATCTCCGGGCAACCGGAGAGCGACACGATGCGCCAATCGTTCGATGACCTGAAGAAAGCCGTCGCCAAGACTTATTGGGAGAGTGAGATCGGCATGAAAGAACTTGGCTGGAATGGCAGCGTGGCATTCGCGCCGCCGAGTTCAGCCTGCACGTGAATTCTCGGGCTCTCGCCCACTTTCGTTAATAATTCCAACTAGACGCCGGAGCGTTCGCGATGATGAAACACTTTCGTCTTGTGCTGCTGTCCCTTCTCGGCTTGCTCGCCACAACCGCGGTGCGCGCTGAACAATTCAGCGTTGCGTTGTTCACGAAGACTGCTGGCTGGCACCACGAATCGATTCTCCAAGGCGTCGAGGCGATTCGTCACCTCGGCGAGCTGCACGACTTCAAAGTCTTCTGGTCTGAAGACCCCACGCGCATTTTCAAAGACGAGGAACTCAAGAAGTACAAGGTGGTGATCTTCCTGAGCACCACAGGCGACGTGCTCAACGATGAGCAGCAAGCGACGTTCGAGCGGTACATCAAGGCAGGCGGCGGATTTGTTGGTATTCACGCCGCGGCGGACACCGAATACGACTGGCCCTGGTACAACAAGATGGTGGGGCACATGTTCCACATCCATCCCGCGGTGCAGACCGCGACCATCAAGGTCGAGGATCCGAACTTCCCGGGCATGGACCGGTTCGCGAAGCGCTTTCTCTGGACCGAGGAGTGGTACGAGTTCGACGCCCCGCGTTCAAAGCTCCACTACCTTCTCAGCGTCGACGAGAAGACCTACAAGCCCTACGCAAACTGGGGCAAGCGGGGCGAAGGCAAGGGCATGGGCAATTTCCATCCGCTGTCCTGGTACCAGGAATACGACGGCGGCCGCGCGTTCTACACGGCGCTGGGTCACCTGCCGGCTTCCTACAGCGACGCCATGTTCCTGCACCACCTCTACGGCGGCATCTACTGGGCGGCGACCGGCAACGGCTTCACGGCCAACTGATTCGCACGGGGAGTCGGACTTCGCTCTTCGAAGTTCCGTGTTTCTCCGCTAGGCAGGTCATCCCGCGGGACTGAACATCCCACGGGATGCAGTCGCGC
>JBJMWN010000438.1:0-13142 GCA_045810085.1 Povalibacter sp. | reverse complement strand
AGCGGGTCTGCTGCACGATGATATGAACTGCCGAGGCGATCTGTTCGCGAATGGCTCGCACGGGCAGATCCATTCCCGCCATCAGCACCATGACTTCCAGTCGGGAAAGCAGATCGCGAGGCGAGTTCGCATGGCCCGTGGTCATCGATCCATCATGTCCCGTGTTCATGGCTTGAAGCATGTCGAGGGCTTCACCGCCACGACACTCGCCGACGATGATGCGGTCCGGTCGCATGCGCAGCGCATTACGGACCAGATCACGAATGGTGATTTCACCTCGACCTTCCACGTTGGGCGGCCGAGCTTCGAGCGACAAGACGTGCGGCTGTGCGAGTCTGAGTTCCGCCGCATCCTCGATGGTCACAATGCGTTCGTTCGCCGGGATCGATTCGGACAGCGCGTTGAGGAACGTCGTTTTCCCTGAGCCTGTACCGCCCGACACCAGAATGTTCTTGCGATAGCGCACACACAGCCGCAGAAAATCGCACATCTGCGCAGTGAGAGATCCAAGCTCGACCAAGCGCTCCATCGAGAATCGCTGACGAGAAAATTTTCGGATCGTCAGAATGGGACCGACCAGCGACAGCGGCGGAATGATCGCGTTGACGCGCGAACCATCCGGCAGACGGGCATCGACCATCGGCACGCCCTCGTCGATGCGACGCCCGAGCGGCGTCACGATGCGCTCGATCACGCGCATCAACGACTCGTTGTTGGTGAATCGTGCTTCGACTGCAGACAGTTGACCACGACGTTCTAGATAGATCTGGTTCGGTCCGTTGACCATCACCTCTGACACTGTCTCATCCGCGAGGAAGGGCTCGATGGGTCCGTAGCCCATGATCTCCGCGGTCATTTCGGCGATGAACTGGGTCTTGTTCAATCCCGTTGGCAGTTGCACTGCGCCAGAGGCAATGACGGCTTCGATCGCCTGCTTGGCTTCGGCTCGCAGATCGGCGCTCGCGAGATTGTTCAGCGCAGTGCGTCTGAAAAGATCGAGCTCTCGCAGCACCAGCGCCTGGAGCTTCTCTTGCAGCACTCGCAACTCTGATCCGAACTCCGTCTCCGGCTGCATAGCTCTAGAAGAATGTTCGGCGATGGTCGGCTGTGCTGCATTCGGTGTTCGGGCTCGTGTCATGACGACGGTGCTGTCTTCGTCTTGAATCGCAGGCTCGAGCGCTATCTCTTGCGAGTTGCGGATGACACGCAGCTCACAATCGCCTATCGCAAACGTGTCGCCCTTCTGTGCGGGTGCCGTCTCGGAAACCACCACGCCATTACGACGAATGGAATCGGCGGCGCCCATATCGATGACCAGCGTTTCAGCGCCATCGACGCTGAGTAACGCGTGTCTGCGGGCGACGGATGGATGTCGCAGGCGTATGTCGGCACCCAGACCGCGGCCGATGGTGTAGCGACCTCGATCGATGCGACGGGTTTGCGCCGCACAGCCGGGCACGTTCAGTTGAATTTCGAGCACGCGCACTCCTTCGCCGTTCGCACATCAGAAATAAAGTGTGGCTGCTGCCTGCCCATCGACAGTCACTTCACACGAATTGCCGCCGTTTTTTGTGGCCTTCGACACGATGGCTTCCGCTAATTGCACCTGCCACCCGGACTTGCCAATCACGCCGGAAGAGAACATGCAGACGGTGGCCACAGCTTTGTCGAGGTACTTGCCTTCGGCCGTCAGACGCGGTGTATAGGGCGGAAAGCGGCCACGCAGAACATTTTCGCCATTGAATGAAATGACGACGGTGTATTCCTCTTCATCGAACACACCTCCGATCTTCCACGGCGCTGCGGCCGCGGGCGGAACGAATTCCTTGTCTTGTGCGATGACTTTGGTGTTCTTCGCCGCACAACCCGAAAGCACGACAAGCGCGACCAGTGATAGCGAAACCGTTGCTGTCCCTAGCTTCATAAATTCTCTCCTCCTTACTCGCTAAGTTCGAAACAGATCTAATCCATCAACTTCAGCTTCAGAGCTTCGTCTGACTTCTTTTTCAGATCGTCGTACTGCTGGACACCAGCTTTGACTGGCTCTGAGTCGGCCTTGATGATTTGTGGAGTGACCAGCACGACGAGTTCTGTTTCGCCCCGGCGGAACTGTCGTGATTTGAACAGCTCGCCCAACACGGGGATCTGTCCCAGACCGGGCACTTTCACCACGGTCTTGGCGTCCTCCGAGCTGAATAGTCCCGAGATGACCATGGTCTCGCCGGATTGCACGTTCATTTCCGTGTTGGTCTTTCGAGTGGCAAATCCCGGAATGCCGAGCACTTCGATGCCTTTGTCGACGCTGCTCACTTCCACATTCACCTTGGTGCGAATCAGGCCGGTGGTGTTGGTTCTCGGCTCCACGTTCAGAATGATTCCGAATTCTTTGAAGATGACGTTCAGTGCGCCGTCCTGGTTCTGGACAGGAATGGGCACTTCCCCACCGACGAGAAAATCTGCCTGACCTCCGTCGATGCACGTGAGCGTGGGTTCGGCGAGTAGCCGTGCGTCGCCATTGTTGACGAGCAGTCGGATGACGGAATCGACGACTGTCGTGAGCGCGAAGTAGTTATTGGATGTACCCAGATCCAGCGGCAAGCCTTCAATGCCCTGAATGCCTTGTGGAACCACTCGGTAATACGGGTTCGTGACGAATTCCGAGAGTGTCCCGAACACGGGACCTTGAATGGTGTCGGCCCAATCGATACCGACGTCGTGCAGCGCGGATTTCTTGACCTCGATCAATTTGGCTTTGATGAGAATGGTGGACCTCTCTTGCAGCGCATCCGCGACAACCGGCATGGGCTCGGGAATGCCGAGCACCTTCACCAGGTAAGCGACCGTCGAGCCGTCGCGTCCCCAGATGCGCAGATCAGTGAGCCCTTCCTTCTTGCCGAGAACAAGAATCTCTTGCGTGTCGTCAAACACCTTGACGTCGATGACTGCGCCATCGCCCGCTGCAACGCGCCGCACATTCGGATATCGCATCAACAGGCTCTGGCCAGTGGGCAGACTCAACACACTGACCGGAGTTGTATCCGCCGCCGCGTCCGCGGCCAGCAGCGATGTCGCATTCAATTGCGCGAGCAAAAACAGCACTGCCAGGCACCAGTGCATGCTCAAGGTCGATGCGAATGATTGTGTCCATCGCATCTCAGATTCCACCCAGGATGATCTCGACACGCGGGCGAGGAGCGGACAGTTTCGCAACGCGCTCTGTGCTGAGCAGGGTGCGTTTGGTGATGCGGGAAATTTGAATGGGCTGATTGTCTTGAGGCTGACGCAAAGCAACGGTGATCTTTCCCGCGTCCTGGGCCAGCGTGATCTTTGCTGCGTTTTCGGGTGCGACCGACACGGTCACTGTGTTGTATTGCCGCGAGGGTCCTTTGTCGTCGAGGTAGGCGGCATTGGTGACGGTACGAACGCCTGTCGCAATCACAGGTACATCGAGCAGCAGCGGCAACGTCACACTCTCGTTGCCGTTCATGGTCGTGAAGAGAATGTCGATGCGATCACCCGGGGCCAACATCCCGGCGATAGAGGCTTCATCATCCACAGGAAACGTAAGGGCGCGCATGCCCTCAGCGAGTTGAGAAGAAAAGCCCGCGGCGACATCGCGCGCGAGATGAGACTCCAACACGGCCTCGCCACTTCGCACCGGATGCGCCAGCACACGACCGGCGATATCGCTCCAGTGATCAGCGAGAACGGCATCTGAGTGCAGAAAGTTGCGCGGTATCTCACGGACCGCCACGGTCTTCCCCGACAGAAACGTTCCCGGCCGCAGATCGGCGTTCGCCACCACCACGCGCACAGGCTCGTAACGCGACGTGAGTTCAGCTTGTCGCGCATTGACGGTACGTTCGATGTAGCCGTCGGCGAAATAGGCGGCCGCACCGCCTGTGCCTAACGCTCCCGCCACCATAAGCGCGGTAATCCATGCACCTTTCATCTGCGTTCCCTCCATGGAACGACGTCTTTCGTTCAAGCGACGCCAACTCGAAATGTGGCCGGCGCCTTCCTATGAATCAGTCAGCTTCGTTCACCTTCACGCCGGTCGGTTCTGCTCCCTGCATCGAATCTCCTCAAAACGGCATCATGAGTGCCCACGAGAACTCGCTGTGATGCTGCTGCACTAACGTCAGAACCGCTTGTGCTCCACGCCACAGCGTCATGAGACCCAATAGCACTGCCAGATATTCGGTGACACCCCATCCTCGTTGCTGTGTTCGCGCTGACGTACGTTTCGATCGCGCTCTCATGACTTTCTCCACACCACGACGATTGATGTCGCGGCGAGACGGCTCTGATCGGGCTGCAATGTCAGCTGTGCGACCTGAGCTCCCTGTTGCGCCTCGATCACCACGCCTCGACCGATCATCTGCATCGACGCGTTACGTACGATCTGCCATCCCGCTTGTGTCAGCTCTTGAGCGAACGCTTGAGCCTCAACGCCGGGCGACCTCACGCTCGCGAAGCTCAAATGTTCCGCTTCGATGCCGTCATCGTCGTACTCCTGGCAGTTCACGAGTCTTGCGGTCGCGGGATGAGGAAAGCGACTGACCACTCTCGGCTTCACCCGATCAGGCGGTTCGCTCACGGTGATCGTGCCGCGACTGCCCGACACAGTCGCCAAGGCTTCGACGGTGATCAGATATTGCGCGGAGCGGATAGACAGCAGTTGCTGCGATCCGCGCGCCTCGCGACGAAACTCGTTGCGACTCGACCCCGGCAACTCTTTCTCGTAGAAGTTGAATACCTCGTCGGGTGCGAGATGCGACTCGAAGAGTTTCACCGTCATCGGCATGCCGTTCAGTCGCATGCTTCGCGCCACCCACTGCGCAGTGCCTTGTGGCGGCGCGGGCAAGTCTGGCAATGCCGCTGTGATTCGCGCGAGTGATCCAGCCATCACTGAAGTCTGAAGAAGCAGGGTGAAACCCAAGCTGAAGGCCCACGTGCGCAGAGTGCGGCGCAGGCTGCAGTGAGTGATCACTTCGATGAGCACGACCGTGTTCATTCATCTTCGATCGATGTAAGCAGAAGGCAGCGTACTCGAGCGCGGTCGCAAGTCGGGATCCCAACCGAACTGACCTTCACCAAAGAGCTGCTTGCCTTTACCGAGCGCCTGCATTCCGATCGGCTTGCCTGGTAACTCCAGCTGTTCGATCAACTCGTTTACGGTCACGTCATCTACGCGGCGGCGCATCGCGTCTTCGTCGCGTGAGGCCCATGTATCACTGAGTAGTGCCCCGGTCGAAGTGAGCACCAGTTCGCCTCGCTCAGTGGGCGAATTGCTGGTATCGCCTAACGAAACTTTTCGATCCGCCAGCTCACCTAGGGAAGGCCGAATACCGATTGCTGCTGATGAACGCGCGAACGTACGTTGATTCAGATTCAAACTGTCCAGATGCAGTGCGCGCTGAACGGTGCCGAGAACGCCGGTTCCGTAGGCAATGCCAGGAACAAGCCAGTAGCCAACATCGACCGGTGTGGGTTGCTCGCGATAAGTGATCTGGATAGGTGCTTCTGTGTTCTCGTAATTGAGCAGACGCTCGCGTTGCCGATCACGCCAGAGAGAATTTTCTGTGATGCCAGCGGATCGCAGAGTCTCGACATCTAGCACTCCGGCAAGAGGACTACCCAAAGCGCGATCACGTGTTTCCAGCGTGATGTCATCTTCACTCTTGCGGTTCGACGCACCATCGCTGCGCCACACCGTTCGTTCCCACACGGAGTAACGAGCCGAGTCGTAGCTCTTGTGTTTGATGTCGAGTTGCTTGCCGAGCAGAGGAATACCAACGATGAAAGGTGAGAGCGCTAGCAGGGCAACGATGCTCTCTGCCATGGCATTGCCAGTTTCGCGATGCTGGGTCATGTGCCGTTCCCCACTTGCACGGGAACCAGTCGTGCATCCCAGAATGGATTGAACAGGTTCGCGTACTCGTGCTCGTTGCGGCCAAGGGCTGCGAATGCGCCCCCGGTCGGTCGATGAAAGTCGATGCTCGCCATTGCGGCGACGGCGAGTGGCTGAGCATTGGCGTTCATTCCGAACGCAGCGCGGGTTGAGACTTGGGTCTGCGCCTTGGTGGCCACAGCTGCAATTCGCAATGACCGATCAGCCGGACTGCCTGCTACGTTGTAGTAGGACGGTACTCCGGAATAGTCGGAATCAAATTCGGTAGCACTGGCGCGGCTGA
Organism: Povalibacter sp.; assembly: GCA_045810085.1. Lineage (GTDB taxonomy): Bacteria > Pseudomonadota > Gammaproteobacteria > Steroidobacterales > Steroidobacteraceae > Steroidobacter. The sequence goes on along the minus strand of JBJMWN010000438.1, from coordinate 6,945 downwards.
TCTTGTCACCAATTCGGCGCCAGCTATGCCATCCGAACACGCCTCGAGTTCGAAACTGCAACTGGTCTTGCGCGCGCCAGTCGGCACCCTCCTCGTCCTGGGAGGTGGAAGTGCTCCCGCTTTTTCGAATCTGTGCCAGCACCAGATTCTCCCGCCATCCGCGCTCGCCCGAGACCCAGCGTTTCATATCATTGTTTGCCGTGAGGCTTGCCTTGATGAGTTCCTCCACCGCTCCGTGATCACCGCTCGCGGTGTATCTCTTCACGAACGTCGGCACGTTGGCGAGCTGTGCAATCAACTGAAGCTCGATCGCAGAGCGCAGCGCATCCGGCATGGCTCGCATTGCGTCTCGATCGTTGATCCGGATCTGCGGATCCCAGGCGCGCGCGGTTTGCTCCATCAGATCGTTGAGGTTATTCAGCGCCAGTGAGGCTTGCGCCTCCATCTGCGCCGCACGGAAGTTCGAGTTCCACCCATCGATGGCGGGGACAGCGATCTCGGCGCTCTCCTCCGTCACGTCCCGAACAATCTGCGCGACCTCCTGCACGTAGTCCACGTACTGGCCAACGTACGGAATGAACTGCGTGATGCGATCGATGAAGTCGATCGAATCGTTGATGTAGCGGATCCAGCTCACATACGACACGAAGTGACCGACCGCTGCGTGGTTCGCAATCATGGCGCGGTTCGTATACGCCATGAAGTTGAGATGCCGCGCGGTCCATACGGCGCCGCTATAGACGGCCGCATCCGCTGCATTCGCAACTTGCGACTTTTCGGTCACCTTCTGGCCGGTGTTGTACATCATGATCAGCGTCGCGCTCGCGATGAGCACACCGAACAGCGCGACCGGGGCAATCTGACCAGATTGCCGCCGCGCACTGGGCCGAGTCACGCGAACGCTGCTGAATGTTGATGTCATGTGTGCGGGACCAGTGTGCGGACGCGCTCAGCGCGAAGATGAAAGCGCGGAGCGCGTCAGCTTCACGGGTTACGGCGTCGCTGCACCACCGCCCGAATTGGTCTGCTGGTTGTAGTTGGCCAGACTGTCGGCCTGCGCCGCACGCGTGCGCGCAGTGTTCGCGGATGTTTGCGAAGACTGAATATCCTGAGAGCCGGACTGGCCCGACATTTCCTGGCTCATGCTCGCCATCTGACTTTGCAGCGTGTCGCCGAATGCGGCGAACAAGCCGATGCCGGCGACGGCGACCAGCGCGGTGATGATGATGTACTCACTCATGCCCTGGCCGCGCTGGCGTCGAGCGAAGTGATGGATGTGATCGCGAATCATGGAAGTCTCCTTGGCTGTGCCGATCGACGCGTCGGACGGTGATGCCGACGAGTCATCAGACTAGGAGGAGGAGCTCACGTCGAGTTCGCGAATTTGTGTAAGTTCACGCAGAAACTCGTGCTGCGAACCCGGCGCTCGAGATGAGACGCTCGCGAATCAGAGCAACGCGTTCGCAATCGGCACCGTGATGAATGCGAGCAAGATGCCAACGCTCAATACGGTATTTGCCAACTCAGGCTCGAGATCGTGTTGTACGGCAAGGATGGTTGCAGCAATCATCGGCGCCATCGCAGCTTCGAGCACCGAGACCGTGAGTGGAAGATGCTCGATGCCCAAGGCGTATCCGAAGAACCACACCAGTCCGGGTGCGAGCAGTAGCTTCCAGCTCAGCGCGAGACTCATCGGTGCCCATTGTCCCGCCCGTACTCGCAGCTGGAATTGCAGACCGACGGAGAACAGCGCAACGGGCACGAGTGTCGCGCCCAGTCTCGCAAGAATCGTGTCGGCCCATTCAGGCCACCCGCCAAATACTCCGACAGCTGCGCCAACTAGCAAACACACAAAGGGCGGAAACATGAAAACACGGCGTGCGATGGCTGCCGGCGCGACGCTTCGGCCCGAATAGAGCGCGGCCAAAATAGTGCCGCCGATTCCCAGCGCAAGGAACACGCCCGCCTGATCTGCAAACAACGCGAGCTTCAATCCTTCCACACCACGCAACGCTTCGACCATTGGAAAGCCGATAAACGATGTATTGCCGAAGCCGCACACGAGCGTCAGCGCGCCTACTCGCGCACGGGGCCAATGCAGCGCTCGTCCAAGCAGCACGAAAAATCCCCATGCGCCTAGCAGCACGAACCACATGGATGCGGGAAGAAACCAGAGATGCCAGTCAAACTGCAGCAGCGGAATGAGATGCAGCACCAACCCGGAGAAGGCGATATTGATCACCCACCAGTTCAGACTCTGCGCCATGCCTGGAGGCGGCCTGCCGAATCGTCCGACCAGCCAACCCAGTACGAGGCAGACCCCAAGGAGCAGTAGTGCTGTCACTTCGTGGCCGTGATCGAAGCGGCACTGGCGACGCGGACATGCGCAGATGGCAACGCTGCTTGCGTGATTTCAGCAGGAGTGGGGCGAAGATCAATCATGAATAGATCATCGCGACTTCCCGTCCCAGCTATTCCAAAGGCTTTTGTACCGATCGAGATCGTGCGGCTTAGCGTGGTTCGTCCAGTACGGCCAGCGTTCGTGCATGCGGTCTTGCGCGCAGGTTGGCCGGTGTTGTGATTGGACGAATGAGCCATCGTCACAAGTATAGCTGGGGGTTAGCGAGGCAAACCCGCCCGTGAGTTCTCAATTCGCGAGCTGCGCGCAGATACGGTAGATGCTGGCGAGTGAGACCGAGTTCGTACCCGGCGGAAAAGCGGTCTGGATGGCTCTGGCCTGTTGCACTTCATCGGCAAGCAGCTTCGCAATCAGTGTCATGGCCTCAGTTCGCGTGAGCGAACGAGTGCGCGCGTTCGCAAAGCAGCGACCGGGCCTCAGCAGCGCTTCGTCTATGTCGCTCACATTCGGCAGGTTGGTGGTGAAGATGATCTTGCGGCCCTGCGCACGAACCACGCCGTCCGCGATCGCAAGGAATCGATGCAGGTCGTGATTTCCATTGCTGCGCGCGAGCAGCAGGTGATCGGCATCTTCGATCACGAACGCATCGTGCGAACCAGTAATGAAGTCGACGAAGATCTCGTCTTTCTCCAGCGCTCGTTTGTCGCCGGTGTACATGACATTGGCGCTATCGCCTTTGCGCTTCGACATTTCACCGAGGATCGCGCGAACCAGGCGCGTCTTTCCCGTGCCCGGTGTGCCCTGAAGGATCAACACCGTTTCGGTCGCATCCAGATAGCGTTGAACGAACGTTCGCACCGTTGCGCCGAGCGCCGGGTAGGCCTCATCGTGGATCGGGTCGAGCGCGAGTTCGTTGAAGGAGGCGCTGCTCAGTCCACCTCGTCCGTTCACGAAATGCCAGTCAATCGTGAACATCTGCTCCGGCTGGTAGCGATCGCCTACTGCACGCAACAGGTCCGTTCGAACCTCATTCAGGCGCGCGGTGTTCTCTGCCCATACACGAAACAGACACGAGCAGTATTCGGCTTTGCGATGGCCTTCGGCGTACACGAACACGTCTGGACCATCGAGCAGCAATTGGCCTTCTTCCAGACGCAAGGCAGTCAGTCCCATCTGCAACGCGAGATCATCGAATACGGCTTCGAGTTTGCGGCGAGCGGCACACCGAATCTCGCGCGAGATCCGATAGCGCACGGGAATGCTTTCGAGCGCACGAATCGCACGTGTCGCGAGCACGGTGTCCGGCAAATCGTAGAGCTCGTGCTGCAGGGTCAATCCCACGGGCATGGACTGGGGTTCGAGCCCACGATCCTGAGTCAATTTGTGAAGGTTCATTGTTCTTCTTTCCTGCGCAGGCAGGCCGATCCGATCAGCCTTTGATGCAGATCACCTGTTTAAGTGTGTGCGCGATGTCGACCAGATCGATCTGATTCGCCATTACGTCATCGATGTTCTTGTAAGCGGCCGGAATCTCATCGACCACTCCACCGTCCTTGCGGCACTCGACGCCTTCGGTCTGTTGCGCCAGATCGAAACGGTTGAAGCGTCGCTTCGCCTCTGTGCGGCTCATGCGACGACCCGCTCCGTGCGAGCACGAGCAGAACGATTCGGTGTTGCCTTTGCCACGCACGATGTATGAGCGTGCGCCCATGCTGCCCGGAATGATGCCCATCTGGCCTTCGCGCGCACTGATTGCGCCTTTGCGGGTGATGAACAACTTCTCGCCAAAGTGCTCTTCGACCGCCACATAGTTGTGATGACAATTGATGGCCTCGCCATCGGTCTTGAAGGACGGCAGATGCTTCGCCAACGCATCGAGCACCAGCTTCATCATCATGCTGCGATTCAACAACGCGTAATCCTGCGCCCAGTCGACGGCCTCGACGTAATCGTCGAAGAGATCTGAGCCTTCACTGAAATAGGCGAGATCGCGATCGGGCACGTTGATGTGGTGACGCTGAATGTCTTTACGTGCCGCCTCGATGAAATAGCGGCCGAACACGTTGCCGATACCCCGCGATCCCGAATGCAGCATTACCCACACGCGCTGTGCCTCATCGATACAGAGTTCGATGAAGTGATTGCCGCCGCCGAGTGTCCCGAGCTGGCAGACCCAGGTACGCGCGAACTGACGCTGCATCTTCATGATGCCGCCATGCTTCGCAACGATGGTGTCGAGACGATCACTCAAGCTACGCGCCTGACGGGCATGCGCGCTGCCGCGCACTTTGTCGGATTCGTGCTGATCGAAACCAACCGGTACCGCAGCTTCGATCTCGCTGCGGATTTTCGCGAGATTCTCAGGCAGGTCGCTCGCAGAAAGTGTCAGGCGCACCGCATTCATCCCGCAACCAATGTCGACACCGACAGCCGCGGGAATGATGGCTTGCTTGGTTGCGATCACACTGCCCACGGTCGCACCGATCCCGTGATGCACGTCTGGCATTGCTGCGACGTGACCAAAGACGATCGGCAACTGGGCAACGTTGATCAGCTGCTGCATGGCTTCGTGCTCGATATCTTTCGTGAAGACTTTGACGGGCACGCGACCTTTGTTGAGAGTCAAATGAACAGGCATGGCTTCGCTACTGGCTACTGGCTACTGGCTACTGGCTACTGGCTACTGGCTACTGGCTACTGGCTACTGGCTACTGGCAAAAAGCTAACGCGTGCTGATCGTGTTCAAGGGCCTATCAGCGGATCAGCCGTATTTCGCTGACCCCAGAAAGACAAAACCCCTGGCAGGTTTCCCCGCCAGGGGTTTCTTGGGAGCCATTCTGTCATTGAAAGACAAAGGGCTTCATGCACCTGACTTGGGGAGCAGACGCGCTCCGCAAGTCGTCTCTTTGCAGAACTAGCGCGCGTTGTTCAACTTCGTTTCGAGAATTTGCAGTGCAGACATCGTGGGCTCCAAGGCCCGGCTCAATGGGCCGGGGGCGCGCATATTACTCAGCGAGTCCGCGTTGTCAAACATTGCCGATAATGAGTACTCATTGCGCCGTCTTCTTGAACTCACTCGGGACCTCGAAGGCTTGCGTCGGCGCGGCGTCGCGAGTGATCGAGATGAGTTCTGTGCTCACCGTCATCAGAGGAACGAGTCCGTTGATGGTCGCAGGCGGTGGTGTGGTCGAGGCGGCGGGCTGTGATTCCTTCTTCTTGCCGAACATTCCGCCCAGCGCACCACCGAGTGCACCGCCCAAACTTGTCGGTGCAGATGCGGACTCGCCAGATGAGGCTTGTGATTGCTGCGGCGAGCTCTGACATTGCGGACCGCCGATGGCCAGCCCGAAGCTCGCTTTCACCGGATAACCTTTGAGGTCACGCGTTTTAGCTGAAACTTCGGTGAGGAGTCCTTTGTATCGACCGAATAACGATTGGGCCCGCTCAGCGAAATCTCGTGAGGACGTGGCAGTCAGTCCGAGTTTTTCTGCGTAGGCGCGCTGGTAAGCAGTCGTCTCCGAAGAAGCTTCGAATCCCGGCGCGAGCCATTGATCCATGATCAAGCCGAACTCACACACCTGTCCGGTCTTCTTGTCAGTGCACGCCTGAGAAGCAACGATCGTCGTGCGCTCCGCCTGATAGCCGCCGATATTGGCCTTCTCTCCAGTCTGCTTTACATCGGCTTTGGGTTCGCTCCATTCACATTGCGACTCATCGACGCCGGACACCGCCTGTTGCTGAGAGGCTTGAGCCTTCTGCTGTTGCGCCATTGCCTGCTCCAACGTCGCACGTCGCTCCGCAAACGTAGTCTCGGTGTAGGTTTTCTTCTTGTTGTTGAGTTGGTAGATCTTGTCTTCATCGAGACGAACGATCTCTGTGCTTTGTCCAACTCCGCCGCCGAGCGCGCGCATCATTCCCGATTCAAAGCGCATATCACTGTCGGTGCGCGCCTTGTTGCCGGAGATCGTCGTTTTACTGGTGCCGCTCATATTGGCCATTTTCATCAGGCCCGAACCGGTGACGGCGACGTTCTCCTCCATCGTGACGTCGGCCTGCGCCAGAAGCGGCAGCGCCAGCAAGCATCCGATGATCATCCCCTGAACTCGCGAACTCAGTATTGGCATTATCGATCCTCCGGTCGTGGGTGAGCTGCGGACATCGAGGCCGCATTGTCCCAAGCCTCTCGGGCGGGATTGTTAAAGGTGAATGCTAACCCGTCCTGCGTCACTCGGTAGTCGGTCGTTCGGGCGATTGAGCGATCAACAGCGCCAGGTGTTCGCGATGGCGCGAGGCAAATGCGCGGGCTTCGATTTCAAACTCATTATTCCAGTAGCCCTTTCTCGACCACTCGATCAGATAGCGCCAAAGCGTCAAGCGACGCGGTTGCCATTGCTCGAGAACATGGAAGTACTCGTGCAGCATGAGGTCGGGATCGGTCCAGAACTGATGGACCGCACCACATAGCAGGATTCGATTGCGGCGAGTTGTTGCACGCGCTCCGATGTGCATTCGAGCGTAGAGAGAATGTTCGATCACTCGTACGTGCGCGATCGATTGACCGAAGATCTGTTCGAGTGCCTTTGCGA
>JBJMWN010000437.1:0-4406 GCA_045810085.1 Povalibacter sp. | reverse complement strand
AACGCGTTCTTCAACTCAGTTGCCATCGTCGATGCGGACGGCAAGCTGCTGGGCAAATATCGCAAGGCGCACATCCCGGAGAGTCCGGGCTATCACGAAAAGTTCTATTTCTCGCCCGGTGACACAGGTTTCAAAGTGTGGCCGACGCGCTTCGGCACCATCGGTGTCGCGATCTGCTGGGACCAATGGTTTCCGGAGAGCGCTCGCGCGATGGCAGTACAAGGTGCCGAGATTCTGTTCTATCCGACGGCGATTGGCGCTGAGCCACAGGACCCGAGCATCGACTCGCGTGATCACTGGCAACGTGCAATGCAAGGTCATGCAGCGTCCAACATCATGCCGCTGGTCGCATCCAATCGGATCGGTACGGAAAAGGGCGAGCACTGGACCGTGAAGTATTACGGCTCCTCGTTCATCGCTGATCACACAGGCGCCAAGCTCAAAGAGGCAGATCGCGATACCGAGTCGGTGCTCACCGCGACCTTCGATCTGGATTCGATCAGAAAGTATCGCAACGCCTGGGGTGTGTTTCGCGATCGCCGACCTGAGCTCTATGGTCCCATTGCGACGCTTGACGGTCACGTCGGCGCATAACGATCAGAACTCGACTCTGACGACGAAGCGCAGAGGCTTCTCTGTGTGTACTCTGTGCGCCCCGCGTAAGGTCCTTTTGTCTGATGCAATTCTTCGCTTCCTGCCCGCCAGGCGTCGCTGATCTCACTGCCACGGAGCTACGTGATTGTGGCGCGACGATGTGTCGCGAATTCAAGCTCGGCGTGCAATTCGAAGGCTCACTCGAAGTCGCGTATCGCGCCTGTCTGTGGTCGCGAACGGCAAGCCGCATTTTGCTGCCGCTGGGTTCCTTTGCTGCGAGTACTCCCGAGGCACTCTACGAGGGTGTGAAGTCGATCGACTGGACGACGCACATCAAACCAACCGGCACGATCGCGGTCGATCTTGGCGGCTCCACGACCGGGATCACTCACACTCACTTCGGCGCGTTGAAAACGAAAGATGCGATCGTCGACTTCATGCGCGAGCGCACGGGTGAGCGGCCTTCCGTCGATCTCGAGCAGCCCGATCTGCGCATCGATGTGCGTCTCGATCGCGATCATGCAACGTTGAGTCTTGATCTCTCGGGAGAGAGCCTGCACCGCCGCGCCTACCGCGCTCGAGGTGTCGCTGCGCCACTGAAAGAAAATCTCGCGGCCGCGATTCTGTTGCGAAGTGCATGGCCAGCCATCGCCAATGCGGGTGGCGAGTTCGTCGATCCAATGTGCGGCTCGGGCACGTTGCCTATTGAAGCCGCACTGATGGCGCTGGACATCGCGCCCGGCTCGATGCGCAGTCACTTCGGTTTCATCGGCTGGCTCGGTCACGATCGTGATTTGTGGCAGAGGCTCACGGAAGAAGCTCAAGAACGAAGAGCTGCAAGCTCGAATAAGAGCGTCGTTTTGCGAGGCTACGATCAGGATCCTGGCGCTGTGCGCGCCGCCATCGAAAATGTCGAACGCGCGAAGCTGCGGGGTTTCGTTCACGTTGAGCGACGAGAGTTGTCGCAACTCACTCGACAAAGTGGCAGCTCCGGACTTGTCATCGCAAATCCGCCCTACGGCGAGCGCATTGGCGATCAGCAGCGGCTCCAGGGCCTCTACGAACTCCTCGGTCAGAAGCTTCGCGAGAACTTCGAAGGCTGGAAGGGCGCGGTTTTTACCGGCAATCCGCCGCTCGCGAAAGCGCTCGGCATCAATGCGACGCGCAGTCACACGTTGTTCAACGGACGGCTTGAGTGTCGGCTTCTGCGCTTCGATATCGAGCCGAGTGAATATCGAGGTGCCGCTCGTCCACCACGTTCACCGGAGCAGGATGAAGAGATTCGGTCTCGTCCCGGTGCACAGATGTTCGGCAATCGACTGCGCAAGAATCTCAAAGCCGCGAACGACTGGGCTCGACGCGAATCCGTGTATTGCTATCGCGTTTACGACGCCGACATGCCGGAGTACGCGTTTGCGATCGATCTGTATGGCGACGGTGAAGCCAACAGCTGGGCGTATGTCCAGGAATATGAAGCACCTCGCACCATCGAAGTCGAAGCAGTGAAGGCTCGACGGCGTGAAGCCCTGACAGTGATTCCTGAAGTGCTCACCTTGCCGACCGAACGCATCTTTCTGCGTCGACGCAAACAGCAGAAAGGACTCACTCAATACGAGAAGGTGAGTGATGAGCGTGAGTATCGGGAAGTGCGTGAAGGCCCGTACAGATTCCTGGTCAACTTCCAGGACTATCTCGACACGGGATTATTCCTCGATCATCGGATCACACGACAGCGTGTCGGCGAGTTGGCTCGTGGCCGTCGCTTTCTGAATCTGTTCGCGTACACCGGAACTGCGACTGTTCATGCGGCAGGCGGAGGCGCGTCGAGTTCCGTTACCGTGGATATGTCGCGCACGTATCTTGAATGGGCCAAGCGCAATCTCGCGCTCAATAATCTTGCAACTCCTCAGCACGGCTTCGTGCAGGCCGATTGCATGACGTGGCTGCGCGAACAGCAGAACAATGCGCGACGCTTCGATCTGATGTTCATCGATCCGCCGACGCATTCGCGATCAAAGCGCATGGAAGAGGATTTCGACGTGCAGCGCGATCACGTGGAATTGCTTCGACTTGCGACCGGTCTGCTCGCGAACGACGGGATCATTGTGTTCTCGAACAATTTCACGCGATTTCGTTTGGATCGGGAAAACCTGCAGCGATTCGAGATCGAAGATCTCAGCGCTAAGACGCTGCCGTGGGATTTCCGACGCAGTCCGCGCATCCATCAGTGCTATCTGCTGACGTCCAAAGAACAGGCAAAAAGTTCGACGTAATTCGCACTCTTCGGGGCCTTGCGGTGTGAGCGAGGAGCCCCATCTCGGAAGCTACGCACGAAGTAGGTCACGAAATGGCTTATTTTTGGCGGCCTTCCGGGGTTGATGGATTGATTGTGAACAGCGCGTTGCAGCACAATTGCGCTCACATTACGGGACCCCGTAGTGACCCCAGCGAAGAGATCCAGTTTTTTGCCCGATCCAACGATCAGGGCTCGACTCCACGAGTGTGCACGTTATGAGCGCAGATCCTTTTCAGGTTCAGTTTCATCCCAAACTGGGCGTCGTTATTTACGATCCAGTTGCGCAGATGGGTTTGTCGAAGGAACAGATGCGTCTGTTCAAAGTCGGCTCGATGACTGCGACCACGTTCCTGCGCTCGATCGTCAGCAAGGATCTCGCGCAGTGTTCCGACACTCAGGGCACAGAGCAGGAGGCCGCCGTTGGAGCGTATCGTTCCGCTCGCGGTGCTCGCCGCAAACCCTACTGCGAACAGTGCCGCCGTCATTTCGGCTCGGTTGATTTCACCGTGTGCAAGGAGTGCACTTGCATTCGCTGCACGTGCGGAACTTGCAGCTGTGCATCCAGCACGCGACGCCGCAAGGCCGCATAACGTAGACTCCCGCTGACAAACTCAGCTGAAGACGCCGCGCTTGAGCGCGGCGTTGTCGTTTGCGGGATTACAAATCATGGATATCTTTCGCGCGTTCACCCTCGAAGCGGCGCATCGGCTGCCCAACGTGCCCACGGGTCACAAGTGCGCGCGGCTGCATGGACATTCTTTTCGCATCGAGCTTCACGTGTCAGGCGCCGTCGATGCGCATACCGGGTGGGTGATGGATTTTGCCGAGGTGAAAGCTGCGTTCCAGCCGATCTTCGAACGGCTCGATCACCAGTATCTGAACGAAGTACCCGGTCTGGAAAATCCGACCAGCGAAAATCTCGCCCGCTGGATATGGAGCGAAATGAAGAAGTCGCTGCCTCTGCTGAGCAAAGTCATCGTGCACGAAACCTGCACCAGCGGCTGCGCCTACACGGGCGATTAGTGGCCGTAACAACGGGTAGTCAGGCCACGTATTCGGCACATGGATGTGCCCGCCGCCGCAGGTGGCGAGCCAGAGCAAAAGCCACGTCGTGACCCAAAGCAAAGACGTTCATGACAGGCCCTGCGAGTCGCGCTCCTAACGGGTGACGTTCAAAAGCAGCTGTTACCTTCCGCTAGACCAACTTGCGGCAACTGAACGCGACGGTGCGATAAGGAAATCGCACCGTCTTGCGAGCCGCGAGCTCCGGCGTCCGCTCGATCAGCTCGCGAATACGTTGCGCGATTTGCGTCCGCTGCTCGGAAGGCAGTGCGGCGACGAAGCTGATCGACAATGTCCGATCCACGATGACGCGTTCGGGCGCTCCTTCGTGTACATGCGAGAACTCAGATTCGCTCAACGCTGAAAATCCTGGGGCCGGAAATCCGCTTCGCCACTGCAGCGAGTGATATCGCGGCGTCTCGCCTTCGAACGGCGCAAGGATCTCAGTGAGCTC
>JBJMWN010000436.1:0-24708 GCA_045810085.1 Povalibacter sp. | reverse complement strand
GATAGCGCGGTAGCAGTTCAGACGGAATCGACAGGTCCTGCGGTTCCATACACTCGCGCCATCGCTCACGAAGCAGGATGGCGCTGGCGGATTCCGCTGCAGCATCGAGTGGGTAACGGATTGGTCTATTGCAGTCGCTACATGACCGATCAGCAAGCCACTGAAAAGCTCATGAGCGAAGTCGAAGGCAAGACGATCATTCAGCCCAGAGTGATCAAGTTCAAAACAGGACGGCGGCGTAAAGCCTGGAACAAGAATGTGATCGCGCTTGGGCTTGCGAGTGGTTTCGTCGAACCGCTCGAGTCCACGAGCATTCATCTGATCATGACGGGCGTGACCCGATTGATTCATCTGTTCCCGTTTGCGGGTGTGTCACAGTCGTTCATTGATCAGTACAACGAGGATGTGCAGATCGAGGCCGAGAAGGTTCGCGATTTCATCATCCTGCATTACGCGGTCAACTCGCGCGACGAGCCGTTCTGGAAAGAATGTCAGAACATGCAGTTGCCCGAATCGCTCGCGCGACGTATCGAGATGTTCAAAGAGCGGGCGCATGCATGGCAGGCAGACGGCGAACTGTTCCGCGTCGACTCGTGGACCCATGTGATGCTCGGCCAGCGGATTCAGCCAGCGCACTACCATCAGCTCACTCAAGCCATCTCGGACCAGGATCTGAAGAAACTGCTTGATGGAATCAAGGGGACGATTTCGCGGGTCGTCGAACGCATGCCTACTCATCAGGACTTCCTGAATCACTACTGCAAAGCCAGTGAGGAAATCTGGACCATGCCGAAACCGAAGCCAATGACTGGAACGGCGTGAGCTTCGGCAGTCCTTAAGTCAGGTGCTGGATATTCATGATTCTCGATCTGCATCCGCAAATCAGCGTCCAGAAGCTAACCATTGGCAATGAGAAAGCGCCGCTGCTGGTGATCGACAATTTCATCGCCGATCCGGATCGACTCGTTCGACGGGCTGCCACGCGCATGTATGCAAACGGTGGCCGCTACTATCCGGGAGTTCGAGCCGAGGCACCTCCTTCGTACGAGCAATTGTTCGAAACGAAGTTGCGCAAGCTGCTGTTCGATTACTTCGACTTGCAAGGCAGCGGCTTCAGATTTCCACTGTGTCACTACTCAGTCGTGACGACTCCCGCTGAAAAGTTGGAATTCCTTCAACGCATTCCACATTTCGATTCCGTCAATCGAAATGGCCTTGCATCCGTGCACTACCTTTTCAAGCGCGATCTGGGCGGCACTGCGTTCTACCGGCACCGAGCTACCGGATTCGAATACATCGACGAATCGCGTCGGGATCCGTATCTCAAAACGCTCGAAACAGAACGCGAAGGGCCGAACGCACCGGGGCCCAGCTACATCAACGGCGATACGGCATTGTTCGAACAGATTGCAAAGCAGGATGGCGTTTTCAATCGCATCCTGATCTACAGGCGCAACAGTCTGCACTCCGGCTCGATCAATCCAGACTTCGTTCCAGATCCCAATCCTGCGACGGGCCGGCTGTCCATCAATAGCTTTCTCGATGTGGTTCCGTAGAGATTGCTGAAACGCTTAGGTCGGAACGTCCGTGTTCCGACTCAGCGCTGCGCGGCCGAGTTTTTCGTCGTGCTGATTTGCTTCGGAAGTTCTTCGGTACAGAGCGCGAACTTCTGGGACTGAGCGCGCGAGGCAGCACCTAGTTTGAAATACTCCTGCACGAATGCATCGTAGCGAGGCGCGAACGCACTCATCGCGGATGTGCGTTGATCACCTTGCAGGCTGTTCGCGGCCTCCATCTCTTTAATGGTGGCCTGGAAAGATTCGAACACTTCACGTGCACGTTGTGCCGTGGTCTTGAACTCATTTGCCGATTGCAGAATGGCCTTCAGCTCGTTCGCAGGTATCGGCTCATCGACACGACGCACGCACAAGCCTCCTGATACAGGCACATCGGGCGGATCGATGATCGGCGGCACTTCCTCGCCTGGAACTTCAGGAGGTTGCTCCGGCACGGGAATGTCCGTGACTGGCGGCACTTCGACCGGTGGCGGTTCTGTTGGGCGAGGGGGTTTTGGATCCGGCTTCTTCGGTGGAAGCGGAGGCGGCGGCGGTAGTTTGTCGCACTGATGCAGTCGGCGTGTCACCTGATCGATATCGCGTCGAATGGCATCGTGCTGTGGCTCGAGTTCATCGAGCTGCTCGACCACACCTGCGATCAATCCAAGGTCCATTCCAAATTTCTGGGCTGCGTCTGCAGACTCCCACGCGGCTTTGAGCGCTGACACGCGTGCATCGTTGATAGCGATGACGAGCGCGCCGAACGCGGCCGCACCGTAGTTTCCAGATTGTGCATCGTTGAACGCGCTGTATCCGTCCCAGAGCGTCTGTGCAGTTTCGATCTGATGCAGATTCGTCACACTGCCCACGCCGTTCTTCACGGCGTTCGCTTCGCCGACAGTCAATGTCGCCGCAATCACTTCCGCGGTTTTAGTCGCAAGGTTGATGGTGGAATCCTTGATCTCGGTAGCAGCACGCTGGAACTCGGCGTCGCCCACGAGCTGAGTGATGCGCTTGACGATCTCCTTTTCGCGACGGATCAACTCCTCCTGTCGTTGCTGCAGTTCTCCGCGCACATCGTCATCGCAAGTGACGATCTCGATTTCGATCGGTGGCCCTACCGGTGCGCCGCAGACAGTCTTTGCCTGCAGCAGTGTGCGACCTTCGCGCACCGGCTGAATGCCAATGGAATTGCGATTGGTCACCACGCTCGCGAGCGCTTCCTGCTGGAGCTTGAAGATGAGCAGGTCACCTGCATCGCCTGGCGTTGATTTGAAGGGGAACGAATAGACTTTAGATGACGGTTTACCGTTCAGGCCAAGCAGGCCCAATTTCGGAATGGCGACACCATTGTTCACTGAGGTGAGTTCGATGCTGCTCGCCGGGAGCGTCGCCATCGCAGTCTTTCCGTTCAAGGTGTATTCGGCTTTCAGTGTTGCGCGACCCGGGCTTGCGCCGGTCACCGTGGCGCTGAGCCCCGAAGACTGGATACCAAGCGTCGTTGCCGGATCGGCAGAAAATTGCAGCCGACCGCCCGGTGGATCCACCTTCGCAGTTACCTGCGTGCTGCCGCCCTTCGGCAGATTCGCGCAACCTGCAAGCGACACCGCTGGCGCTTTATCGTTGCGTTTATAGCTGAGCGTGACCTGCGCATGATCGATGGGCGTGCCCATGCACATGATCGCGCTCACCACAGCTTGACCTTCGATTTTGTAGCGCTTGCTGAATCCCTTTTCGAGTTCTTCACGACTGACCGACAGATCCGGTGTGAGTGTCGCCATGAGCGGCGCGCGGATCTGAATCAGATTGTTCTCGAGCACCTGATTCATCGTCTCTGCGCGCACTCGGCAGATGCCCGCATCGTCCACTGAAAAATCCAGGAAGGGGGAGGGGATGCCAGGGTCGTGCTTCAAAGCCACAACGGTGCGTACTTCGCGCTTGCCGCCTCCCATCGAGGTGTGCAACACGACAGCGCCGTTCTGATCGCGACAGGTGATGTCTTTCACTTTGACCGTCGCGGGAGGAATTTGCGGGTCGGATTCATTCGTCGTATCGAAACTGCCATAGCTGATCAACAGATCGGAAATGTTGTTGGTCTCGCCGGGCACATCGGCACTCCAGCTCACCGACCATTCACCGCCTTCGCAACCCTCGCCGAGAAACGCTTGGCCATAAACGTCGATATCGACATGCAACGGTTCGATGTCGACTGCACGCGCCTCGATGCCGAACATCAACGTCAGCAGACTCACAATGATCAGCGCCGCCTGACGGAGAGCTTTGTAACGACTCACGGAAAACTCCTGAAACTCGAAGCGCTGTCGAACGAGACGGCTTCGCTCTTTTTGGTGTCGCGAGTGTGTTCGCCGCGTCGTCGGCTCGAATCCCCCGGAGGAGCCACGTGATGGCTCCGCGGGAGCCATTGTCTGCAGCAGCAATCGATGAGAACGTGCGCGCCGCGCGATCGGGCGCTATGAAAAACACGGTACAGCTCTCATGACTTTGAATTCGAAGTGGGCACTTCTGATGATGCTGACTGCAACGTTGAGCGCAGCCGGATGTGCCGAGAAGAAGGAAGCCACCACAGACTCTCCTGCAGCGAGTTTCGTTCCTGCAGTCGAGCAGGCTGCCGCTTCATCTGGCGCTTCATCTGCCGCAACACCTGCGCCCGCAGCCGCCGTGGATTCTGCTGCGAACGATGAGAAAGCCGCGGCCATTCAAGCCGCGCTTGCTGAAGATGCCATCGTGTCCGACCCACGTGGGCAGTGGGCAACATCGGGCACGTCCAGCTCGACGTATGCGAGCGACAAGGCTGCGACAGCCAAGACCAGCTACGCACCCAATGCTGCGACTGGAGCGCCGGATGTCGAGCGCTATGGCGACAACGGCAATGCCTGGACGACCGAGACACCTGACAAAGGTATCGAGTGGCTCGAGGTCAAGTTCGATAAACCTGTCGCTGCGACTCAGCTTCGCATCCGGCAGAACTACGGAGGGGGCGCGATCATGAAGGTCGAGCTGATCGATGATGCTGGTATGCGACACATCGTCTGGCAGGGCATTGATCAGCAGGCGTACGCACCGAGCACCATCAGCTGGTTCGATCGCAGTTTCGAGAAGACTGCATACAAGGCGACAGGCGCGCGAATCACGCTCGCGACCAACGCAGTGCTGGGCTGGAACGAAATCGACGCGGTGCAGTTGCTCGGTGATTGATCGATGCTGGCATTGGGCTGTCGCGAAGATTGCGCAGATGAGGTGAGTCGAAACGGCTCATCTCGCTGGCTTTTCCTCTGATCGCAGTCAACCTTGAATTCAATGAGCTTCGGCGTCTCATCGCTTTTTCGAATGCGGGAGACAGTCATGAATCGTGCGCATCGCAATCGAAGCTTGTTCGTGTTGACGGCCGCTGTGCTGGCTGGCTCGCCTTGGATCCAGGCAAGCGCTTTAGACTTCTCTGACCTGGAAGGCTGGTGGACAGCCACACCCTCGCACGGAGGTGAGTCCTCGCAGGTCGTTCTTCACTTCGAACAGATTGAGGGAAAGCCGAGCGCTCGAATGGCCCTTCCCGCGATTGGCATGTACGACGTTGTTCTCGGTGCGGTCACGATCGAGAACGACACGATCGACACGAAGCCGCTTTCCTTTCCTCTGACATACGACGCATCGACGCAGCGCCTGACAGGCTTGCTGCCGAAAGACGCCGCTCCGCTGTACGACATTCCCGTGGAGTTTCGCCGCACTGAAGCGATGCCCAGCAAGCCGGCAACGTCGTGGACCATCCAGAAACCGAAACTGTTGTGGTCCGTCGAGACGGGTGGTCCTGCGTGGGCGGGCCTCGAACGCGATCCCCGAAGCGGGCTGCTGTTTGCTGCGAACGATCTCGGTACGCTGCACGCGATCGACGATACGGGAGCGGTGCGATGGAAAGTCGAGACCGCGAAACCTATCCGTGGAAGGCCCGCTCTGATCGGTGACGACGTATACGTCGCTTCCGATTCTGGATTCCTCTACAAACTGGACAAGCAGAAAGGGACGGAACGTTGGCGAGCAAAGATTGACTCGGGGAGTCCCGAGCGCATCCCTACCAACAAAGAGAACTCGCGATGGGATCGCTATGGGTCCAGCATCGTCTCTGACGGTCAACGGCTCTATGTCGCGAGCCGTGACAAAAATCTTTATGCGCTCGACATCAAGTCGGGCAACGAGCTCTGGCGCGTCACTACTGCGGACATGATGACCGCGACACCGGCGCTCTATCGAGATCTGGTGATATTCGCTTCGTTCGACGGCAAAGTGCAGGCGGTCACGGCGAAGGATGGCGCTCCACGCTGGAGCTACGACGCGAAGCTTGCCGTTCCAGGCGATGTCATGGTCGCGAGAGATCGTGTGTACGTCGGCAGTCGGACCTACGATCTGATCGCGCTCGATGCGAACAGCGGCCAGGAAATCTGGAAACACTATTACTGGTTCTCATGGATCGAGAGTCCAGCAGTGATTCGCGAAGGCACCGTGTACACCGGCTCGTCCGATGCAGTGAATGTATACGCGTTAGATGGCGCTAATGGCGGGCTTAAATGGAAGACCGCTGTTCCTGGTTGGGCCTGGGCGCGACCCGCCGTCAGTGACGATCTGGTTGTAGCAGGCACCGTAGGGGCCGGAAGTTACCCAGGACCGCGTAGCGGTTCGCTGGTCGTGCTCGACCGGCATTCGGGAGCGATTCGATGGCTGTATCTGGACCCGCCTTCACCTGAGATCGTCGAAGCAAAGAAGGGCTGGGGCTTCGGCTCCTCACCCTTGATCGTTGGCAAGAAGATCTACGCGATGGACCTCGATGGGCGCGTGATGTGCTTCGAAGTCAGTTAGTCCGATTGTGGCAGCACTAGTGGCATGTAACAGCTGCTTGTGAACCGCAGCTGTTAGGAGCGTCGACTCGGACGCCCGGTCAGTATCGTCTGTGCTCGGGTCAAAGGGCGTGTCTTTTGCCCCTCGCTCGCCACTGGGCGAGCGAGTGGCACATCCCTGTGCCGAATACGCGGCCTGACAACCAGTTGTTACAGGCCACTAGCCGGAAACGATCGCTCGCAGAAACACCCAATACACGAGCGCTCCAAGCAGTAACCATTTCAATGTGTAGTAGACATTGCGATTCCAGAGCTTGAGGCGTTTCGCAACGAGTCGAAACTGGTACGCGTACTGAAAGATCCTGTTGAGGACGCCGACTTTCTCGCCAGGCAGATTCTGTGTTGCCGCGGCGCGTGCGAAGGGCTGTCCCAGCCAGCGATTCATCGCGCGCGCGAGCGGATTTGATAATGGGCGTTCGACGTCGCAGAACAGAATCAAGCGTTGCACGTCGGTCTGATTTTCGGCTCGGTGGATGTACGTCTCGTCGAACATCACGGCTTCGCCGTCTTTCCAGTAGTACAACTCGCCGTCGACGAAAATGTGGCACTTCTCCGAATTGGGGGTGCGCAGTCCCAGGTGATAGCGCAGCGATCCCGCGAAAGGATCCCGATGCGAGGGCAGCCGTGCGCCCGGCGGCAGCAGAGCGAACATGGCTGCATGCACGCTCGGAGTCTTCGCGAGCAATGCTGTGGTGCGCGGACACAAGTCGCGAGCCGAGGGCAGGAAGTCGTCGTACCACTTCAAATAAAATCGCTTCCAACCGCTCTTGAAGAACGAGTTGAAGCCAAGATCGTTGTACGTCGTCGCCGACCGAATGTACCCGTCATCGAAAAGTCGCAATGCTTCGTCGCGAATCGCTTTCCAGTTCTGCCGCAGCGGATCGAGCTCCGGAAAGTGTTCCAGATCGATGAAGGGTCGCGATGGCACAGCTGAGAACAGGTACATGAGCGCATTGAACGGCGCCATGAAGGTCGAGTGATCGGTCAGCTGACGTCCGATTCGATGGCGTACGCGGCCACGCAGATGCGTGAACACACCCGCGGCAATGAACGTGACCAGAATAAGGATTCGCGTCAGCGAACCCGAAGTAGCGTGCAGATAGGTCATGACAGTCTGCGACGATCCCTGTCTCGATAAGCCCACCGAAATCTTATCGTTAAGCTCAAAGCCGCGGCACATCTCTGGCTATCTCTGGACGATCAAAGCAAACTTCCCGACAAAACGTGGTAGCCAAAGCGCGCGTAGTGACTGCAAAGTTACCCACCGCCAAGTCATATCAAAGTACAAAGAAAGGGTTCTCAGAGTGAAGTTCATCGGCAGTCCTGCAGCAACACTGATCTTTTTCTCGACCATCGCGATCAGTCTGCTCGCTCTGTATCAATCACCCCGACTGCTCGAACGAAGTCTGTTCCGACCGTACTGGTTCTTACGACGCCGTCAGTACGGGACCGTCGTCGCGAGCGCATTCGTGCACGCGGATCTCATGCATCTGTTGTTCAACATGATGACGTTCTATTTTTTCGCGTTTCCGCTCGAACGCTATATCGGCAGCTTCTGGTTCGTCGTGCTGTACACCGCAGGCTTGCTGATCAGTCACGCTGGTACCTGGGTCAACCAAAAAAACAATCCAGAATACGCATGCCTCGGTGCGTCAGGCGCGATTGCGGCTGTCTTGTTCGCCGCTATCGTTTATTTCCCGGAGAACTCGCTGTTGATTCTGCCGATTCCGATCCCCATCCCCGCACCTCTTTTCGGCGTCGGCTATCTTGCATACACCTACTGGGCGTCCAAGCATCCACACGGTCGCATCAATCACGACGCGCATTTCGGCGGTGCGCTCGCGGGATTGTTATTCGTCGCGTTGCTGACTCCTGAAGCGTATGGATCGTTGTTCAGGTCGCTGTTGTAGAGCTGCTGCGAAAACACCACAGCTTTCGGTTTGGCGCAGCGCATGAAGTATTTGAGCGTATGGGGCGCTCAGCAATTGCGGTGATACGGTCCTTGGCCTTCAACGGGGAGGCCGGTCATGGAAACGCAAATTGCTGCGCGCCATCATCGTGGCTTGATGATGGGTCTGTGTTTGATATCGACCACATGCGTGCTCGCCGAGGAGCCGAAGCCCGCAGAAGAAGTGATCGTGACGGGCTCACGTATAGCTCGTGAATCCGATTTCGAAAATCCCAGTCCAGTGATCACGATCGGCCGCGACAGCATCGAGAAGTCCGGCTACAACAATCTGCAGCAGATCATGGAAAAGCTCCCGGCCAACGGCAACGGAGCCTTCTCGACTCGCGGAAACAATCAGGACTCCACTGCGAACGGGGCTGCGTCGATCAGTCTGCGTGGTCTCGGAGCGGACGCAACGCTCGTACTCGTGAACGGTCGGCGCGTGGCGATCAATTCGTTCGCTGAGAACGTCACCACCAACTTCGTCGACATCAACAGCATTCCAGTCGCGGCCATCGACCGTGTCGAAGTGCTGAAGGACGGGTCTTCAGCCGTCTACGGCTCGGATGCCGTTGCAGGCGTAGTGAACGTGATCCTGCGTCGAAACTTCGAAGGATTTGAAGTCAGCGGCAGCTACGGCAGTGTCGATGAAGGCAGCTACGACGAACGCAATGTGTCTGCCGTCTGGGGAATCGGCAAGGACGATGCGAACGTCACATTCATCTTCGACTACTTCAAGAACTCAACGCTTTCCAACAGCGAGCGTTGGTATTTCGGTACCGCGAATCAGACCGAGCGCGGCGGTCAGGATTTCCGTTCATCGCGCGGTTACCCAGGAAGGTTCATCGTCAATGGTGCCACGCGAATCGATCCTGCTTGTCCCGCCGGCAGTGTCGCCGGACAAACGTGTGTGTACGACTTCGGTCCCTGGAATCTTCTGATTCCCTCAGCGGAGAGAACGGGCCTGATGATGTTGGCGCATCAGGATCTCGCTGAGGGTCTCGAGGTGTTTGCCGAGGTTGGCGTGCAGCACAACATTTCATCTGCGCAAGGTGCACCGACGCCGCTCGATGAGACTGCCGGTCTGACGGTGCCGATCACGAATCCGGGAAATCCATACCCCGATGCAACCTCGATCGATGTGGGTCGCTATCGCACAGTCGATGCCGGACCTCGGCAGTGGGATATCCAGAGCGACAACCTGCGTGGAGTGCTCGGTCTCCGCGGTGGATTTGCAGCATGGACATGGGAGCTCAGTGCGCAGCGTGCGCGCGGCGAGAGCGACCAGACGGGTGACCGCTCGCAAGGCTGGGTGCGCACGGATTTCCTGCAGACCGAGATCACCGCGGGTCGCTACAACCCCTTTGGTGGTGTGCAGAATCCGCAGCCCACCATCGATGCGATCACGACCAATCTGGTCCGTCGCGGCCAGTCGGATCTCACGATGTACGAAGCGGAGACGAGCGGAGATCTGTTCGATATTCCAGGCGGCACAGTGAAGATGGCTGCGGGGGCGGAATATCGCAAAGAAGCGATCTCCGATATTCCCGACGATCAGTTTCAGCGTGGGCTGATCTTTGGTACGGAAGCTGTATCGGCCGCCGCGTCACGCAACAGCTGGGCAGCTTTCGTCGAGTTCTCCGTGCCGCTGCTGCAGAGCCTGGAACTGTCGCTTGCGGCGCGCTATGACGACTACAGCGACTTCGGCAGTACGACCAATCCGAAGATCGCGTTACGTTGGTCGCCGATCGAGCAGCTCGCATTTCGTGCTTCGTGGGGAACCGGATTTCGCGCGCCGTCGCTTGCGCAGATTGGCCTCGGCCCATCGCAATCATCGCAATTTTTCACGGACACGTTTGGGTGCGCAGACAATCCGACCTATTGCGCGCCGACCGATTACAACCTGGTGTTTTCGGGCAATCCGGATTTGAAGGCTGAAGAATCGGAGAGCTTCAATGTCGGGATTGCATGGCAGCCTTCGAGTACCACCAACGTCACGCTCGACTACTGGGACATCAAGCAGGAAAAGAAAATCGATCAGGTGCCCTTCGGTTTTCTGTACAGCGAATCCTGCAACGTTCAGAGCAGCACCGTATGTACGCGCGGTGCGCCATTGGCCGGCGATGCGCTCGGTCCATTGCAGACGATCAATACGACCTTCATCAACATCAATGAGCAATCCACCAGCGGTCTGGACTTGAGTGTTGCGTATTCAGTGCCGCTTGCCGCGAGCACTCTCTCGCTGGGCTTGAACTACACGCATCTGCTCGATTTCGATCGCGTCGAGCTCGGACCGGACGGCACGACGTTCGTCACTCGATCTCTCGCGGGTGAGTATGAGTATCCGGAAGATCGCGCGTTGGTGTGGGCTGACTTTGGCAGTCAGAACTGGGGCATTTACACCAGCGTGAACTACACCGGTCCGTTCCAGGACATGCCCGATGCGGATTTCGACGGCACGCTCGACTACGACACCGTCGACACGCGCGACGTGGGGCAGTTCACCACCGTGAATCTGCAGTTGCGCTACACCGGCATCCAAGGTCTGCAACTGCTGGTCGGTCTCGATAACGCGTTCAATGAGAAGCCGCCGTTTGCGGTCGGCAATGGCGATGACGATCTCTACGGTTACGTGCAGAGCCAGCACAATCCACGGGGACGATTCTGGAACGCGAAAGCCATCTATCGATTCTAGTCAGTCAACACATAGCGCCCAGGGAGAGATGCAATCCATGAATAAGATCAACATGGCGATTGCGGCGATGCTGCTGCCGACGTTTGCGTTGGCCGCAGCGCCTGAGCCGGACAACAATCTCATCGGTGAGATCATCGTCACTGCGCAGAAGCGAGCGACAGCTCTGCAGGATGTGCCGTTCTCCGTTGCGGCGATGGGTGAATCACAAATCCGCGATACCGGAAGCACAGACATTGCTGAGCTGGCGCGCAATGTCGCCGGTCTTGCAATCACCGATCTCGGACCCGGTCAGAGTCAGGTTTCTATTCGAGGTGTGAGTGCGGGGCAGGTCGTGCGCGATCTGGTGGGGGGCGTCAAGGAATCCGTTGGCGTGTATCTCGATGAGTCGCCGATCTCACAGGCGCTGTTCACACCAGATCTCGATCTGTTCGATCTCGAGCGATTCGAAGTATTGCGCGGTCCTCAAGGAACACTGTTCGGCGCAGGATCCGCAGCCGGCACATTGCGCTACATCACTCGTCAGCCACAACTTGGAAAGTTTGAAGGTGCTGCGGAAGCCAATCTCTACAGTGGCACAGATACCGATACAGGTGGCGGAGTCAAAGGTGCAGTGAACATGCCGTTAGGCGAGACCGCCGCGCTGCGCATCGTAGGCTACTACGACGAAATGGCGGGCTTCATCGACTCTTACTATCCCGGCCGTGCTGTACGCAAGGATGTGAACAGCGGGCAGCGCACGGGAGGTCGGGTTGCATTGCTGTTCAAGCCGAATGACGCCATCTCCATCACGCCCCGGTTCGTTTATCAGAAGCTCGAGACCGATGGTTATCCGCGCATCGATGTCTACAACATTCTGGGCAATCCCTACACGACGACCGAACCTGCGGTGGATCCGGGCGAACGTGGGCAAGTGACACAGCTCACCGAAGGCATCGACGATGAGCTGAAGCTTGCGGACTTGAAAATGGATTTTGCGATTGGGACAACGACGCTGACCTCGGTCACGTCCTATACCGATCGCGAAGTGCAGGTGCTGCGTGATGCGAGCCAACTTTCAGGCAGCGTGACCTATCAACTCGGTGGCACGCCCGCGGAAGTGCGATTGAATTCTCCCCTGTACGACACCACGGACCTCAAGACTTTCAGCCAGGAGCTACGACTGACTTCCGATACGAGTCGGGCCGTCGAATGGTTGGTCGGCGCGTTCTATCAGCATATCGATCGCGAATACGGTCAGGATCTGCCCACGCCTGGATACGATGCTTTCCTTGCACGGATCGGCTTGCCGCCGAGCTCGGGATTCAACGCGCCGCCCGACACACCGTACTTTTCGCATGTGCCATTCACGTTCAAGCAGTTCGCAGTGTTCGGCGAGGCGACCCTGCATCTCAACGACCAATGGGCGCTGACCGGCGGCTTGCGCTACTACGATTTCGATGAGGATCGCACGCTCACGTTCGCAGGCGTGTTCGCTGATCAGGGCTACACCGATGAGCCGGGCTCGACAAGCTCGGATGGATTCTCGCCGCGAGCGATTGTGAGCTTCAAACCCAACGAGGATGTGCAGTTCAACGCGCAGGTCTCGAGGGGATTTCGGCTGGGTGGAATCAACGATCCACTGAATGTCACGTTGTGCACACCAGCGGATCGCGCGATCTACAGCGGCCAGCCGACGTTCGAGGACGAGAAGGTTCTCAATTATGAGGTGGGCGCGAAGACACGGCTGGCAGATGGGCGCGTCACGCTCAACGCAGCGGTGTTCTATTCCGACATCGACAATCTGCAGGTCATCGCGGATGCGGGTTCGTGCTCGTCGCGCATCGTCCTTAACGCGCAAGGCCGGAGCCAAGGTGCGGAGATGGAGCTGATGACTCGTCTCGGCGGACATTTCGATCTCGGATTGTCAGCCAGCTATGTAGACTCCGAGATCACCGAGACTCGCAATGATGCGAACGGCAATCCGATCGCTGGGATTCGTGAAGGCAATCGTTTACCGACGTCACCAGAGTGGCAGGCGGCTGCCAGCGCGACCTACAACATGGATTTCGGCGCTGCCCTCGAAGGCTTTGCGAACTTCACGTACCAATATGTGGGGTCCTCCTGGACGCAATTGGCTGATCAAGAGACTCCGTTCGGTTGCGTCGGCATCTGCTCCGGCGCTCCGGGCTTCTTCGCCTTTGGCGATCCGACTATTGCAGGCTTCACCTTCGATCCTGAGTTGCCGAGCTATGACATTGGCAATCTGCGCCTGGGTGTGCGAACGGCCCAATGGGAAGCGGCCCTGTTCATGAACAATGTGTGGGATGAACGCGCATTCCTTTCCGTAGACCGCGAGCGAGGCACGCGTGCGCGTGTGGGCTATCTGACCAACACGCCGCGGACTTACGGCCTGAACGTTCATGTCAATTTTTGAGCGACTGCTCGTCAGCCGATTCTGATCGCTCACGCATGGGGAAGTGAGGCGCTCGATTCGGCTGATGAGTGCCGCGCGCGTGCGTCAGTGAGTATCATCGGCCGATTCGTTCCTGGGGTCGTCGGAGTTACTCATGGCGCACGTTCGCACTGCATCTCTTCTGGCTGGCGTAATCGTTATAGCCTCTCTGCTGTCGCTCAGCGCGTGCGATCGTTCACCACCCGTCACTCAGCCGGCAACGGCAGAATCGATGAAGCAGGCAGACTGGCCGAGCTTCGTCGACAAATTCATTGAAGATTATTTTTTGCAGAACCCCTCGTTCGCGGCGAGCAGCGGTCGCCATGAGTTCGACGGACAACTCCCCGATTGGAGTGCGGATGGATTGCAGAAGACGATCGCCTGGCTAGACAAAGCACGCAGCGATGCCGGCGCATTCGCGGAAGGTTCGCTGAGCCTCGAGCAACGCTTTCAACGCGATTACCTGATTGCCAGGATCGACGGCGATCTGTTCTGGTTGCGCGATGCGCAATTGCCGCTCACCAATGTGTCCTACTACTTCGACTATGGGCTCGATCCGAACACGTATGTGAATGTTCCGTATGCACCGATCGATGAGCGCGTGCGGGCTTTCATCAGATACGCCAAAGCCATTCCCACGGCGCTGAACCAGATCCGCGGGAACCTGCGCAGTCCGATGCCTAAAACATTCGTCGATTATGGTGTGAAAGGATTCGCCGGGTTCGCCAAGTTCTATCGCGACGATGTGCCGCAAGCATTCGCAGAGGTATCGGATGCAGCGCTGCAATCCGAATTGAAATCAGCCATCGAACCTGCCGCGCAGGCGATGGATGAGATGAGTCGATGGATGGAGTCAGAGCGCGCAAAGGCGACCGACGATTTCGCATTCGGTCCCGAAAAGTTTTCTGCGATGGTCCGTCTCACTGAAGGAGTGACCACGCCGCTCGAACAACTCGCGCAAATCGGCCAGACGGATCTCGATCGCAATCTCAAAGCGCTGAACGATGCGTGCAAACAGTATCTGCCGCGCGGAACCATCGCGCAGTGCGTGGCGAAGCAGGATGCCAACAAACCTGAGGGAGGCCCGGTGCAAGGAGCTCGCGCTCAACTCGGCGCGCTACGACAGTTCATCATCGATCACCAGATTGTCAGTATTCCCGGAACGGAAGAAGCGCAGGTGAAGGAGGCGCCGGCGTACAAGGCGCAGAACTCTGCATACATCAACATTCCTGGTCCCTACGAAAAGAACATGCCCTCCGTGTACTACATCGCGCCGCCGGATCCGACATGGAGCAAAGCGGAACAAGACGCTTACATTCCAGGCGAGGCGAGTTTGTTGTTCACCACCGTGCACGAAGTCTGGCCCGGACATTTTCTGCAATTCCTGCACTCGAATCGAGCTTCATGGCGATTCGGCCAGCTGATGGTCGGCTATGCCTTTGCAGAAGGTTGGGCGCACTACACCGAAGAGATGATGGTCGAGCAGGGGCTCGCAAAAGACAGTCCCGAGCGTCACATCGGTCAACTGTTGAATGCGCTATTGAGGAACGTGCGGTATGTGTGCGCGATCGGGCTCCACACTCAGAACATGAGCGTCGCGCAGTGCGAGCAGATGTTTCGCGAAAAGGCGTACCAGGATGCGGGCAACGCACGTCAGCAGGCAGCACGCGGCACTTACGATCCTGCCTATCTGAACTACACGATGGGCAAGCTGATGATTCGCAAGTTGGGTGCGGACTGGCTTGCTGCCAATCCCGGCAAGACGCTCAAACAATTCCATGATCAGTTCCTGTCCTTTGGCGGACCGCCGATCCCGTTGGTAGGCGCGCAGATGTTGCCGGGCAAGGAACGCGCGCTCTTCTAGCTCGCCTCGTCGCTGATTTAAGAAGGTTGCTTTCACAATCGTGCAGCTTTACGCAGCTGTGCGAGCGTTCAGCGATTCCCCTATGCGGCGCTCGGAATTGAGACGATCTGTTGACCTTACAAGAGGCGCAGAACGTGCGGCACATCACCATGCTGTGGGTGTCAGCGTGGACGAATGCTGCAGTTCTGCAGGAACTCAGAGTTGGCTCACTTCCGGAAGCACGATGGCTGAGTAGAGTCTCAGTCTCGGTCTGATGCTCACCGGGGGGTGTGCAGCTAAAACTCTGCGCAGACGGGACGTGACACCTGATTCTGTAAACAAGTCGACCAGCACTCGAACCAGTTCTAAGCACTGGCGCGCGTTGCTGATCCTCGGCTGCCTGGCCGTTGGGTCCTGCATCGTGTTGCTGCTGCCCGTGTTCGTGCCCGCGAGCGTCGATCTGTCGGGCGAACGCAGCATCGGCCTGAATGATCTGAAGCGAGTCGCGGTCGGCAGCAGAGTTCATGTGACCGGCGTGGTCACCTTCGTGGATCGCGAGGCCCGTTTCTTCTATCTCCAGGATCAGATCGCGGGCGTCCGCATTGAACCCGATTCGAGCGCGGCTCTTCCGGCAGTCGGAGACACAGTCGATCTGCGCGCCGCAGTGAAGCTCGCCTACGAAACCGAAGCGAGCGGTCGCAAAGTCGCTCTCACCGATATTCGAATGGATCGTGTGCGGCACTCGGAGCTTCCAGTACCTGACTCGCGGTCGCTCGCGGATCTGTTCAGCGATGGCTTGCCGCGCGAGGCCATTCGCGTCGAGACCGGCGGCATCGTGCGCGCGATGCGTCGCGACGGTTCCTATCTGCTGCTGGAGATTGGCGACAATGGCAGACGAGTGCCCGTTCGGGTGCTTAACGGTCAGCAGCTTTCGCGCGACTCGCTGCTTGATGCACGGGTGAGAATTCAAGGCGTCGTTCAGACCGATCACAATCCGTGGGAACGCTCGTTCTTCAGCAATGACGCCGGGCCTTTGCTTCAAGTCGCTTCTGCAAACGATGTGCATGTGCTCGAAGCGGCGCCCAAGGACGTGCAGGTCGCATCCTCCATTCGCGCGCTCCTGACAGATCCAACGTGGGTCAGCCGCGGTCATCGCGTCCGTGTACACGGCACAGTGCTGCGCCAGGAGTCGCCTCAGGTCATCGTGATCGAGATCGGCGGAATGAGCATGCCGGTGGAGACAGCGAGCGCGTTGGAATATCGACCGGGCGATGTGATCGAAGCGACGGGCTGGCCCACGATTCGACGTTTCACAGTCACGTTGCAGCGAGCGGAAGTGAAAGCTGCTCAGGTTTCCTCGCGACCGCCTGACGCGCAGCTCTCGGAAACGTTGCCGCTCATGACAAGCAGCGAAGCCATTCGCCGTCTGCCAAACGAAGTGGCTGCGCGCGCATATCCCGTCGATGTGACAGCGGTGCTTACGGCAATTCACTATCAGCGTGACAGCCTGATCATGCAGTCCGGCAACGTCGGCATTTACGTCGATGCGACCGATCAGTCACTCGAGCGTTTATCTGTTGGCAGCCGAGTTCGCGTTCGCGGCGTCACCTGGCCGGGTGGATTTGCGCCCGTGATCACTCATCCGCAGATCGAGTATCTGGGGCCCGCAGCGCTTCCGACACCCGTCAATGTCGATCCGGGCGCCGCCGCCTCGGGCGTCTATGACTCACGATACGTGCAGATCGAAGGACTCGTGCGTCCACTGCAGAAAACGCCATTGGGCTATCAATTCAATCTCGTGACGCCGGTGGGCCTCGTCGGTGTCGTGATGGTCCGGAACGATGATGCTTCGCTTGCGGAGTCGCTGGTGGATGCCCGAACTCGTTTGCGCGGTGTGTTCTCGAGCACGTTCAACAACGAGCGTGTGCTCACGGGTTATCGACTGTATCTGGACTCACCGCAATCGATCGAAGTGCTCGATTCCTCGCCGACTGCACTGTCGATTCCACTCAAGCCCATCAATGAACTGCTGCGTTTCTCCGGCGACGATCAGGGAAGCCGACGCGTCCGGGTGCGCGGCATGGTTACGCTCAAACAAGCGGACAAGCTGTATGTGCAGGACGAAACCGGAAGTCTGAGAATCGAATCTGCAGATGCTGCTGCGCAACTGGGCGACAGTGTCGAGGCGGTCGGATATCCCACCCCGAACGTCAATGGCACGAGCTTCTCGGACGCAGAGATTCGTGTGCTCGACAGCCATGTCGATATCGAGCCCCGTTCCCTGTCGGCGCCAGAAGTGCTCACGGGCAATGTGCAGAACAAGCTTGTCACCATCGAAGCCCGCTTGCTCAACCAGGTGAGCGGCTCGGCACAGCAGATTCTCGTGCTGCGCGATGGCTACAGCATGTTCAATGCGCTGCTGAGCGATGCCATTCCTCTAGGGGATTTGCGTGAAGGCAGCATCGTGCGGGTTACAGGCGTCACTGACGTGCAGCAACAGCGCGTCGCCCTGAGCACGACCAGCACGGCGGTTTCATTCAGGCTGCTGCTGCGTTCGCCAAATGATGTTGAGCTGGTACGCGCAGCACCGTGGTGGAACTTGCGACACGCCTGGCCGGCGCTTGCATTGCTGGTGCTGTTGATCTGCATCTCGATGTTGTGGGTCATCGTGCTGCGGCGTCGCGTGCAGGCACAAACCGCGCAGATCGAAGAACAGCGCGCGTTCCTGCGTAACGTCATCGATCTCACACCGAACTATATTTTCGTGAAGGATCGTGCCGGTCGATTCACGCTGGCGAATCGAGCCATTGCCCATGCGTACGGCTGTGAACCTCACGAGATGATCGGCAAAACGGATGCCGATATCGCGGTCGTCAAAGCGGAAGCGGAACTGCATCAGTCCGACGATCACGAAGTGCTCGAATCCGGTCAGGACAAGATTGTCAGGGACGAGTGCCGAACCGACGTCCGCGGTGCACGCCACTTCATGCAGACGACGCGACGTCCCATTCTCGCGGACGATGGATTGCCGACCCATGTCCTTGGCATTGCCAACGACGTGACGCTGCACAAGGAAGCCGAAATCACCTTGCATCGAGCACGCGAGGCCGCGGAAGCGGCAAACAGAGCCAAGAGCGAATTTCTCGCGAACATGAGCCACGAGATCCGCACGCCCTTGAACGGAATTCTCGGCATGAGTGGCTTGTGCCTGGATACCGACCTGAGCCGCGAGCAACGCGAGTACGTCGAGACCGTGAAGCTCTCCGCGGATGGGCTGTTGAATGTGATCAACGACATTCTGGATTTCTCGAAGATCGAAGCGGGCCGGCTGGAGCTGGATCCGATCGAATTCGATGTTCGTGAAGCGCTCGATATCACACTCAAAATGCTGGCGCTCAGGGCGCATCAGAAAGGCCTCGAGCTGGTCTGCGATATCGATCCTTCAGTGCCGGCTTCTCTGGTAGGCGATGCCAATCGCTTGCGACAGGTCGTCTTGAATCTGGTGGGCAATGCCATCAAGTTCACGGAGCGTGGTGAAGTGGTCATGCGCGCTCGCGTGGCGAGCAGCGAAGGTGACCAATACGAGCTGCACTTCGTGGTCGCCGATACTGGCATCGGCATTGCTCCCGATCGGCGTGAGCATATTTTCAATCCGTTCGTGCAGGCGGACTCGTCCACGACGCGGCGTTATGGCGGCACCGGTCTGGGCCTCACGATTTCATCGGCACTTGTGAAAATGATGGGCGGGCGAATCTGGGTCGATAGCGAACTCGGCCAGGGAAGCCAATTCCATTTCACACTTCGCTTGAACCGCACCCATACCCTGGACAATGCGGCGGGATCACCCGAGCTTCAGAATCTCCATGCATTGGTGGTCGATGACAATGCTGCCAACCGGCGTGCGCTGAGAAATGCGCTACTGCATTGGAACGTGCGCTCGAGTGAAGCCCGCAATGTTTCCGAAGCGATGGCACAGCTCGAGCAATTCGCAACTTCGTCCACGCCGATCCGCATCGTCATCACGGATCTGGACATGCCGGAGTCCGACGGACTGCGTCTGCTCACGATCATTCGCGAGCGCCCCGAACTTGCTGCCGTGCCGATCATGCTGCTGAGCTCCTCCAAACAACGAGAGGACGTCGAGCGATGTCGTCAGGCCGATGTGTCGAGTTACGTCGTGAAGCCGGTGCGTGCGAGTGAGCTCCGCGACACGCTCGTGCAAGCTCTATCCGCCAGGTCGCATAGGTCTGTCGAACCGAAGCAGCGGATCGAGCTGAGCTCAGGCGGGCTGAACATTCTCGTGGCCGAAGACAATCCAGTGAATCAGCTGGTCATGCAGCGACTGCTGGTGAAACGCGGCCATCGCGTCGTCATTGCATCAGATGGCAAAGCCGCTCTGGATGCCGTGCAATGTGAGGTGTTCGATCTGGTCTTCATGGATGTACAGATGCCAGTCATCGACGGCTTTCAGGCCACGCGCGAGATCCGTCGCAATGAAGCGGGCAGCGCCACACGCACTCCCATCATTGCGCTCACTGCACACGCCATGAGCGGCGATCGTGAACGCTGTCTGCAGTCCGGCATGGATGCCTATATGACGAAGCCCGTCGTACCGAAGGAGCTCGATGAAATGCTCAAGCTGTTCGAAACTCCTGAGTCTGGCGTTGCCTGAGACGCTCGATCACTGCAGCGCGGCAACGACCGAGATTTCAACCAGGTAGATTGGCGCGGCCAGTTTCGCTTCGACCGTCGCGCGTGCAGGCGCACAGCCGGGTGCCACCCATTGATCCCATACGCTGTTCATCTCGTTGAAGGTCGAGATGTCGGCAAGCCAGATCGATGCCGAGACCACGTTCGACTTGCTCGTACCCGCGAGGGCCAAGAGTCGATCCACCTCCGCCAATGCCGATCGCGTCTGCTCGGCCACGCTGTTCTGTTTGGTTTCACTCGTCGCGACCTGACCGGCGAGATACACCATGCCGTTACAGATGACGGCCTGACTCATGCGTTTGCCGCATTCGATCCGTTTGATACTCATGATTGAGCCCTCGATAAAAAAGGCGCCGATTCTAACGGCACTGACCTCGGCACCGAAACTTGGGTCAGCGTGAGGAGATACAAAGCCAGGATCCAGTGAAACGCCACGGGAATGCCGCCGGCCTCGATCAGATCAGTTGCGCCGCTCACGCCCTGCACGACGAGGCGAATGAGCATCAGAGCGAAATAAGCGAGGGAAAAAATGCGAACCGGCTTGCGCCAGCGCGAGCTGAGCTTCTCGCGCCCATTGAGAATGCACATGAGCATCAGGATCAGAATCTGTGCTGGCATCAGAGCCGCGTAGGGCAAGTAAGTGGCATGTAACAGCTGCTTGTGAACCGCAGCCGTTAGGAGCGACGACTCGGACGTCCTGTCACGAGCGTCTTTGCTCGGGTCAAAAGGCGTGACTTTTGCCCCTCGCTCGCCACCTGCGGCGGCGGGCACATCCCTGTGCCGCACACGTGGCCCGGTACACAACCAGTTCTTACAGGCCACTTGTGCCGAGTACCAGGCATTCATGGGCGGCAGCCAGACGGGCGCTTGCATCAGCGCCTCGAACTGACCGATGACGCGCAGCAGGAACAGGAAGGTGCAGGTCCACAGGACATGTTGCCGTGAGTAGTTCATGGTGCTACTCGCACAGTACGTTGCGGTAATGCCGATACCAGTCACTCTGGAACAGCTGTTGTGGATCCCAGCGGCGTTTCTCGGCGAGGAATTTTGGAAACTGCGGATAGCAGGCGAGCAATTGAGCGGCCGTTGCGTGCCGGTGATAAGTCAGAAAGTAACTGCCCTGATGGTGAATCGCGATATCGATCAGCGTACGGAAAGCATCGCCGCTCTCCGCGAAGCCGCGAGCATCGTGATCGACATGCAGATTGAAGATGACGCAGGCGAAGTCCTGTCGTGCCCAGGGAAGGAAAGTGGATTCATCGCGCCGAATCAAACGCACCGTGCCGTAGATCAGGTTCACTCGGTTGCGCAGGAACTCGCGGCGGACATCGCTCATGAAGGCATCGAGTCGATCGAGCGGCACATAGAGCTCACTGATCATCTCCGAGCCGATGACAGGTGATTGCAACGTGCGATCGAGCGATTCGTGATAGTCGTCGAGATACAGGCTCAGCTGATGAGTATCGCTCCAGTAAATCTGGCCTGAGGACTGCACGTAGAAATCCGCAAATTCATTGAAGGCACGCAGTTTGTTGCGATGTGCGAGATAGAGAAGCCGGCGCCAATCGGAAGGTGACAGGCGAACCTGGCCTGAAGGAATAACAGTGTCGTTCTCTACAGGCCGATAACAGGAAAACACGCCGCGCGATAAGAATTCGCGGTCTTCGGCTGCCGTTGAAAACTGGAAGTCCCCATAGAGATAGCCGGCTGCGATTCGATCGCGAAATCTCTCTGCGATCTCTTGCACTCGGCGCAGCTCGACGACGCGCTGCACCTTGCGCCGTGGCACCAGTCGGATCCAGACCGAAGTGACGACGCCGAACAGACCATAGCCGCCGACGATGAGTCGGAACAGCTCTGCATTCTGCTGGCGATCGCAGCGCACGCAGGTGCCGTCGCCCAATACAACCTGCAGCGCCTCGATGTCTTCGACGAAAGGCGCGTACGCAAGTCCTCGACCATGGATGTTGGCCGCAACCGCGCCACCAATCGTCAGTCGATCCGCTCCCGTCTGTTTCTGACGGATGCCCCACGCATTGGGCAGATCGTGTTGCTTCACTACGTAAGCGCGAATCAGGTCAGGCCAGGTGATGCCTGCCTGCACATGAATCAGACCGCGTTCCTGATCGAAGCCCAGGACTTCATTCATGCCGCGCATATCGAGCAGCCAGCCATCGTGTGCGAACTGTTGTCCGCCCATCGCATGCTGAGCACCGCAGATGCTGACCGATTGACCGCGTGCGGCGACTTGACGCAGCTGCGACTGAACATCTTCCACCGACCGTGGTGTGAGCCTGCCCAGCATGGGCGTGGGATTCAGATGCGAGTGCGTGTCGTTGCACCAAAGCTCGCTGTCGCGAACGCGATCCTGAAGGTCACTGCGCGCTCGAAGCATCTGCTGCATGGGCAACACGCTCATCAAGGACACCGTGGGTGAGAACGACGGCGTCAGCGTGTCGAGCGCGGGATTCAGGCGCAACTTGCCGGTTTGGAGTCGCGGATTGCGATACTTCGGGCTGCGGGTGTTTCGACTTGAGCGAACCGATTCGATCGAGCTGCGCCGGTTGCAACTCGATTGGGATCACCGCTATCGGTGGATCAACTACG
Source organism: Povalibacter sp. (assembly GCA_045810085.1). Taxonomy (GTDB): domain Bacteria; phylum Pseudomonadota; class Gammaproteobacteria; order Steroidobacterales; family Steroidobacteraceae; genus Steroidobacter. The sequence continues at coordinate 2,014 of JBJMWN010000436.1, read as the reverse complement.
CCCGAGTCGCGTGCCGATCCACCAGTAATTGCCTTCAAGATCCTGAACGCCTGCGGTGCGATCGCCGTACGGTTGGTCGCGCGGCTCCACGATCGCGGTTGCGCCAGCGTTCAAGGCCTTGTTGAAGGTCGCATCCACATCCGGCACGTAGACGTGAACCGATCCAGTCATCGTCAACTGTGTCACCGGTCGTTCGCCCATCATCAGCACAGTGTCATCGATGCGCACTTCAACGTGCTTCAGCGTGCCGTCGGGCAATTCCCAGCGCGAGAGCTCCTGTGCATCGAAGGTGCGTGAGACGAAAGCAAGGAGCTGCTTGACGTCGCTCACCAGCAGATAGGGAGAGACGGCGTTGTGTCCCTCGGGTTTGTACGCCTGGCTCATGAACTCACCTGTGAAGTCACGGTCTTTGGCCTCTGCACATGTTTTCGCTGGCGCTCGGCTCTCCGGTCAATGCGCGTTTTCCTGTGCTTTACGATCGTAGAAATCCTTGAGTACGTAAAACGCTTTCTTTTTGGTGCCGTTCTCTCCAATCAGACCCTTGCGATTCCAGCCATCCTGGACGTTCGGCAGCGGACGTCGCGGCGAGCGGAAGTCGGTGAGGATCCAGGGCGTCGCGCCACGCCACTGCGGCATTTTCTGCAGCATGCTCAAGGTCTGACGATAGAGGTCTTCCTGAAACTCCTCACTGAAGCGCGTGAGCCTGTCGCCATGCAAGCCCTGCAATGCGTCGGCACCAAATTCGCTGATCATCACCGGCTTGTTGTAGCCGAGGGTCCAGCGGATCTGCTGCAGTTTGTCGGGCAGACCGTCATACCACCCGATGTACTGATTGAAGCTCAGCAAGTCGGTGTAAGCGCCAAACGGATCATCCACGATCCGATGATTGTTATCGGCCGGGTCGATGTGCACTTCCATCGCGGCGGAGACCAGTCGTGTGCTGTCGAGCCCACGTGCCGTATCGACCAGCGTCTTGAGAAAACGCGTACGAGGCTCGCTGATCGGCGTCTCGTTCGCCACTGACCACACGATCACGCTGGCTCGATTACGATCGCGCTCGATCAATTCGGTGAGCTGATTCTTCGCATTGGCGAGTGTGTCTGGATTTTCCCATTGTATGGTCCAGTACACCGGCACTTCCTCCCACAGCATCAAGCCCATCTCATCAGCGACGCGAGCCATGTGTTCGTTGTGAGGATAGTGAGCGAGACGCACGAAATTGCAGCCAAGCTCTTTGGCCCAGCCGAGCAACAGACGCGCATCTTCCGTCGAATAGGCGCGCCCGCCTCGCAGCGGATTTTCCTCGTGCAATGAGATTCCTCGAAGGAACACCGGTGCTCCGTTCAGGAGAATGTCAGTTGCGCGCACGCTGATCTGCCGAAAACCGATGCGATCGGTGATCTCGTCACCGTTGATCGATAGCTTCACGTCGTACAGCTTCGGCGCAGTCGGTGACCACAACTGCAAGTTACGCGCTTGCGCATCGAATTTAGCCATACCCTGAGCATCGGTTCGGGTACGCACGTTGATCCCTGCTTCGGGAATCGCGATGCGGATGTCCGTGTTCGCATCGGCACCATCGAGCTGAACGTTGCCGGCAATGTGGTTGTTGGAACCCGGCACGAGCTGGATCTGATAGCTACGGATAAACGTGGCCGGTGTTGTGATGATCGTCACGTCGCGCGTGAGACCGCCGTAGTTCCACCAATCTGTGTTGACGGTAGGCACGGCATCTGGATGCCGCGCGTTGTCCACCCTGACGACGAGAGAGTTGTCTTTGGGTTTGAGTCCTTCGGTGATCTCGAACTGAAAGGGCGTAAAGCCACCGACGTGGCGGCCGAGCTTGCGGCCGTTGAGGTAGACGTCAGCCTGATAGTTGGCCGCGCCGAAATGTACGAACACTCGCTGTTTGGATGATGCAGGAGTGAAGTCGAATTTGCGGCGATACCAGATCGAACCTTCGTAGTAGTAGAGGTGATCGTCCTGCGAGTTCCAGTCGCCCGGCACCATGAGG
>JBJMWN010000435.1:0-21312 GCA_045810085.1 Povalibacter sp. | reverse complement strand
GCCGATGTGCTCGCGGTGAACAAGGGTTTCGCGAAAGCGCATCCCGACATGGTGCGCGGCCTTGTTCACGGCATTCTCGAAGGCAATCGTCGCCTTCGCGATCAGCAGGCGCAGAACATCGGCGTCGTTGCGAAAGCGTTCGGTTGGACTGAAGCCGAAGCGCGCGACGAGTTGTCGCACGTGCACCTGTCCAATCTTCCGGAAAATCGTGCGTTCTTTGCCGGCACGATCGATTCAGCCGGTTCCTTTGGCGGAATCTTTCAATCATCGGTCCTGTCGTATGGCAGCGTAATCAAGAATCCCACGGATCCGGCACGCTTCGTGGACACGTCCTATCTCGATGCGCTTGCGGGCAAGGGACTGTTCGCCGACCAGAAGATCGCCATCGCGCCCATCAAGACCTCCACCAACGCATCGCTCGAAGGCGATCCGCTGCTGAGCAAGGACATCCGCTTCTTCTTCGAACCGAACTCTGCTGTGCTCGACAAGAGCGCGCCGCAGAATGCGGAGTATCTGGAAACGATCAATCGGTTCCTGACCGTGAGCCCCGGCTCGATGGTGCTGCTGCGCGGACATGTGGACAACGCACGTCTGAACGAATTTCGCGAGCAAGGAGGCGAGCAGTTGGTGAAAAGCATGGCGCTAAAGGCAATGGAGCTTTCACGCCAGCGCTCGCTCGCTGTGCGCGATGCACTCACGGAGAAATACAAGAAGATCGATGCTTCACGCGTAGAAGCCGTTGGCCGTGGCTGGGAAGAACCTGCAGGCCCCGACGGGAATCTGAACCGTCGCGTGGAAGTGCAGTGGTTCACGCTGGAGTAAGAGTTTGGAGTAGCCGCGAAAAGGCGCATAGCACACATAGTCGGAAGGGAACGCAGTTGCGCTCTGCGGCCCTCTTTTTTATGTGAGCTTTTGCGCTTTTTTGCGGCTAGTGTTGCTCCATGCCCGTTCTCCCTTTACTCCCCGTCACCGACGCGCTGCCGCAGTTGAAAGAAGCGTTGCGCTCGCAGCGCAATGCTGTGCTGCAAGCGCCGCCCGGTGCGGGCAAGTCCACGCTCGTTCCACTCGCGCTGCTCGAGGAACCTTGGGCTCGCGACAGCAAGATCATCATGCTCGAGCCGCGCAGGCTCGCTGCGAGAGCAGTGGCGACTCGGATGTCGCACCTGATCCAGGAGCCGGTTGGGCGAACGGTCGGATATCGCACTCGGCTCGACAGCAAAGTGAGCAGCAACACTCGTATCGAAGTCGTCACTGAAGGAATTCTGACGCGCTGGCTGCAGCGGGATGCTGCGCTCGAAGGCATTTCGCTGCTGATCTTCGATGAGTTTCACGAGCGGAGTCTGCAGGCCGATCTGGGGCTTGCGCTTTCTCTCGACGCTCAAGCGACGCTTCGTGACGATCTGAAGATGCTCGTCATGTCTGCAACACTCGACGGGCAGGCAGTCGCACGGCTGTTGGGAGATGCGACGATCGTTTCTTCGATGGGCCGCATGTATCCGGTAGAAACTCACTACCGCGAGCGACCGCAGGCACGAGGCAATCGCTTCCACGATGAAGACATCGCCTTTGTCGCGGCCACAGTGACACAGCGCGCGGTCGAGCAAGAGCACGGTGATGTTCTTGTGTTTCTGCCGGGCCAGGGCGAGATACGAAAAGCGCAGCGGTTTCTGGAAGAAGGCGCTCTGCCTTCAGGCACGCGAGTATTGCCGCTCTATGGTGAGTTGCCGGTCGACCAACAGGACGCCGCGATTCGTCCCAGTGTCGCGGGTGAACGCAAGATCGTTCTCGCCACCAACATCGCAGAGACGAGTCTCACGATCGAAGGTGTACGTATCGTCGTGGATTCAGGTCTCGCACGCAGAGCGCGGTTCGACCCTGCGACCGGCATGAACCGACTCGAGGTCGTACGCATTTCAAAAGCATCCGCGGATCAACGCCGCGGGCGAGCCGGCCGACTTGAGACAGGTGTGTGTTATCGCCTCTGGTCGGAGTCGGAGCACGTGTCGCTGCCCGCACAGACGCCAGCGGAAATTCTTGAATCCGATCTCGCGCCGCTCGCGCTCGAGCTTGCGAACTGGGGGATCAGTGATCCGCAGGCGCTGCAGTGGCTCGATGCGCCGCCTGCAGCAAGCTTTGCACAGGCTCGCGATTTGCTGGCATCGCTGGACGCACTGGATTCCGCAGGACGCATCAACACACATGGACGTGCACTTGCGCGTATCGGCACGCATCCGCGCCTTGCACACATGATCCTGCGCGGAACAGCACTAGGCCTGCGTGGACTTGCGCTACGCATCACCGCACTGCTCGGCGAACGCGACCTGTTGCGTACGAGCGGCAGTGATGCAGATGTGGACCTCCGGCTTCGATTGGACGCACTGCGCGAAGGACGCGCGTCGACTGGGATGACGCTCGATCAAGCGGCGCGGCAGCGTGTATTGCGTGCACTGGAGTTACTGGAGAGACAGACCGACCGCACGCCATCCGACGTGGATGATTCGAAAGACAGCAACGCGGCCGGCCGACTACTCGCGCTTGCGTATCCCGATCGCATCGGGATGTCGCGCGGAGAAGGTGGACGCTATCTGCTCTCCGGCGGGCGTGGCGCTCGTTTGGGTGGCGCTCAACGCCTTGCCCGATCTGAGTTTCTGGTCGTGGCCGAACTGGACGCGGGTGAACGCGAAGCACTGATTCGAGTTGCAGCGCCGATCACTCGTGAGGAGTTGGAACTTGAATTCGCAGGCCACATAGAAACGCGCGAACGCATTGAATGGGACTCGCGTGAGCAGGCAGTGTTGATGCAGCGAGAGCGATGGCTCGGCGCGTTGAATCTGGAATCGCGGCGACTTGTTCACGCTGATCCTGCGAAAATCGCGGCGGCTTTGATCGAGGGCATCCGTGAACTGGGCCTCGGGATATTGCCTTGGAATGCGGCGAGCCGCGCATTGCAGGCACGCATGGAATTCGCACGTCACGTCGAGACCCGAGCGGACCAGATTTGGCCGGACGTGAGCGACGAGCATCTGCTCAGCACTCCTGAGAAGTGGCTTGCGCCGTGGCTCGAGGGCATGAGCCGAAGAGATCATCTCGCGCGACTGGACCTTCATCAGGCGCTGATCAGCCTGCTCGATTGGAATCAGCAGCAACGATTGAACGAACTCGCGCCGACTCATCTGGAGGTGCCGAGTGGCTCGCGAATCCCTATCGATTACTCGGGAAGCACTCCGACTGTGTCGGTCCGCTTGCAGGAAGTGTTCGGTCTGCATGCGACGCCCACCGTCGGTGCTGGCTCGGTTCCACTCACATTGCATCTGCTGTCGCCCGCGCATAGACCGGTGCAGGTGACACGAGATCTCGTGAGCTTCTGGTCGCGCGGTTACGCCGATGTAAAGAAGGAACTCAAGGGTCGCTATCCGAAACACTATTGGCCGGACGATCCACTGACTGCGGTAGCGACTGCTCGAGCGAAACCTCGACCCAAGTAGGCGCGTTAGCTACGGATGTCGCGTGCTGTCCCGCGTGATCAGGAACCGGGAAGCCCGACTTCGGTCGAACGATCTGCAGCATCTGCGCGATCCATCTGGCAGGGGACATCATGAAACTACGCATTCATCTTCTCGCAACGTTAGCGCTGCTTGCGGGCGTTCAGACGGGTACCGTGCATGCAGGGACCGTTCTCGAAACGACGACGCGCGATCTGAGTCAGGGCACAACCAACCAGACGACGACTCAGGTACAGAGCGGCAAAATCCGCATGGAATCGAGCGATCACGATGGATTCGCCGTGTTCCGCGATGACACGTTGTTCGTGATCAACAATCGCGACAAGAACTACGTCGATATGGATCGAGCCACGATCAAGCGGATGGCAGACACATTGAATCCGGCGCTGAAGCAATTGCAGGAGCGCATGGCGGAGATGTCGCCGGAGCAGCGTGCTCAGATCGAACAGATGATGGGTGGCAGCCTGCCTGATCTCAAAACGCAAGTACCGCAAGAGGTGCGACACACGGCTCGCAAAGGCAAGGTGCAGCAATATGCGTGCGAGTACGTCGAGGTGCTCGAAAACTCCGTAGTCACCGATGAGCTTTGTGTGGCGCCTCCTGCCTCACTCGAAGGTGGCGAGGAACTCATGACCGCGGCTACCCGAATGAGCCAGCTGATCCAGGAGATTTTCAAGGATCTCGACGCACCGTGGCTGAAGCAGTCATTGGATCGTCAGCTGCAGAACTACGACAAGCTGGGCGGCGTACCGGTTGCGGCGAAGCATTTCGATAGCGGAAAGCCGGTGAGTGAAACAACCCTGAAGAGCATTCGTAAACAGTCCGTGCAGGACAGTCAGTTCGAAGTGCCGAAAGGCTATTCGCGACGCGACATGATGAAGGGCAAGTGAGTCGCGGGTTTCGCTATTGATCCTGTCACGACGTCGTGCCACCTTGAAGCACGTCATCAGGAGTTGCTTTGAACACCATCATTCGTGAACGCATCCAGATCCTGCATTCAGAGTTGAGCGCATTGGACACCGTCGAGGCTCGTGATCGCGAACTGCTGATGACTCTGCTGGGCGACATCACGCGTCTGCTCGAACGCTCCTCCGGTGGCACCGCGGATGAACACACGCTGGTGGAACGCCTCGATGAACTGGCAGTGCATTTCGAGGCGGAACATCCATCGCTCGGCGCGGCTTTGCGCCGTGTGGTCGATGCGTTGAGCAAAGCCGGGATCTAACGGCAAGCGAAGTCAGAACACGTATGTACGATCCCAACAATATTTTTGCGAAGATCCTGCGTGGCGAAATTCCTTCAGCCAAGGTCTATGAAGACGAGCACACCCTCGCTTTCATGGACGTGATGCCGCAATCAGAAGGCCACACCCTGGTGATCCCGAAGACGCAGGCGCGCAACTTCTTCGACATCGAACCTTCAGCGCTTGCCAACCTGATTGTTGCGACCCAGCGCGTCGCAAAAGCGGTGCAGGAGGCATTCAAGCCGGACGGTATGCGGATCATTCAGTTCAACGAAGCAGCAGCAGGTCAGACCGTTTTCCATATTCATTTTCATATCGTGCCCTGCTACGAAGGACAGAGTTTGAAGTCCCATTCGCGCGATATGGCGGACAAAACGCTACTCGCCGAGCACGCGGAACGTGTACGAAAGGCAATCCAAGACTAGGGACCAGCCGCAAAAAAGCACAAAAGGCCCAAAGTAGAACAGTCAAGTAGCTCAGACTTTCGATGGGTCGGGTCGGATTAAATTTTGTGTCCTTTCGCGCTTTTTCGCGGCTACTGCTCTTCCTCTTTGCGCTCTTCGCGGTTTGCGCGCTTTGCGTTAGGCTCCGCATCCGCCTTTGAATTCGGTCAGCCGCGATGAGCCAGAAAATATACAAAGTACCCGAAGAGTTCGCAGCGCTTGCCCATCTCAAAAGCGCGGACTATCAGCGGCTTTATCAGGAATCCGTGCGTGACTCGAATGGATTCTGGGCACGCATGGGTCGGCGTATCGATTGGATTCAGCCGTACTCGAAAGTTCGCGACACCAGCTTCGATGAGCACGACTTCCGCATTCGCTGGTTTTACGACGGCAAACTTAATGTATCGGCCAACTGCCTCGATCGGCATCTGACCCGTCGCGGCGATAAGACCGCCATCATCTGGGAAGGTGACGATCCCAAGCTCTCCGAACACATCACCTATCGACAACTCTATGAACGTGTTTGCCAATGCGCGAATGCGTTGAAGTCGCTCGGCGTGCGCAAAGGGGATCGCGTCACCATTTATCTGCCGATGATTCCCGAAGCTGCGGTTGCGATGCTCGCGTGCGCGCGCATCGGCGCCGTTCATTCCGTTGTGTTCGGCGGTTTCTCCGCTGACTCACTCGCAGGCCGAATCGCCGATTGCGGATCGGCGCTCGTGATCACGGCGGATGAAGGCGTTCGCGGCGGCAAGCGTATCGCGCTCAAGTCGAATGTCGACATCGCACTCACAGCTCCAGGCACCGACTGTGTGAAGCACGTGCTCGTCGTCAAGCGCACGGGTGTTCGCGTTCCCATGTACGAGCGTGACCAATGGTTCGAACCTCTGGTCTCGAGTCAGCCCAAAGAATGCCCTGCCGAAGCAGTGGATGCAGAAGATCCGCTTTTCATTCTGTACACGTCAGGCTCCACCGGAAAACCCAAAGGCGTGCTTCACACCAGCGGCGGCTATCTGGTGTATGCCTCGATGACGCACGAGCTTGTCTTCGATGTGCGTGAGGACGATATCTTCTGGTGTACCGCAGACGTGGGTTGGGTTACAGGCCATAGCTACGTCGTCTATGGCCCGCTGGCGAATGGCGGAACGACTGTGATGTTCGAAGGTGTGCCCAACTATCCTGACGCCGGCCGCTTCTGGCAATCGGTCGACAAACACAATGTCACGATCTTCTACACAGCACCGACGGCGATCCGTGCTCTGATGCGCGAAGGCGAAGAGCCGGTGAAGTACTGGTCTCGAAAATCACTGCGGCTTCTCGGATCTGTCGGCGAGCCCATCAATCCTGAAGCGTGGGAGTGGTATCACCGAGTTGTCGGTGAAGGACGTTGTCCGATCGTCGACACGTGGTGGCAGACAGAAACCGGCGGCATTCTTATTTCGCCGCTTCCGGGTGCAATCGATCAGAAGCCCGGTTCAGCGACTTTGCCATTCTTCGGCGTAAAGCCCGCGATCGTCGATGGCGAAGGACAAGTGCTCGAAGGCGCATGCGAAGGCAACCTCATCATCAGCGATAGCTGGCCAGGCCAGATGCGCACCGTGTTCGGTGATCATCAGCGGTTCATCGACACTTACTTCAAAACGTTTCCTGGACGCTACTTCACGGGCGACGGCGCAAAGCGCGACGAAGACGGTTACTACTGGATCACGGGTCGCGTCGATGATGTGCTCAACGTCGCGGGTCACCGGCTCGGCACAGCGGAAATAGAAAGTGCAATGGTCGCTCACACGAAAGTGGCCGAAGCCGCTGCGGTCGGCTTTCCGCACGACATCAAAGGCACCGGCATTTACGTTTACGTCACGTTGATCGCTGGCGTTGAACCGACAGAAAGCCTTCGCACGGAACTGCGCGACTGGGTCCGCAAAGAAATCGGCCCGATCGCCACGCCGGACTTCATCCAGTGGGCACCGAGCCTGCCGAAAACGCGCTCAGGAAAAATAATGCGTCGCATTCTGCGCAAGATTGCCGCGAACGAGCAGGACCAACTCGGCGACATTTCAACGCTTGCTGATCCCAGTGTCGTGGACAGCCTCGTGCGCGAGCGAATGAACAAGCCAGGCAAGTGAAGAACACTCAGCCGCAAAAAGGCGCAAAGAACACATAGCCGGAGTGCGAGCTGTTCCAGGAGATTCCGACTTCGCGCTTTTTGTGCTTTTTTGCGGCGATCAGTTCTTAAAACATTCGACCCGCACCCGCGAGGCGCGGGCGGTAGTACTCATCGTCCAGCGTGCGAATTTCGATGGGACGGCCTGTCTGCGGCGCGTGCACGAAACGACCGGAGCCTGCGTAGATCGCGACGTGTGAGATGCGCTTGCCGTGGATCCTGAAGAACAGCAGGTCACCCGGTTCCAGATCATCGAGAGACACGGGAGCAGCGGCACGATATTGCTCAGCCGCTGTACGCGGTACGTCGATGCCCAATTCTTGGTGAACGAAGTGAACCAGTCCGCTGCAGTCGAATGAAGTGGGGCCGCTACCGCCGTAGCGATAGGGAGCCCCGACCAACGAAATCGCGCGGATGACTATTTCGCTGCCGACGGACGCGGCAGCTCCGGCTTGAGTACGCGGAAGGGTTGTTTCGAGACGAGGCGCGTTCGAGCCGATGTCGCCGATCGGTGGCAGCGGTTCAGTCACCGGGCTGCTGGCACATCCCTGCAGCATCAGCAGACTGAGCCCGACCCATGTCGGCAGCGCTCGATGGCGATCGCACGTGACAGACAACTTTCAATCCAGCGGCGGGCCACGAACCCTTGATGAACCGCAGCATGCCCAATGCAAGCGTGGCTGCCAAGCACATACCGATGCTACGTCCAAGCGCTCCCAATCCGATTGGAGTCTGTGTAGTGTGTGCCCGCGTTATTCATTGGCCGGCTCTCGGCACCGGTGCTCGTTAAGGATCTCGAATGGCAAGCCGCAAGATTTCTCGCATGCACATCGCCGCGCTCTCGTGCGCTGCTCTTTTCACAGTACACGCCGCACAAGCGGCCGATCCGTGGACGGTGGTGCGGCCCGAAGCAATTCGGGCACACGTCGATTTTCTGGCAAGTGATCTCCTCGAAGGGCGCGCTGCGGCATCGCGCGGTTACGACATTGCTGCTGCCTATGTGTCCGCACAGTTTCGCGCGGCGCGCCTGGAGCCTGCGGGTGGTGGCGGAAGCTATCTGCAAACCGTGCCGTTGCTCGAAGCAACGCCCGTCCTGCCCGGCTCTTCGGTCGAGCTGGTGATTGCGGGGAAACCGCACGCGTTCGAATACGGCACAGATTACCTGCCTTCTGCCGACTATCTTTCGGCGAGTTCAACGCTGACCGCGCCGCTCACGTTTGCAGGTTATGGCATCGATGCGCCCGAGCTGAACTACAACGATTTCGCGAACATCGATGTGAAAGGACGCATCGCAGTCATCTTCACAGGTGCACCCGCGAAGTTCGAACACACACAACGTGCCTACTACTCAGCGCAGTCCACCAAGTTTCCAACACTGATTGCGCGCGGGGCGGTCGGGGCAGTGCTGATCGATTCGCGCGAGAACGCGCGATTGTTTCCATGGGAGCGTACCGTTGCGATGAGCTGGACGCCGCAGATGCGCTGGCTCGATGAGAATGGCAAGCCGCAGAATGCATACGAGCAACTCAAACTGCGTTTCCGCTTCAATCAGGAAGCGGCCGGCAGAATGTTCGAAGGCGCGCCGAAAACTTACGAAGAGGTCCTGGCCAGCGCCGAGAACGGGGACCCGCAAGGATTTGATCTGCCAGGTCTGCTGACCTTATCGGCGACGACAGGACTGCGCCGTACCGAAAGTGCGAATGTGCTGGCGGTCGCAACAGGCAGTGATCCGAAACTCAAAAACGAATATGTCGTGATCACCGCGCATCTTGATCATCTGGGTCGTGGCGCCGCAGTCAATGGCGATTCGATCTACAACGGCGCGCAAGACAATGCGGTGGGTACAGCGATCCTGCTCGAAATGGCGAGCGCGCTGAATGCTTCAGGCGTGAAACCGCGACGCTCTATTCTGTTCGCCGCTGTCACCGCCGAAGAAAAAGGATTGTTGGGCTCCGACTATCTCGCGTTGCATCCACCCGCTGGTGGGACACTGGTCGCGAACGTGAACATCGATATGCCGATGTTGTTTGCACCAACGACTGATTTCGTTGCACTCGGTGAGCAGCATTCATCGCTGGGTACGACGGCGCGCGGCGCGGCTGCGGCTCAGGGTTACAAGCTGAGTCCGGATCCAACACCGGAACAGGTGGCCTTCGTGCGCAGCGACCAGTTCTCTTTTATCCGCCAGGGCATTCCGTCGCTCGTGTTGGGCGGCGGCTATCAGGCTCGTGATGCGGCGATCGATCTCGAACAACTACGTCGCGAATTTCGCGAGCAGCGCTATCACCAGCCGAGCGATGATCTCTCGAGTCCGATCGATTTAGATTCAGCCGCGGATCTGGCGAGGATCAATTTGCGGATCGCATTGGCGGTTGCGAACGCGAGCGCGCGGCCCGCATGGAAGCCGGGGGATTTTTTCGGCAAGACATTCACGCCTGCTCAAAAGTCGAATCCCGCGGAATAAGAGAGCGAATGCGCTACCTGCTACGCACATAAAAAAAGGCCGCGCATAAGCGCGGCCTTAAATGTACAGCCGCCGTTCGCGGTGTCGACGGGATCTCAGCGGGTGCCCCATCGAACTGGGAGGTCCACGAGACGGACTGTACAGGATCGAAACAACGCATCGAAGGAACGTTGCGCCCTCACTGAGAGGACGCCATCTGTGACTCCAACGCACCCGCCCTCGCCCGGGATCCCTGAAACCGCAACTATTTTGCGACGTCAGCCAATGTAGTTGGGGTCGTCAGGAGGCTGCAGGGCAAGCCAATCCTCGCGCTCTCATAGGTTCGGCGTTGATTTAGCTCAATGGGCGGCAGTGCTGCAGCAGCACTTCCCGCACCTTGTCGAATTCGGAAGCTTTGTTGAAGAAATGATCAGCCCCACAGTCGTGACTCGCCTGTCGGTAATCGTCGGTGGGATAGTTAGTCACGACGATGACCAGCTCTGGACGCCGTACGCCCTTCGCTTTCATTTGCCTGAGCAAGCGAATACCGCTGCCGCCGCGCAGCTGCATATCGAGGATGAGGACGCGAGGCTGGGAGAGGCGAACGCCTTCGAGTGCTTCGGGCACCGCCGCAGCGGCGCCCACCACACGCGTGTTAGGAAGTTCACCTACGCTCTCAATCAGGCGATCACGAACCGGCGCGGAGTCCTCGACGATATAAATCGTCAGTTCGTCCGCGCTCCGCTTGCCCAAGCCCGCATCGATACCCGGACCCGGCTGCCCGTGAGAGCGCCGCGGCAAGCGCTGATACCATCAGTCGACGAGCTGATTGCGAACCGCGTACGCAGCAATTTCAGCGTTGCTGCGCATGCCCATCTTCTCCAAGATTCGGGCGCGGTAAGTGCTCACCGTCTTGACGCTCAAACCAAGTTCGTTCGCCATCACCGCGGGTGAAATTCCCTTGGCGATCCGCGTGAAAACCTGCAGCTCGCGTTCCGACAAGCGATTGTGCAGCGGTCCTTCATCATCCGAAGCTGCATCGGAAGCCAACAATTCCGCCACGATCGGCGTGATGTAACGGCGACCAGCACCTACGGCTCGGACAGCTTTGACCAGCTCTTCGGGTACGATCATTTTCGGAACGTATCCGTTGGCACCTGCACGCATGAGACGTACGGCAAAGCTGCGCTCCGGATGCATGCTGAGCACCAGGATCTGCAGATCGGGTCGTTCACTGCGCAAATGCTTAAGCAGTTCGATTCCACTTTGGCCCGGAAGCGTGATGTCGAGTACCACGACGTCTACTTTGGTTCCGCTATCCAGCAATTGGAGCGCTTCCTCGGCAGACCCGGCCTCACCAACGACTTGCAGGTCCTCCTCATCGGAGAGCATCTCGCGAACGCCAGCGCGCAAGATCGCGTGATCGTCAACAATCAGAACGCGAATCTGCTCCTGAACGGTACGCGGGGTTTCCGGCACTTCATTTTCTCGGGCATTGAACATCAGTTGGCCACCTCGATGAGTTGACGATCGGTATCGCTCAAATCGAACCCTTGCGCGCGATAGGCGTTGAGCCGGTTGTAGAGCGTCTTTAGACTCACCCCCAGTAACGCCGCAGCTCGCGTCTTGTTTCCCTCACACTTCCTCAGTGTTGCCATAATCATCCAACGTTCGACGTCTTCGAGCGGCGTTCCCACTGGAATTCGCAAAATCTGGCCATCGCCCGGCGTCGCCAGGGCGGTCGTACGCTCGAGCGCAGAGCACAAATCGATATCACCTTCGGCGAGGACGAACGCACGATGAACTGCATTACGTAGTTCACGCACATTTCCAGGCCAGGGATATTGCTGAATGCACCCGAGCGATTGCACTGAGAAGCGTTTTACCGTGCCCTCTTCCGTGTTGAGCACGTTCAAAAAATAATTCGCCAATAATTCCGCGTCGTCTTCGCGCTCGCGCAACGGGGGCACGGGGACGACGCAGATGGATAGGAAATCAAAAAGCTCGGGGCGCAGACGGTTCGCATCGTTGTCGCGCTGCATCGTCGCGATCACCCGACAATGAACGATCGATTCGAGCTCGCCACCCACTCGCAGCAAGCGACCGGACTCGAGCATGCGCAGCAGCTTGAGCTGAAGATCAGGTGACAACTCAGGCACATCTTCCAGCAACAGCGTTCCGCCACCCGCTCGCTCAATGTATCCCTCTTGTGCAGTGAGGTGTGTCAGCGCGCCTTCGGAGTGCCCCGCCTCACGGCCGAAAAGCTCAGGTTCGATCAGCGAAGGTGGCAATGATCCGCAGTTGAGGACCAGAAAAGGCTGATCAGCACGAGCGCTCATCTGGTGGATGCAGCGGGCCGTGAGTTCCTTGCCGCTCCCGCCTTCGCCGATCATAAGGATGGTGGCGTGCGCATTTGCAACGCGCGCGATGCGTTCGAATAGCTGCTGCATCGCGGCTGATTCGCCCAACAGCCCGCCAACGCTACAGACTCTCGCAACCTCCAACGCATCGCTCGCTGAAAAGGGCAAGGAAGTCCGCTCAGCAGACTGGTGATATCTCATCGACATGGGTGCCTCCGCCAGAGCCACTGAACGATCACAAAGCAAGATGTGTTCCGCACTTTGTGGGCCAATTCTCAGGCAGACGTGGATCTTGATTGATCCGCACCGCGCGTCGCATCAGCGCTGTCCTACACGACCTCCATTTTGGCGCTCGCCGAAGGGATGAACGCGTCGACAATTGTGCCGCGTTGGCCTAGTCGCCGCGAGAAAAGCACGCTCCCACCCACCTGGCGCATCCGCTCCTGCATTCCAACAAGTCCGTGAGAAGACGAACGCGAGGCAGCATCCGCGGGAATTCCATCTCCATCGTCCAGGACTCGCAGCCGGATGCCGTCATGCTCACGGGAAAGCTGCACTTCAACCGTCTGCGCGCGAGCGTGACGAACCACGTTCGAAAGCGACTCCTGCACTACTCTATAGAGAGCAATCGCCCAACGCGGGTCCAGATCATCGAAATCTTCCTCGACTTTCACTTCGCATGGCGTGCCGCTGCGCTCGGAGAAATCGCGGCAATGCGTTCGCATGGCAAAGCCAAGTCCGAGATTGTCGAGGTGACTGGGCCGCAGTCCCTCGATGAGCTGATGCTTCATCTCAACGGTCGCGGTCAGCATCTGCAAAGCGCGCTGTAATCGGTCACGCAATTCCGGTCGCTCGGGCAGCCGCTTCGCAATCCAGTTGAGGTCCATGTTGATCGCGGTGAGATTGCTCCCGAGTGTTCCATGCAGCTCTCGCGCGATCTCCGCCTTCTCTTCTTCCGCCACCCGGATCAGATGTTGCGACAGCTCAGTCAGCTGAGCCGTGCGCTGCTCAACTTGCACATTCATTTCCTGTTCGGTCCGGCGCAACGCATGCTCCGCTTGCGCACGTGCGTCGATACTGCTCTTCACAACTCGATACCAGATTGCCAGCAGTGCGCTGGTTGAAAGCGTTGCGATGATCGCGATCACGACGATGAGTGATGTGGCACGCGCGACTTGTGCACTCGCTGCGCTCGTGACGATCAGAAGAACCAGCGCGAGCAGAAGCGCAATGCACGCAACTGTCGCTGCAATCAGCGCAGGCGAAACACCAGAGGTCGTGGACGCGGTGGCGTATGCAGTCGACGAAGGCGGCGGGTCGGAGTCTTTCATAATCATTGCAGCAGCACTGTCCATGTCAGCAGCAGAACCGAGTATCGGATGCCTGTTGTCTCTCGCGTGCGCTCTTTGGACGAGCTGCAGAATAGCCGTTGAGCGGGGTGCGAACCATCCGGAACAGTTGCGCGACACGTGGAGAATTGCGCGCCGGTCGCCGGTAATTTCCCGCCAAGCTGTGGTTATTGTCGCCGGAACCTTCGATTCGACGGAGCGTTAACGACGCGACGCCAATGTTGCAAGTACAACATGGCTAGAACAATTAGCTTCAGGAGAACCGATATGAAACTCATTGCACTGGTGATGGTCGCCGCAACAGGCTTCGCGCTGGGCGGCTGTAACAAGGCTGAATCACCCGCCGAAGTTCAGCAGGATGTATCGACTGCGCAAGCTGAAGGTCAGAAGGATGTAGCCGATGCGCAAGCCGATGCTCGCGAGAACATGGCTGATGCACAGAAGGATGTAGCGGACGCGCAGGCTGACCACGATGCCGGCGATGCCGCCGATGCTGCTCAAGATGCAAGTGACACGGCAGCGAAAGGAGAATACAAGGTTGCTGTCGCGCAGGCCGATGCAAACCACAAGGTTGCAGTAGAAAAGTGCCAGGCACTCCAGGGCTCCGCGCAGAAGGACTGTAAAGACCGTGCTGATGCCCAATACGACAGCGCCAAGCGTCAGGCTGAGCTGCGTCGCGACGGCACAGGTTAATTAACTCGATTCATTCGGAGGGAGTGGTTTATGTCGAGCAAACTCAACAGGCGCAATCGCATCCCCGCGCTGCTGGTCGCAGCGATGATGGGCTCAACGCTGATTGCGGCTTGCACTTCAACGCCCACGGAACAGTCAACGGGCCAGGCTATCGACGATGGTGTAGTGACCGCGAAGGTGAAGGCGAAGTTGGTCGAAGATCCTGTCACCAAGGCGCATCAGATCAACGTCGACACGTTCAAGGGAACGGTGCAATTGAGCGGCTTCGTCGAGACCGAACAGGCTCGCAGTCGGGCATTGCAGATTGCTCGCGACACGGACGGTGTAAAGCAGGTCAAGGATTCTTTGCAGATTCGCAAAGCTACATCCTAGTCGCTGTTCGTTCAGGCTGATCGCAAAAGGGCGGGTGAAAACCCGCCCTTTTGTTTGCGCGCACGATTCGAGTGAGCCCGCGTATACTTCGCGCGCATCTCCCGTCACTGCGAATCTATGGACCTCGCCAAACTGCAACGCGCGTTTCAGCGGCACGTCGTGAATGGCGATGTCTCTATCGGTGAACGCGTCAACGGATCGCAGGCCGTGCCTGCCCGTCAACGATTACAGGTTTATTCGGACGCTTACCAGCTGCGCCTGATCGAGGCGCTCGCGCACAACTATCCACGTGTGCGGCAGCTTCTCGGCGACGACCAGTTCGGTGAGCTCTCTCGCGCTTACCTGAAAGCGTTCCCATCCACCTCGCCTTCGGTGCGCTGGTTCGGAAATCATCTTCAGTCATTTGTAAGCGAGCAGTATTCCGAATCAGCCGCGCTTGTCGACCTGGTGCAATGGGAATGGTCCATCGCGACGGCTTTCGATGCAGCCGATCAGGTTCCCCTTAAATCTGATTCGCTCGCCAGCCTCGAGCCGGAGGTCTGGCCAAAAGTCCGTTTTGTGTTCCACCCTTCTGTTGCACTCGTCACGACGCACAGCAACGCCGTCGCCCTGTTCCGAGCGCTGGCCGACGAAACTTCAGTGGCTGAACCGCAGTCCCAGCCTTCGGTGAGCTGGCTGATATGGCGATATGAACTCGGGCCGCGCTATCGTTCATTGGTCGCCGACGAAGAAGCTGCTCTGCGCACTGCCCAACAAAGCAGCACCTTCGAAGAGATCTGCGAGGTGCTGTCGGAGTGGCACTCGGAAGACCAGACTCCGGTGCGAGCAATCACTCTGCTGAAAACCTGGATTGCTGATGAGCTGCTGACGGAGCTGCGAACCGAACCTGTTCAGTGATCGACCCGCCTGATTTCAGGAACCGTCATGAACTACGTTTTCCCACCGTCCGCCCCACCCGCCGTTCCTATCAAAGGCACGGATCAGCTGTTTCCCGTGCATCGGATCTATTGCATGGGACGCAATTACGCGGCGCATGCGCGCGAAATGGGCAAAGACCCTGATCGCGAGACGCCGTTCTTTTTCTCCAAGCCCGCCGACGCCATTGTTCGCAATGGCGCCACGATTCCATATCCGACGCGCACTGCAAACCTGCACCACGAAGTCGAATTGGTGGTCGCGATCGGCCGAGGCGGTAGCAACATTCTGCCCGCTGATGCGCTGGATCATGTCTTCGGCTACGCAGTGGGCAATGATCTCACTCGTCGCGATTTGCAATCGGATCTGAAAACCAAGGGCCATCCTTGGGAAACTGGCAAAGCGTTTGATCGCTCGGCGCCGATCAGTGCGATCGAACCTGCCATGGAAACGCCAGTCGACAAGGGTCGCATCTGGCTGACGGTAAACGGTCAACTGCGCCAGGAAGGCGATATCTCGGATCTGATCTGGAGCGTGCCCGAAATCATCAGCGAACTCTCGGCGCTATTCGCACTGTGCCCCGGTGATCTCATTTTCACAGGTACACCTGCGGGCGTCGGGCCAGTCAAGGCGGGGGATCGAATCGAAGCCGGAATCGAAGGACTCGAGACATTGGTGACTCTGATCGAATGACGCGTGATCGATCTTGAAGTGAAGTCATGAAGCTCTACACTTTCTTTCGCAGCTCAGCCGCCTATCGAGTGCGCATTGCGCTGAATCTGAAGCGCGTCGACTACGACTCAATTCCGAAAGCGTTCGCACGCAACGAGCATCGCGCAGCAGACTATCTGGCGCTGAATCCGCAAGGTTTGATTCCGACGCTGGATGATGATGGCGTCGTGCTGTCGCAGTCACTCGCGATCATCGAATATTTGAACGACAAGTTTCCGTCCCCAGCTTTTTTCCCGCAGGACTCGCGGGATCGCGCGCAGGTACGTTCCATGGCTCTCGCAATCGCCTGCGATATCCATCCGCTCAACAATCTCCGCGTCCTGAATTATTTGCGACAAGTGCTCAAGCAGGACGACGCATCCGTGAATGCCTGGTATCGACATTGGGTGTCGATCGGTTTCGAAGCACTGGAGCAGCAAGTCCGCACACGTTCGACTCGTCAGCGCTTCTGCTTTGGTGATGCGGTTTCTCTCGCGGATATTTGTCTCGTGCCGCAGATGTTCAACGCTCGCCGCTTCGAGACAGACCTCACCGCGTTTCCCACGCTCGTCACCATCAGCACCTATCTCGAAACGCTGCCAGAGTTCGCAGCCGCACGCCCAGAAGTACAGCCGGACGCTGTCGCATAAGCCTCGTCGTCTAAGCCTGATGGGTCGCGTCCGAATGCGGCTAGTCGGTGCAGGAGTGCGAGCGTATGGTGAGGCATGGAGCAGATTCTCGGCCTTACTCGCAAAGCGCTGGATCGAGCGCGTATCAGTCGCGACCGACGCTTCGATGGCAAGTTCTTTATCGCCGTTAAAACCACGGGCATCTACTGCCGTCCGGTATGTCCAGCGCCAAGTCCAAAGAGCGCAAACGTTGCGTACTTCGCATCCGCAGCGGCGGCAGCAGAGTCGGGGTTTCGGCCGTGCTTACGTTGTCGGCCTGAAGCTGCGCCCGGAACGCCTGCATGGCTCGGCACTTCCGCGGTAGTACGTCGCGCGTTGCGACTTATTCATGACGGTGCGCTCGATCAAATGTCGGTGAATGATCTCGCCGAGAAGATTGGCATCGGCGCACGTCATCTGCATCGCTTGTTCATCGAGCACGTGGGCGCTTCGCCGATCGCGGTTGCACAGACACGCCGACTGCATTTTGCGAAGCGCTTGCTCGATGAGACCACGCTTCCCATTACTGAAATCGCGCTGGCCTCGGGGTTTGGCAGTCTGCGTCGCTTCAATGATGCCTTCCAAAAGACTTACAAGCGCGCACCTCGCGAACTGCGACGACTGCGCCCTCGCGGTCTGAGTGAGGGCACCGACGTGCTGATGCGCCTTGCTTATCGTCCACCGTACGACTGGGATCACGTGCGTGCATTCTTGAACATGCGCACGATCCCCGGTGTCGAGTGCATGAATGCGGAAGGTTATGCGCGGACGATGGCGACGGATGCGGGTCCCATCGTTTTGAGCATGCGACCGAACGAAGCGGATCACGTGCTGGAGCTGCGGGTGCGCGGTGCAGCTCCGCGACAACTATTTCAAATCTCCGCAGCAGCACGGCGCATGTTCGATCTTTCGGCCGATCCATCGCGCATCGCAGCCGCGTTCAAGTCAGATGCTCTGCTCGGCCCGCTGATCAAGAAGCGACCTGGACTGCGCATACCTGGCGCGTGGGACCCGTTCGAATGCGCGGTGCGTGCAGTGCTCGGGCAGCAAGTCAGTGTCGCAGCTGCACGTACACTCGCAGCACGGTTGGTTGCTCGAACGGGCCGCAGTGTCGAGACCGATGTAGAGGGACTCACACATCTGTTTCCATCACCCATCGAGCTGGCAGCGGCGAATCTCGATGGCTTGGGAATCACTGGCAGTCGTATTCGCGCTCTGCATGCGTTAGCCCGAGCCGTTGCCGACAATCAGGTGGACTTTGCTGCGAGCGCCGAAGAAATGATCGCTGCGTTGACCGCACTTCCCGGCTTCGGCGCCTGGACGGCGCAGTACATTGCGATGCGTGCATTGGGTGAACCGGATGCACTGCCTACAGGTGACCTCGTGTTGCGAAGAGTCGCAAGCCAGACAGACGTGCCACTCACTGCGCGCGAACTGGAAGCCCGATCCGAAGCCTGGCGTCCATGGCGAGGCTATGCGGTGATGCATCTGTGGGCCGCATCGAATGATTGATGCACGGCCGCGGTTTGTCCGCGGCCATGCGCTGCGATGCTCAACGGCTGAGCAGCTTCTCCGTCGCGGCAAGCAGTACGGAGAGCACCACGCCTTCTGCTGCCTGCGAGACTTCCGCGAGCTCGGGAAAACTCGGTGCGATTCGAATCGTACGATCGTGAGGATCATTGCCCATCGGATGCGTGGAGCCCGCCGGAGTCAGCTCGACACCCGCTTCTTTCGCCAGCTTCACTACCTGCTTCGCGCATCCTTCGAGCACGTCGAGCGTAATGAAGTAGCCACCTTTCGGCCGAGTCCATGTTGCGACACCGGTATTGCCGAGATGTTCACCGAACACTTCGAGGACCTTCTCGAACTTCGGCGCCATGATTGCGCGATGACCTTCCATCAACGTCGCGACGCCTTCAGTGTTTTTCAGCAATCTCAGGTGACGTAGCTGATTCACTTTGTCACCGCCGATCGTGCGCTTCTCGATGCGCTTCAGATACCAGGTGACGTTGTCCTTCGAACTTGCGAATACGCCCACCCCCGCGCCTGCAAAAGTGATCTTCGAAGTCGAGCCGAAGATGAACGCACGATTCGGATGACCGTGCCGTGCGCAAGCCTCATCGATGCTGGCAATCTCGACGCGCTCAGCCGTGAGGTGATGCACGGCGTATGCGTTGTCCCAGAACAGACGAAAGTCGCGCGCGGCCGTTTTCATTTTGGCGAGCCGCTCGATCGTTTCCGTCGAATACACAGCGCCACTCGGATTGCTGTACTTCGGCACACACCACATGCCTTTGATCTGCGGATCGGATGCGACGAGCTTTTCAACGATGTCCATGTCCGGACCGTTGTCGTTCAGCGGCACCGGAATCATTTCGATCCCGAATTCCTGGCAGATGGAGAAATGCCGGTCGTATCCAGGGACCGGACACAGAAATGCGATGCGCGACTCCTTCGACCAGGGCCGTTCGCTATCGCAGTTTCCCTTGAGCATCGAGAAGACGATCGAATCGTGCATGAGAGAAAGCGAGGCGTTCTCGCCCACGATCAATCGATCTGCAGTTACGCCGAAAATCGGGGCCAGCAGTGCACGTAACTCAGGCAGACCTGCGAGTTCTCCATAGTTGCGGGAATCGATCGGGCCCGCCATGTAATCGCCAGCACCCGGCAGCGACAGAAGCGCGTTGGACAGATCGAGCTGTGCCGAGGAAGGTTTGCCGCGGGTGAGATTCAGTTTGACGCCGCGTTTTGCGAAGGCCTCATAGCGCTGACGAATTTGCGTGTGATAAGCGCGGAGATCATCGGGACTGAGGGCAGGCAGGTTCGGCATGGGAATTCCTCGGACGTCAGCGAAAAAGCGCGCGCATTATCCGGAGTTGCGAGGGTCGATGCCATCGAAGTTTGCGACTTCTGGATACGCGGACTTTTCTTGCGATGTGTCAGGGACTTAGATGCCTCACGCACCGCACACGGATTCAGCGCCCGCGCCGCTGGCTGACGGCTTTGGAAATGAGTCAGACTTGGACCTCGTCTCTTGGATCGCCACGGGGATCGCTTATGTGCAGGAACATCAGGACGCTCTTTAACTTTGAGCCACCTGCGACCGACGATGAAGTTCGCGCAGCGTCGCTGCAATTTGTCCGCAAGCTCAGTGGTTTCACTCATCCGTCCCAAGCCAATCAGCAGGCTTTCGATCATGCGGTCGAGCAGGTCGCGACTGCCGCGCGGGTGCTGATCGATTCGCTCGTGACCACAGCAGACCCGCGTGATCGCGAGATTGAAGCTGCACGAGCCAAGGCTCGTTCTCTCGCGCGCTTCGGCGCCTGAGTCATGGGAACTGACTCGCCATCAGTATTGGTCGTGGGTGGCGGCGCCATCGGTGCGCTGTTCGGTTCGGCGCTGGCCAAAGCCAGCGCGCGCGTGTCGGTGGTATGTCGATCTGATTTCGATGAGGTGAGTCAGCACGGCTACAAAATCCAAAGCGCATTGCTCGGCGATCACAACTTTCGCCCCTACGAAGTGATGCGCGAAGTCTCGCAATGCACGAGTCCGCCGGATTTCTTGTTGCTGACGACGAAGGTATTGCCGAGTCTCGATCGCGCAGCGCTCATCGGCCCCGCCGTCGGACCTTCGACTGTGATCGTGCTGATTCAAAACGGCATCGACATCGAGGATGAGATTGCACACGCCTTTCCTCACAACGAACTGCTCAGCTCACTCGCTTATATCGGTGTGAGTCGTCATGGGCCGGGCCTCATTCATCATGAGTCGCTAGGCATGTTGATGCTCGGCCGTTATCCATCCGGGATCACGCCTGCCGCCGAACAACTCGCGCAGCTATTTCAGGCGAGCGGCGTCGGATGCAAGCTCACTGAGCAAGTGGTAGCGGGTCGGTGGCAGAAAGCTGTGTGGAACGCCGTTTTCAATCCGGTGTCGATTCTCGGTGGCGCGCTCGACACGCAGACCATCCTGAGCACACCGCAGAATCAGGAATTCATTCGAGCTGCCATGCGCGAGGTGTGCGCTGTGGCGGAGGCAGAAGGTCACCCAATCGCGCTCGAGTACGTGGAGAAACTCATTGAGGCCACGCACACAATGAAGGCTTACAAAACGAGCATGGCGCAGGATTACGAGGCACACAGGCCATTGGAGATTGAAGCGATCCTCGGCAACGTAGTGCGGATTGCACAAGCGCATGAGGTCGACTCGCCCATTCTGAGCACGCTTTATGCGCTCACGAGAATGGTGGCAGCGAGAATTTGAGCTGGAACGAAGGCGACGAGGGTAGCCCCGCCGCCTTCGTGAAAGCCTGGAATCAGACTTGTCGTGGTCTCATCAGCCCTGAGGCTTAAGAGCGATGTTGTTGCGAACGTCCTTCACTCCATTGACGCCGCGTGCGAGTTCAGCCGCCTTCGACTTCTGATCGGCCGTCTCGACAAATCCACTTA
>JBJMWN010000434.1:0-14408 GCA_045810085.1 Povalibacter sp. | reverse complement strand
GGCATCGCGCGATCGACTCGTCGCACTGACCGAGTAAGACAGATTGAGTTTGCGGTCGGGCACGAACAACGCACCCAACGCGCAGTCCAGGTGCGTGACGCAATTGCGAATGATCTGTTCGAAGTTCTCGTCGTCGTTGTGCTCGTCATTGCCGCTCGCTTGGAGCAGCAGCGCGAGATCACTGTCTCGCAAGGCGAGATTCTTCTGCACGTCGCCGACGTTGTACTGAGTAACGAGTTCGCGACTCAAGACCTGCAACGCTGGTCTCAGCAAACCCATCATCAGCGAGAACGGACGCGTGCCACCGGAGCCGTCGCGGCATGAGATTGCGACGGCCCCCAGCAGCTCCGTACCTTCCCGCAATATGAAAATGTAAGCGGTGTCACCTTCCCACGAGCGAGCGAAACCATCGCGCTCAGCCGGATCAGGATCGGGACTACGGGCGACGTTAAGGGCTTCTTCAACGAGCTGAGGGAGATCAGGACCTTCAGCGCCATCGGACAGCCACAGCGGCGTGGCCATGCGATCGTAGATCGCGATGCACAGCGCGCGTGGCATGAGCATCTTCATCAGCTGACCATACGGGTCGAGCGACGTCGACAGCGATTGCGCTTCGATCGTGTCTTCGTCGTCGAGAATGGTCGCCATTGCCTGTTCCCACCCGCGTGCGACGGGCTGCCATGGTGTATTACAGGGATCTTCCGCCGCTTGCTACGGGCGTTCTTTGAAGTCCGCCGCAGTTTTGCCCCCGATATCGGCTAATAACATATTAATCCGCGTATGTAAGGGAATCTCTGCGAGCCCAAGGTCATCCGAGACCGTCGATCAGGGCTTCGTGAGCCAGGGAAGCGGGTCCAGCGTGTCCCGGCCCTTGCGAATCTCAAGGTACAAGCCTGGCTTGCCAAATCCTGGGGCATCACCGACTACGGAGATCAGATCGCCGGGGCTGACTCTATCGCCGACTCGGCGATAGAGCTGTTCGTTGTGGCCATACAGGCTCATGAAGCCTCCGCCATGATCCAAAACCAGCAGCAAACCCAGGCCGGGCAGCCAGTCGGCATATACGACTCTTCCCGGAAACGGTGCCCGGACTTGGGCGCCTCGATCTGCGCCGATCACAACGCCCTGCCACTTGAGCGGTCCACCCGCTCGTAGCTGGCCAAATCGGGCCAGAAGCGGGCCTTTGGTCGGCCAAGGCAACTTGCCGCGGACCTTGGCGAATGGCGCATCTCCCAAATCGGGAAATTCCTGGATCGCCTTCCTCAGTTGCTCGACCAATTTTTCCAGTGCCTGCGCATCGCGCTGAGCTTTGGCTAGCTCGTCATTCCGATTGCGTATGCGCGACTGCACTTCTGCCAAGGTCGTACGCCGCTTGTCCCGCGCGCTCGCGAGGGCGCTCACTTGGCGGCTTTGCTCTTCCTCAAGCTCCTGCAACTGCGCGGCCTCTGCTGTGATCTTCTCGGAAAGCAGGTCGATGTGTGCGAGATGCTCGCCGATCGCCGTGAGCCGGTCGGCTCGGGCTCGACCGAAATACGCATACCAAACCATCATTCGTCCCAGCTGAGCCGGGTTCTGCTGGTTCAGTAGCAGCTTGGTCTGCTCCTGCCGTCCGTTGATGTACGCGACTCGCAATTCGTTGGCCAGGGACTCGCGCTCGTCGTCGATTTTGCGTTCCGTCTCGGTCCGTTCTGTTTGCAGCTCCTGAAGGCGCGCCTGTGCGGCTTGCCGTTGCTGTCGGACGTCGGTGAGCCGTTGCCTTGCGCTTTGTACGTCCAGATCGGCCCGACGAACCTGAGTCGCTAACGAATCCCGCCGCTCCGCTTCGGCCTGGATCGACTTGCGAATGGACTCGATCCTGCTGCGAACCTGCTTAAGTTCGGCTTCTTTTGCCGCAGGATCAGCGGCCGCCAACGCTGGCGGTTGAGCAGCTACCAGCAACAGCAGGATTACGGTGAGGGTGGTCAGCGCCAGCCGTGCGTAGAACGTACGACTCCTCATGAGGTGCGACTACTCACCCGTAGCGTGGGGTGGGCGGCGTGAGATGTGCATTCGGAATCGGCTGCTATACTTCGCGCCCTTTCGCGGGCGGGTCTTTGGGCAAGCGGGCTCCGGTTGCCGGTGCGCACCTTCCAAAATCCGCAATTGCCCCCAAAAACGAACGACCCTGAGTCCGGCGCCAGTTTTGAAATCATGAATCGCTTGTTCGAATACACCGCAAACCATCCTCTGCTGGCCGGAGCCGCCCTGATTCTCGCCGTTATCACGATCGTGATCGAGATGCGCGAGCGTGCCAAAGGGTCGAGCTTGATCGCACCGACGGATGCCGTAAGGCTCGTGAATGCGGGCGCTGTCGTGCTGGACGTGCGCGACGCCGGCGAATATGAAACGGGGCACATCATCGATGCACGCAACGTTCCGGCCAAAGACGTGTCCGATCGGGCTGACACGCTGAAGAAATATAAGGAAAAGCCTGTCCTGATCTGCTGTGAAACTGGCATGACTTCGGGAACAGCAGCAAAGGCGCTCAGAGCCTTGGGATTCAACAAAGTCGCGACACTCAAGGGTGGATTGCGCAGCTGGCGGCAGGAGAATCTGCCTCTTGTAAGGACCGGTGGCGCCAAGAAGGAAGCGAAGTGATGGCCGCCGCTGAAGTAGTGATGTATTCGACCTCCTATTGCGGATACTGCATGCGCGCGCGCAGTTTGCTCGAACGCAAAGGCGTCCCGATACAAGAGATCAAGGTTGATGAAGACATGCGTGAGCGCGAGGCCATGATGAAGCGCAGTGGCCGCCGGACCGTGCCGCAGATTTTCATCGGCGAACGCCATGTCGGGGGATACGACGACCTGGCAGCGCTCGAACGATCTGGTGAGCTCGACCAGCTGCTGGCGAGCACGAACTAGCGTAACAGCCCGCTTCGGGCGGACGATGATTCCAACTCAACGACAGGATTGAAGCACATGGCTGATGAAGCACCCGTAACTCCTGGTCTCGAAGGCCAGACCGATCCGAACGCGCCACAGTTCGCACCCCAGGCCGTTTACTTGAAGGATCTTTCGTTCGAGGCACCGCAGGGTCCTCGGGTCGCTCAGAACGCCGCGAATCCAACCATCAATTTGAATCTCACCACCTCGGCGAACGATCTGGGCGGTGACTTGAAAGAAGTCGTACTCACAGTTCGCGTCGAAGCCAAGTCTGCGGACAAAACCGTGTGGCTTGTGGAGTGTCAGCAGGCCGGCGCGTTCGGTATGCGCAATGTACCGGCTGCCGAAGCGCAGCGAATTCTTGGAATTTTCTGCCCGAACTATCTCCTGCCTTATGCGCGTCAGGTCGTATCGGATCTGCTGTCGAAAGGTGGCTTTCCTCCCTTCCTGCTGCCACCCGTGAACTTCGACATGCTGTTCACTCAAGCCAGCGCTCAGGCAGCTCAGCAACAGGCCGCAGCTGCCGGTTCCGTCAACTGATCATCTAGCAATGAGTGCGACGCCGGCTCAAGGGCAACCCCCGGCGCCTGCACTGAGCTCTGTAGCGGTGCTGGGCGCAGGCTCCTGGGGAACTGCGCTCGCAATTCAGTTCGCGCGGACAACTTGCCCGACTACTCTGTGGGGCCGCGATGTCGATCAACTCGCGCGTGATCGCCGCAATGCACGCTACCTCCCTGATGCGTTGTTTCCCCCGGCGCTCGAGGTCGAGTCCGATCTTGCTCGCGTCGTTGCGAATCATCGGGATCTCGTCATTGCCGTGCCGAGCCACGCGCTGCGCGGCATGCTGGTGGAGATCGCTAACTGTCGAAGAGCAGACGTGCGGCTTGCCTGGGCCACGAAGGGCTTCGAGTTGTCGACGGGTCTGCTGCCACATCAGGTCGCGCAGGAAGTGCTTGGACCTGAAGTTCCGACGGCGGTGATCTCGGGTCCGACGTTCGCGCGAGAAGTGGGAGCGGGCTTGCCCACGGCGATGACTGTGGCGGCGAGCGATCACGTATTCGCGCAAGCGTTGGCTCAGCGAATCTCTGGTTCGAATTTCCGTGCGTACACTTCAACCGACGTGGTGGGTGTCGAGATTGGCGGTGCAATCAAGAACGTGCTTGCCATCGGCGCGGGCCTGTCGGATGGCTTGGGATTTGGAGCCAACACGCGCATCGCTTTGATCACTCGCGGACTCGTGGAGATGACGCGCCTGGGTGTCGCGCTTGGAGCTCACAAAGACACCTTCATGGGGCTCGCAGGATTAGGCGATCTTGTCCTCACCTGCACAGACAACCAATCTCGCAATCGCCGGTTTGGGCTTGCTCTGGCTGCTGGCGAATCCATCGCGGCTGCTCAGAAAGCGATCGGGCAAGTTGTTGAAGGAGTGCTCGCGGCTCGCGCGGTTCGAGAAGTTGCGGTAAGAGCCGGCGTCGAGATGCCGATCTGCGAACAGCTTTACCGGGTCGTGCACGAAGGCTTGTCTCCACGCCAAGCCGTGAAGGAATTGATGAGCCGCGCCTTGAAGCCAGAAAACGGCTGATCAGCTGAACCCACGCTGGCGCCACGCTTCGTACGTTACGACGGCGACTGCATTGGAAAGATTGAGGCTGCGATTGCCGGGTCGCATGGGAATTCGCAATCGCTGCGCTGGCGGACACTGATCCAATATCTCTGGCGGCAATCCCCGCGTTTCCGGACCAAAGACCAGCGCATCACCGTCCTGAAATGCAACCTGGTCATATCGAGTGATGCCTCGAGTCGATATCGCGAACCACCGCGGCGCGCTCAGTTGCTGCAAACATTGATCGAGCGAATCCCACTGCTCCACATGAGCAAGCTCTGCGTAATCCATACCTGCGCGACGAACCGCTTTTTCGCTCAGGTCGAACGCAATAGGCTTGATCAGGTGTAGTCGTGCACCGGCATTCGCACTGAGTCGAATAACATTGCCGGTATTCGGCGGAATCTCAGGTTGATAGAGGATCAGATGCAACATGGGCGATGGACTTGTGAATCCATCGCAGGATGCAGTCTGCGGGAGAAGCAATCAACCAGACGCTGTGATTGCGTACGACTGCGGCGGACGCGCAGTTCACCGAGGAGCGCGCGCTGACTGTCGTGAAACTCTCATCAATCTCAGTCGCAGCGCTCGATTAGCCGAGCGCCTCAGGTTCGCCGCTTACCGGCGGCAATCTCAATAAGAGCGGTGATGATCCTTGCTGCTCACCGCTCAGTTCACTACTGACTACTCGTCATCCATCGCAAGCTCTTTCAGCTTGCGTGTGAGCGTGTTGCGGCCCCAGCCGAGCAATCGTGCTGCTTCCTGTCTGCCGCCTTCCGCTTTGCGGAGCGCCGCACGAATCAACGTGCGCTCGAACTCTGGCATCGCATCGTCGAGCAGCGGTGTTTCACCCGCGGCCAGGCGCTTGTCGGCCCAACTCATCAGTTGACGGGTCCATTCGTCCTGAAGCTTTGCGGGTCCGGGAACTCCGCCAAGATCGGTCGGAATGTCTTCGGCCTTGATCTCTCGACCCGGGGCAGTAACAGTCAATCGCCGGCACGTATTTACAAGCTGCCGAACGTTACCGGGCCACTCGAAACTCGAGAGAACGGCATTTGCTTCGGGAGAAAGCGTCTTGACCTCGACACCAAGCTCAATCGCAGCAGCATCGAGGTAGTGAATCAACAATTCCGGAATATCTTCGCGTCGTTGGCGCAGCGGCGGCACTTCGATGCGAATCACATTCAGCCGATGCAGCAGGTCTTCGCGGAACATGTTTTGTTTCACGCGTTCTTCAAGCGCCTGGTGAGTCGCTGCGATCACGCGCACGTCCACCCGAACCGGCACTTGTCCGCCAACTCTATAGAACTCACCTTCAGCAAGTACACGCAACAAACGCGTTTGCAGCTGCGGAGACATGTCGCCGATTTCATCGAGGAAGAGCGTGCCGCCATCAGCCTGTTCAAAGCGACCCCGACGCAACGCATCGGCACCCGTGAAGGAGCCCTTCTCGTGTCCGAACAATTCAGACTCGAGCAAATCCGCCGTGAAAGCGGAGGTGTTCAGCGCGATGAATGCCTTGTTCGCACGTGGGCTGTGCCGATGCAATGCGCGTGCGACCAGTTCCTTACCTGTGCCCGATTCGCCGGTGATCAACACAGTCATGCTCGAGCGTGAGAGCCGACCGATTGCGCGAAACACTTCCTGCATTGCTGGCGCCTGACCCAGCATTTCGGGAATGCGGCGCGGCTCCGTGCTGACTTCTTCAACACGCTCCTTCTGCTGAGCTGCCCGACGCACCAGATCAACGGCCTGGTCGATATCGAACGGCTTCGGCAAATATTCGAAAGCGCCGCCTTGATACGCGGCGACCGCACTGTCCAGATCGGAATGTGCAGTCATCACAATGACCGGCAACTCGGGCTGGCTGTCATGAATTTCGGTGAGCAATTCCAAGCCGCTGCGGCCCGGCATGCGAATGTCAGTGATCAGCACATCGGGTCGGTCGCGACGCAACGCTGCGAGCGCTGAATCAGCGTGATCGAATGCGGTCGGAGCCATGCCTCCTTGCCGCAAGGCACGTTCGAGAACCCACCGAATGGAGGCATCGTCATCGACGAGCCACACGTTAAGAGGCTTAGTTGGCATCTGGAGCATGGAATGGCAGCAAAATAGTGAAAGTGGTCAAACCTGGACGGCTCTCAAACTCGATGAGTCCGTCATGACGGCTGACGAGATCCTGCGCCACTGCAAGCCCCAGTCCGGTTCCGTCTACACGCCCAGTCACGAGCGGGTAAAAGAGTGTGTCGCGCAGGTGTTCGG
Organism: Povalibacter sp.; assembly: GCA_045810085.1. Classification (GTDB taxonomy): domain Bacteria; phylum Pseudomonadota; class Gammaproteobacteria; order Steroidobacterales; family Steroidobacteraceae; genus Steroidobacter. Next base: position 7,619 of record JBJMWN010000434.1, on the reverse strand, counting down.
GAACACCTGGGCCGCTGTCTTCGAATTGCACGCACGCGACGAGTCGATAACGCCGCGTGCCGATGTTTTCGTTCGTGAGCGCGCGCGTTCGCAATGTGATGCGACCGCCCACAGCGCCCTTCGATGCGAGCGCCTGCGCCGCATTGCGTCCCAGATTCAGCATCGCTTGGATGATCTGATGACGATCCAATAGAAGCGGCGGCAGACTCGGATCGTAGTCGCGATCAATCGTGACGTTAGGTGGCGCATCCGCCGCGAGTAGGTGGCCGACGTGCTGCAAGAGCTCGTGAATATTGACCGACTCTTTGCGTGGATGATGACCCGGGCCGAGCAACGTATCGACCAGTGTCGCCAATCGATCCGCTTCACTGATGATGACGGAGGTGTATTCGCGCATCGATGCATCAGCGAGCTGTCTCTCGAGAAGCTGAGCTGCGCCGCGCAAACCACCGAGGGGGTTTTTGATCTCGTGTGCGAGTTGGCGAATCATCGCGCGGCTTCCACCTATCTGGGTGAGCAGTGCGTTCTCACGAGTGATGCGCTGGTGCTGAGTGCCATCGCTGATCTCGATCAACACCGCGGACGGTGTGCCGGCCTCTTCGAATGGCGCAACGTTGCAATCGACGATGAGTTCGGTGTCACCGTACACGGGACGCAACGCGAGCTCACGCCTTGAAATCGGACGCCACGTTTCGACCGCCCGGCCGACGACTGCGCTCAAGGCACTCGCATCGACCAAGAGTTCAGCGAGGGGTCGGCCGCGAACTTGATTTCGGCTCACGCCGAATAGCGTTTCGGCAGCGACGTTGAGATAGATAAGTGCCTGAGCTCCATCCACGATCAGGATGCTGGTGCTCAACCCGTCGAGGATGCGATCCGGATCAGCCATGACGAGTCTGGGAATGCTTGCCAGATATGCAACCATGAGTACGCGTCACCCCACGACGGCCGTTATGAAAACGGCTTGACGAACACTCGCCGCAAGCGGGGAGTGAGCGCGTGTCTCGGAAGAGAAGAGACGCGAGGCTACTTGCTCGCGTGCGGGCCGGGCGTGGTCGGCTTGCTGGTTGAGGGCTTCGCGACAACCGGTCGATTGGTCGCGGGATCGATAGTTTTCGTTCGCGTCGAATTCAACGCCACATACGTTGGCTGCGAAGTTTGCATCTTGTTGCCGGCGCGAGGCTGCGGCTTCGGCGGCGGACGCAACGCGGGGCCGACTGGCGGCTGAGCAGTCGATTCCTGGCGAACGTGGAAGGTTACTGCCCCGGTTTCCTGAACTCGCCTCCCATTGCCGTCCGTGACCACCGCAGTGACTGAGTGGGTACCTCGCGGAACATTCGGAAGTTCGAAGGACGTCGAGTTGCCCTGAGATCCTTCGATCAACCGACCGTCGAGATAAAGGGAAAGCGTATGACCCGGCTGCACTGAGGGCTCGATTCGCACATTCACGGTCACCTGACCACCGGTGTTGACGATGTTCTCGTCGTTGCCGGGTTTCCAGATCTCGAAGTTGCGATAGGGAGGACCGGCATCCGCGGGACTTGTGTTCGTACTGCCGTACGAAGAAGACGGCGTGGAATCCCCAGCTGAGCTTCCCGTGCTCAGCTCCATGCGAGTGGCCCCGGGCACCGGACGATCCGAATAGTGGGTGACCCCATCTGCGTCCACCCATTTCCACACTGTCTGACCAGCGAACACGGGGCCCGCAAGCAGGACGAGTAGAAAAAGCGTAGTGCGCATGGGGTTCGAGCATATCCACTTCGCTCCGGGCTGACAAAATCAGGGACGACATTGTGTGAACGCCGTCACCGGAACTACCGCGCGGCCACAGGCGCCGGATCGAAGATCCGGCGCCTGTGTGCTTCAGACGCTGTAGTACAACTCGAACTCGAGAGGGTGCGTCGACATCCGCACCTTGGTCACTTCCTGCATCTTCAATGCGATGTATGCATCGATGACATCGTCCGTGAACACGCCACCCGCCTTCAGGAAGCCGCGATCTGCATCCAGTGCCTGCAACGCTTGCTCAAGCGAGTAGCAGACTTCAGGGATGTTCTTCGCTTCTTCCGGCGGAAGGTCGTACAGATCCTTGTCCGCAGCTTCGCCTGGATGAATCTTGTTCTGAATGCCATCAAGGCCCGCCATCAGCATCGCCGCGAACGCGAGATACGGATTGGCCGTGGAATCCGGGAAGCGCACTTCGATGCGGCGACCCTTCGGGCTCGATACCCAGGGAATACGAATCGACGCTGAACGATTACGGGCGGAATACGCCAGCATGACCGGCGCCTCGAACCCTGGGACCAGACGCTTGTAGCTGTTCGTGCTGGCATTCGTGAACGCGTTGATTGCCTTCGCGTGCTTGATGATGCCGCCGATGTAATAGAGCGCGAGATCCGACAGGCCTGCATATTTGTCGCCGGCAAAGAGCGGTTTGCCGTCTTTGGAGATCGATTGATGCACGTGCATGCCACTGCCGTTGTCGCCGACCAGAGGCTTCGGCATGAACGTCACGGTCTTGCCGTACGCGTGCGCCACGTTGTGGATCGCGTACTTCAGCATCTGCACTTCGTCTGCTTTGCGCACCAGCGTGTTTGCGTTGACGCCGATTTCGCACTGACCTGCAGTTGCGACTTCGTGGTGGTGCACTTCGACCTTCATGCCCAGCTCTTCGAGTGCCAAGCACATGGCTGAGCGCAGATCCTGGAACGAATCGACCGGTGGGACAGGAAAGTAACCACCCTTCACGCCGGGGCGATGCGCCTTGTTGCCATCTTCGTAGTTCTTGCCTGAGCTCCACGCTGCTTCGACAGACTCGATGTCGAAGAAGGAACCCGACATGTTCGTGCCATAGCGCACGTTATCGAAAATGAAGAACTCGTTTTCTGGACCGAACAGCGCCTTTTCACCGATACCAGAGGACTTCAAATAGGCCTCAGCGCGTTTACCGATGGAGCGCGGGTCGCGTTCGTAACCCTGCATCGTCGAGGGCTCGAGCACGTCGCAGCGAATGATCAGAGTTTTCTCTTCGAAGAAAGGATCCAACACCGCGGTGGTTGCATCCGGCATCAGCACCATGTCGGACTCGTTAATGCCTTTCCAGCCAGCAATGGAGGAGCCGTCAAACATCTTTCCGTCGTCGAAAAAACCTGCGTCGATGGTGTGAGCAGGTACGGTCACGTGCTGTTCCTTGCCGCGCGTGTCCGTGAAGCGCAAGTCGACAAAGGTGACTTCCTTCTCTTTCAACATGCTGAGGACTTCAGCGGGGGTCGTCATTGAGTTCTCCTCCGGTAAACAGCGAGATTGATTGACCTCGGGCCGCTCGCTGTTACGACGCCGTAGGTTTATTCAGGGGATCTGGATCCGCGAAATTGCAGGTTCCATGCCATCGCACCGTCATGGCGCAAGTCATTGGATTTGACGGGCGGCGATGCTGGGGCAGCGAGCAGGGACGCACAATCATAGTGCAACTTGCCGAGTGGCAGATCGAAATCGGTGCAAGTTCCCGCCGGACCTCCGCACGACTCGCCGCTTGGGCTTACGTCCCAATGGGCACTGTGGAGCAGCAGGTATACTCGCGCGCTTTTCGTGCCCACGAGGCACGTGCGTGTACCTGAGATATGGCCCCACCGAAAACCCCACCGCCGCCGCAAACCTTCCAGGACCTGATCCTGGCCCTGCAGAACTATTGGGCGAAGCAGGGGTGTGTCGTCCTGCAGCCGTACGACATGGAAATGGGCGCGGGCACCTTTCACACGGCCACGCTGCTTCGAGCTGTGGGCCCTGAGCCCTGGAGTGCTGCTTACGTTCAGCCCTCGCGACGTCCGACCGACGGTCGGTACGGTGACAATCCATTTCGTCTTCAGCACTACTACCAGTTTCAAGTCGTGCTGAAGCCGTCCCCGGGCAACATTGTGGATTTGTACCTGGGCTCGCTCGCAATGCTCGGGTTCGACCCGCTGACGCACGATATTCGATTGGTGGAGGACAACTGGGAGTCACCCACTTTGGGCGCCTGGGGCCTGGGCTGGGAGATCTGGCTCAACGGTATGGAAGTTACTCAGTTCACTTACTTCCAGCAGGTCGGTGGTCTTGACTGTCGCCCGGTCATGGGCGAGATCACGTATGGCCTCGAGCGATTGGCGATGTATCTGCAAGGCGTGCAGAGCATCTTCGATATCGTCTGGGCCGATGGGCCGTTTGGTCGCGTGACCTACGGCGATGTGTATCACCAGAACGAAGTCGAGCAGTCGAAATACAATTTCGAAGTCGCTGATACGGGAATGCTGTTTCGGCACTTCCAGGATCACGAGACTGCCTGCAAGACACTTCTTGAGCATGGCTTGGCATTGCCCGCTTACGAACAGATGCTGAAGACCTCACACACCTTCAACCTTCTGGATGCCCGCAAAGCCATCTCCGTCACCGAGCGGCAGAATTACATTCTCAGAGTCAGAGCTCTCGCCAAGAACGTTGCGGAGACCTATTACAAATCACGTGAGGCGCTGGGCTTCCCCATGCTTGCTCGCGGCACGGGCGGGAGTGCCTCCGCATGAGCAAGCGCGATTTGCTCGTTGAGATCGGCACGGAAGAGTTGCCCCCCAAGTCACTGTTCGTTTTGGCGCAGGCGTTTGCCACTGGCGTCGAAGCGGGTCTAGACAGCTCGAACGTGAAGCACGGTGCTGTGGAGTGGTTCGCTACTCCTCGTCGGCTTGCAGTCAGAATCAGCGCCGTTTCGGAACAGCAGCCTGATCAGGAGATCAAACGGCAAGGTCCTGCAATCGCGAATGCCTACGATGCTTCGGGTCAACCTACGAAAGCGGCTTTGGGCTTTGCGGCATCTTGCGGCGTTAAGCTCGAAGAGTTGCAGCAGGTCGACGGGCCCAAGGGCAAGGTTCTGCAGTTCGTGGGCATCAAGCCAGGTGCGCAGACGCAAAGCTTGATCCCTGGTCTCGTCACGACTTCGCTGGATCGATTACCCATCGCGAAGCGCATGCGATGGGGAAATGGATCTCAGGAATTCGTGCGGCCTGTGCATTGGGTCGTGATGCTCTTCGGCGCGAATGTGATCGAAGCTGAGGTGCTTGGCATCGCCGCAGGCAAGCATTCGCGCGGTCACCGGTTTCATGCCCCGGAACCGATCGCGATCACCAGCCCCGCAAAATACGTCGAGATACTTCGCGAGAAGGCGCACGTGATTGCCGACATCAACGAGCGCCGTGAAATCATTCGCGGCAAAGTGAATGAAATTGCGCAATCGCTCCACGGCTCAGCTGTGATCCAGCCCGCGCTGCTCGATGAGGTGACTTCGCTGGTCGAATGGCCAGTGCCGCTAGCAGGTCGTTTCGAGGAGCGTTATCTGGACCTGCCCGCTGAAGTACTCATCGCGACCATGCAGGATCATCAACGCTACTTTCCCGTTCGTGGAGCGGATGCAAGATTAGTCAATGCTTTCATCACCGTCGCCAACATCGAAAGTCGCGATCCCAGCAAAGTTCGAGATGGCAACGAGCGTGTCGTGCGACCTCGCTTAGCGGATGCTGCATTCTTCTGGGAGACAGATCGCAAGCAGCGTCTCGACAGCAGGCGCGAATCGCTCAAGGCCGTAACGTTTCAAAACAAGCTCGGCTCGGTGTTTGACAAGGCTCAGCGCGTTACGCAACTCGCAACTCACATTGCCGAGATCGTCCGCAGTGACGCTGCACTCGCAGCGCGAGCAGGAGAGATCTGCAAATGCGATCTGCTGACCTCACTCGTGGGTGAGTTCCCGGAGCTCCAAGGTTTGATGGGTCGCTATTACGCACTTCATGATGGCGAACCGCCAGAAGTCGCCGCCGCAATCGAGGAACAGTACTGGCCGCGCTTCTCGGGCGATCAGTTGCCATCGACGCGCACAGGTGTGGCGCTTTCCATGGCTGACAAGCTGGACACTTTGGCCGGGATTTTTGCTATCGGTCAAAAGCCCTCGGGCACACGCGATCCGTTCGGGTTGAGGCGCGCAGCACTGGGTGTGCTTCGAATCTGCGCCGAGCGAGAGCTCGATATCGACCTTCATCAGCTCGTCGAGTTTGCCGCCTCGTTGCAACCAGTACCGGTCGGCAGCGACGTGGTCAATGACATTTGGGTCTACTTACTGGAGCGTCTGCGCAGTTCTTATCTGGAAGATGAGACCAGCGGAGTGACGACGGAGATGTTCGATGCGGTGATCGGCAGCCGCGCACTGTCACCCCACGATATCGACATGCGGTTGCGCGCGCTCAAGTCGTTCCTGATGTTGCCGCACGCCGAGAGCTTGGCAAGTGCCAACAAGCGTATTGCGAACATTCTGCGCAAGGCACCAGAAGCAAACTCTGGCGCAGTAGAGTCGGAACGTCTGAAAGAGCCAGCCGAGAGAACGCTGTTTGAACAAGTGCTGACTACAGAACGAGCCGTGAATCCGTTGTTGGCACGCAGAGAATACGAAGCAGCATTGACTCACCTGGCCAGCTTGCGTGAGGCGGTCGATCGGTTTTTTGATACCGTGATGGTCATGGCGGAGGATGCTGACGTTCGCGCCAACCGACTCGCGCTCTTGGTGCGACTGCGCGGCGTTTTTCTGCAGATCGCAGACTTGTCTCGTTTGCCCGGCTGATGGAGTTCGGCTGTGCGCCTGCTACGTTCCCTTCTCTACACCAGCTGGTTGTTCATCGGCACCTTGCTTTACGCGGTTGCGGTCGTGGCGCTGTCGTGGCTACCCGGTCATCGCTTGTATGGCGTCGCTCGCAGCTGGTCGCGCGTGCAGTTGTGGATGCTCAAAGTGCTCTGCGGGTTGACGTATACGGTTGAGGGCACCGAGAACATCGTGCCGGGTGCGCACATCTCGATGTGGAAGCACTCATCCGCTTGGGAGACCATCGCGCAGGCTGGAATCTTTCCGGCGCAGTCATGGGTGCTCAAGCGCGAGTTGATGTGGATCCCACTGGTAGGCTGGGCGCTGAAGTTTCTCCGGCCTATCGCCATCAATCGGAAAGCGGGCGCCTCCGCAGTCAACCAGGTCCTGGATCAGGGTAGGCAGCGGCTCAAGGAAGGCTTTTGGATCCTGGTGTTTCCGGAAGGCACACGCGTCGCGCCCGGAGAGAAGCGGAAATACGGGGTGAGCGGCGCTCTGCTGGCCTCGCGGACCGGATGCAAAATTATTCCTGTCGCCCACAACGCCGGCTACTTCTGGCCGCGCCGTGGGTGGATCAAGAAAGCCGGAGTCATTCAGGTCGCAATCGGGCCGCCGATCGAGGCCGCGGGAAGAGACCCGCGCGAAATCAACGAAGAGGTTCGTAGCTGGATTGAGACCAGACTGGCAGCGATGGAGCCTCGCGTGTCGAGTGAGAGCAGCGGAGCTTCTGCTCCGCTGCCGACTTAGTTTTTCTTACGAGTCAAGCATCGTTCCCTAGGCGCGATGCACAACTAGATTAGAATACTTAAATATCCAGATTCGACACTGCCAGCGCGTTCTTCTCGATGAACTCGCGCCTCGGCTCTACTTGGTCGCCCATCAGCGTCGCGAAAATGTCGTTCGCTGCCAGCGCATCTTCGATGCGCACCTGACTCAAACGCCGCGAGCTTGGATTGATGGTCGTTTCCCA
>JBJMWN010000433.1:0-9474 GCA_045810085.1 Povalibacter sp. | reverse complement strand
CGTCCGTAAGCAATCCCGTCCAGTTGGCGCAAGGTAATTCCCGCTTCCACCAAAACCTCTTGAACCATCGGCAGGATCAGATCGGCGTGACCGCGGGGTGTTTCGATTTCGCGTGCGAACACATCGCCATCGACACGTAGCGCGACCGAACAGCGTTCAGTTGCAGCGTCTATCGCGAGGACTTTCACGAGACGCGTGCCTCAGTTGGAACATGCAGACCGACTCCTGCAAGCCGCGACTGCAGGAATTGCGCGACTTCATCGACAGCCTGAGTCATGGGCATCGGCGGCAGACTTTCTAAAAACATACGGCCGTAGGGACGCGTTCTCACGCGTGGATCGCACAGCATGATGACGCCGAAGTCCTCCTGATCCCGAATCAATCGACCGACCCCCTGCTTCAACGCAATCACTGCCTGCGGGATCTGCTCTTCGAGGAAGGGATTGCCGCCACGCTGTTCGATTGCATTGAGACGAGCCTTCAGCACAGGATCATCGGGCACTGCAAACGGCAGCTTGTCGATGATCACGACAGAAAGCGCGGTGCCTTTCACGTCCACGCCCTCCCAGAAGCTGCTCGTCCCCAACAGCACCGCATTGCCGTGCTCTCGGAAACGCCTCAGCAATGTTTCGCGGGGTGCTTCGCCGTGCACCAGCACTGGAAACGGCAACGACGGTCCGAGTCTGCGCAGCAAAATGTCTGAGGCTTCACGCAACGCTCGATGACTCGTGAACAGCATGAATGCGCGCCCACCACTCGCGAGTAAGACCGGCAGTGCGGCTTCGACCACTTGCTGCGTGTAGCGGCGCGACGAAGGAGGATCCAGCGCTTTGGGCAGATACAGCAACGCCTGCTGAGCGAAGTCGAACGGACTTTCGAGTCGCACTGTCACAGGGTCTTCAATCCCAACTCGCCGAATGAAATGCTCGAAGTTGTCACCGACAGCGAGCGTCGCAGAGGTACAGATCCATGCGCCCGAATGTGCGGCAATGAGCTCACCCAGTTGCTTCGCAATGTCCACAGGCACGTAGTGAACGGAGACTCCGATGCGGCTTTGCTGAGCCCATCGCACACTCGAAGTCGCGTGATCCTCTCCGTGATCAAGGATCAATGCGAGACGCGAGCTCAATTCCGCGGCACGTCGCCGCACGGAGGTGAGTCCCGTGGCGCCTTCCGATACATTGCTCAAAAGCTTGACGATATCTTTGAGAGCAAACTCGAGAGACTCCAACGCCTCGACCGTGGCGCTGGACCATTGTGCGAATTCGATGCGCTCGTTGCCTGTGCCGATCGCGTCCTGCAGGTCGAATAATCTGCGCTCCACGGATTGCGTGAATGATGTCGCTGCATCCGTTGGTGCTGCATTCAACACGAGCTCGGACATGAGATCGCGAGCAAGCGCTTCGATCTGCCGATTGGACACTGCGAATCCCAGAAACATCGACGCTACTTCCGGCAGTTGATGCGCCTCGTCGATCACGATCGCATCGGCGCCGGGTAACAGATCGCCGAATCCTTCTTCCTTCAATACCAGATCAGCCATCAGCAGATGATGGTTCACGATCACGACATCCGCAGCCTGTGCCTCGCGTCGCGCGCGCATGACATGGCAGCGATCGAACACCGGGCATTCGGTTCCCACGCAGTTATCGCGATTGGATGTCACCCATGGCCATACGGGTTCCGCTTCACCGAACTGCGAGAGCTCTGCGATGTCACCTTGTTGCGTGATGCGAGACCAATCGCGAACGTAGGGAAGCGCGGTTGCGACTTCTTTGCGCAACCCGCGAGAAAGAGCTTGCTGTTCTGCAAGCTCGAGGCGATGCAGACATAGATAGTTGGCGCGTCCTTTCAGCAGTGCGACACGCACAGGTCGGCCGAGCGCAGCAGTCACCGTAGGCAGATCGCGACGAAACAACTGATCCTGCAATGTGCGAGTGCCTGTCGAGACAATGACGCGTTTGCCGGAAAGCAGCACGGGCACCAGATACGCATAGGTTTTTCCCGTGCCTGTTCCAGCTTCGACGACCAATCGGCCTCGCGAGCGCAGAGCACCTGCGACCTCTTCGGCCATCGCGATCTGTTCAACTCGCACCGTGAAGCCGGGAACTGCCCGCGCAAGAGGACCATCGCTGCCAAAGATTTCATCCCACTCGTGCATCTAGAGGAACACCGCACGAAAGCGCGCCAGCGCGACGGCACCTGGCGCCAATGGGTTGCGCAATCGCCAACGCAGGTGCGTGTAGTCCCGCGCTGTCGCCGGTCGGGTCAGAGCAGAACTTCCCTCTCCGGAGCGTCCTGCGAGTGCGACAGCCGATTGATCGGTCACGATCACTTCACCTTCTCTGCCGAACGTCATACCACCGTCCGCTGACACCGCGATCTCCGCACCTGGGCCGGCCGCTGAGTTCGACACGTAGCTCGTGTTCTGCGGAATGCGCTGTACCACCTCGACATTCGGGGCTGGAGTTGCCGAGGTATTGCGAATGCGCACGGTATAAAAAATCTCCTGGCCCTGTCGCAGCACCTGCGCCGGCATCAATCGCACAACTCGACGTCCGGGCGACAACTCGACCTCCTGGCGAACTTCAGCCACTAGCGAGATTTCGAGTCCATCAGGCATGGGCGAAGCAGCCGACGACACGCAGGAGGCGAAGCAAAGCACCAGAGCGAGAAGCACGCCTCCAGCCCTCAAACTGTCGAGCGCTGTCGGGATCATTTCACGATGCAGCACAGCGAACGGAATCGGATCGGAGAACAGTTAAGTTAATCAGCGGGCTCAAAAGGGAACTTACATTCAGAGGGTTATGACACACTTCTGAGATCATGCATCGATCGCGAACACGCCCAAACCGCTCCGTATAATCGCGGGTATGCTTTTTTGTCGCGACGTGCGGAACTGCGAACTGGACTGAGGATTGGATCGCAATGAGCATGAACCTGGCTTTGAAGACTTGGGTTGAGGATGTTGCGCGACTGACCAAACCTGACTCGATCTACTGGTGCACCGGCTCCGAAGAAGAGAACACCCGACTTATCGAGGGCATGCTGGCCAGCGGCGATCTTATCAAGCTCAACCCGCGGACCCACCCGAACTGCTATCTGCATCGTTCTCATCCGTCCGACGTCGCTCGGGTCGAGCATCTCACCTTCGTGTGCACGAGCTCTCGTGAAGACGCAGGCCCCAACAATCATTGGATGAACCCAGACGAGGCGCATCAGCGCATCGATGCTCTGTTCGATGGCGCGATGAAGGGTCGCACGCTGTATGTCGTGCCCTATTGCATGGGCCCCATCGATTCGCCGTATGCGCGCTGTGGAGTCGAAATCACCGACAGCCCGTACGTGGTCGCAAGCATGCGGGTCATGACTCGCATGGGCAATGAAGCTTTGCGACGTATCGAACGCGACGGCAGCTTCGTAAAAGGCCTGCACTCCACGGGTGATCTGAGCCCTGAACGACGCTTCATCATGCATTTTCCGGAAGAGCTGCTGATCAAGAGCGTGGGTTCCGGCTACGGCGGAAATGCATTGCTGGGAAAGAAGTGTCACGCCTTACGCATAGCAAGCTGGCAGGCACGCTCAGAAGGTTGGCTGGCTGAGCACATGCTCATCATGGGGCTGCAAAGTCCGGAAGGTCGCACCCACTACATCGCGGGCGCATTCCCCTCTGCATGCGGCAAAACCAACCTTGCCATGCTGGTTCCTCCCGCATCGATGAAAGGTTGGAAGATCTGGACTGTCGGTGACGACATCTGCTGGTTGCACGTCGGCACCGACGGCCAACTCCGGGCGATCAATCCTGAAGCGGGCTACTTCGGTGTCGTGCCTGGCACGAATCGCAAAACCAACGCGAATGCGTACGACACGATCCAACACGACACGATCTTCACCAACGTCGCGTTGACTGAGGAAGGCGGTCCGTGGTGGGAAGGCATGGACAGCGGTGCGCCGGCTCTCGATTGGCAAGGCAAACCGTATTCAGGTCAGGGCCCCGCTGCACATCCCAATTCGCGGTTCACCGTTTCGGCCAAACACAATCCGGTGTATTCGACCATGGCCGAAGCGCCCGAAGGTGTGCCCATTTCCGCCATTCTGTTTGGTGGTCGCCGCCGCGAAGTCGCCCCATTGGTTTACGAGGCGCGTGACTGGGCACACGGTGTTCTGATTGGTGCAGGTATGGCATCGGAAACCACCGCGGCTGCCGTCGGACAGATGGGCGTCGTTCGCCGCGACTCCATGGCCATGAAGCCTTTCTGTGGCTACAACTTCGGTGATTACTGGAGTCACTGGCTCTCGTTCGCGAACAGAACCGACCGCCTTCCCCGAATCTTTCACGTGAATTGGTTCCGCCAGGATTCGCACGGACGATTTCTGTGGCCAGGCTATGGCGAAAATTTGCGAGTGCTTCGCTGGATCGCAGATCGCTGCGAGGAGCGCGTCGATGCGGTCGACACACCAATCGGATATCTGCCCACCGCGGATGGACTGGACACGAAAGGACTCAATGTTTCGCCCGACGCACTCGCAACGCTCCTTTCCGTGAATACGTCTGCATGGCATCAGGAAGTCGAGGCGATCGCCCATTACCTGGACGAGTTTGGAGATCGAGTGCCGCCTCAACTGCGCGAGCAATTACGAGAAGTGCGAAGTCGACTTGATGATGCTGACGACCGACCGCCGCCCTCGACTGCTGCGCCGACCCGGGCGAGCTACTCCTCGCAGGCGTAACGCAGAGTCAAAGACGAGCCACTTTCAGGAACGCGACCGAAGCCGATCATGCCCTCGCCTTTGAGCAGCATGCTGTCGCGGCGTACGAACGCTTCCTCGCCTTCCTTGGTCGTCACGAAAGTGCCATTGGTGCTCTGATCGACGAGCAGGAATTTGTTGCGACTGAATTCGATGCGCGCGTGCAGTCGCGAGATCAGATTGCCTTTGACGACGACATCGTTCTCTTCGGCACGACCGATCGTAATATTGCTTCTCGTATCGTCGATCGTGATTTCCTGGCCAAGAAACTTCACCCGCAAGCGACGCGGCCGCTGCTTCTCACGTGAAACGGCAGCGCTCAGTGCGATCGCCGGCAACATGCTCGTTGCATCTTCCTTCTGCCAGAGGACCTCGTAGAGCTCATCCTCGCTGGTCTTGCCCTTGAGCGTTGCTACATCGATCTGCCGGACAGCCGATTGCCATTCCGGCGCGAGTCGCTCGACCATCGCGCCCGTGATCATCACCTGCCCTGCCTTCGCCTGGCTGGTCATTCGATTTGCCGTATGCACCGCTGCACCGAAAATGTCGCGGTTCTCAAGAACAACAGGGCCGAAATGACCGCCGATGCGAATCGCGATGGCCTGGCCTTCGACCTTCAATTCAGAGTGGGTGCGAATGTCGTGCTGCATCCTGCTGGCCGCATTCAATGCGTCATTGGCGGTCGGGAATGTCGCCATGATTTCGTCACCGATCGTCTTGATGACGGTGCCATGATTCTGCTCAGTGGCCGAACGCATGATCTCGACACAGGTGAGCACCATGTCGCGCGCCCGCAGGTCACCCATGACCTCATAGATGCGCGTGCTGCCGACGACGTCGGCAAACAAAATGGCAAGTTCGATGTCTTTTCCCATGACCTCTTGATGCCCGAGCGCTTGATGCGGTTCTTGAAACTGTTCGCCTTTGCTTCTTGTGCTGGTCGCCGCCGTGCTCGTTCAAGCCCGATGGCCCAACCGTCCCGTGAGGTCTCGGAGTCGCTCTGCGGCCCAAGAGCTTGGGGACGAAGGCATTATATACACAACGCAACATAAGCTTGCCCCAGCCAACGGGCACAGGAACGAGGAGATCCCTGAAATGAAAGTAATGGCCTTGGGCTTGGCCGTGGTCGCGGCGTCGTTGTCGATTGTGGGCGTCTTCCCCACCTCGCACGCGGCCGATTGGTCCGAACAGGACCTGGCCACCGCAGCGACCTTACGCGACCAGGCGCTCGCAGGAACACAGGCCTATGAGCACGTCAGCTCACTGGTCACGGAAGTAGGTCCGCGTTCAGCTGGTTCAGCGGGTGATGCGGCTGCGGTCCGCTGGGCTCTTAATCGATTAGGCAACCTCCACTTTGCAAACGTGCGCTCGCAGGATGTGCTGGTGCCGAGATGGATTCGCGGCTCCACAGAAGCCTCGATCCTCGCGCCGTTCCCGCAGAGTCTGACTGCGGCCACCCTCGGTGGCAGTGTCGGTACCTCCGAAGAGGGAATCGAAGCAGTCGTCGTGATGGTGACCTCGCTCGAGGCATTGAATGCCCTCACTCCCGACATCGTGAACGGCAAGATCGTCTATATCGATCAGCGCATGCCACGGACGCGTGACGTGTCGGGCTACGCATCGACAGTTGCAATTCGCACGCAAGGTCCGAGCGTCGCAGCCAAACTCGGCGCTGCCGCACTCGTGATTCGTTCCGTGGGCACATCCCCTGATCGCGTCGCTCACACCGGCTCACTCGTCTATCGCACGGATGCACCCCGCATTCCGGCGTTCGCGATTTCCAATCCGGATGCGGACCTGTTGTCGCGACAGGTACAAAGCGGGAAGCCAGTGCGTATGCGACTCCGTTCGACAGCTCGAGATCTGCCTCCCGCGTGGTCGGCCAATGTCATCGCTGAGATTCCAGGAACTGATCGCGCCGCTGAGATTGTGTTGTTAGGTGCGCATCTGGATTCGTGGGACTTGGGTCATGGTGCGATCGATGACGGCGCGGGCGTTGCAATCGTCATGGAAGCAGCACGCGCAATCGGTGAGTTGAATCGCAAACCTTCGCGAACGATTCGCGTGGTGCTGTATGCGAATGAGGAATTCGGGCTCTCAGGCGCGCGCGAGTACGCGAAGATCGTAGGCGATGAAATCAGCAAGCACGTCGTCGCGCTCGAAGCAGATCTGGGACAAGGCCCAGTGTGGCGCATCGAATCCCGAGTGACCCCAGAGTCCCTTCCCGCAATCGCACAGATCCAAAAAGTATTGGAGCCGTTGAAGGTCGAAGCCGGTGGCAATGAAGCGGGTGGCGGCTCGGACATACGACCACTACGCGATGCCGGCGTACCTGTTTTAGATCTGGCTCTGGATGCGAACAGCTACTTCGATGTGCATCACACCGCGAATGACACGCTCACGCAGATTGATCGCAAGGTGCTCGATCAATCGGTAGCGGCCTACGCAGTCGCAGCGTGGATGGCCGCTAACAAGCAAGGTGATTTTGGGCGTCTCGCGGAAGAGCCGAAGAAGTAAGCGTTGGCTCGAGCATCGAAGGGATGCGAGGCACATGAAAGTGAATCCCATCTCTCTCGAGCGAAGAAATGGAATGCACGAAGGCCTGCACATGCCAGAGGCTGTGCAGGCCTTCAAAAGCCCTTTAGCGACGTGAAGCGAAGCTTCCGTTGCCGCCGCGAGGTTTGTCCTGTGCCTCGTTGACCTTGAGCGCACGACCACCCATGTCCTGGCCATTCAGATTCTGCATCGCGCGCGCCGCATCCGAGTTCGGCATTTCGACGAAAGCGAAACCGCGCGGTTGTCCCGTGTCGCGATCCATGATCATGGCGACAGAGTCGACGGTGCCGTGCTGCGAGAACAGCGTGCGGACGGCGTCTTCGGTCGCCGAGAACGGTAAATTGCCAACGTATAATTTGCTCATTGATCTCACTCACTGGTAAACGCGAATCGCGAAATGATCGCGGCGTGCAACGCGTATGAAAGACGGCGAACACACACTGCTCGCGTCGGTATGGAAACGATTCGGTTTACTTGAGTTGACCGAAATGCGCAGAACGCGCCGGTCAAAAGAAAGATAAAAAGAAAGGTTCGGACCTGACGGCACTGTACAGGGTATGCGCTTGCTGCGCTTGGCTTTGTCGCGTGGGCTCTTGTGATTATGTTTCTGCGCGGCGTTTTGCGAGGACGCGGAGCTGCTTTATTTACGCCCGCACGATGAACGCGCGGCTGTGGCGAGCATGACCCATTTATTCTCGCGCTCGCTGGGTCAGCGCTCGTAGGCAAGCAGCTCGCTCGCGTAAAGCGCATGCTGGGTAGCGTCAGAGTTCGGCGCGTATCTGGTTCACTGCATGCACCGGCCCCAAGTTTCTGTATCCATTGCTTATGTGCGATTTTGCCGCTTCGACCCGCATCAGTACGTCCAGGGACAGCAGCAGATGAATCTGCGCAGCCCGCTTCGCTGGACACTGTCATGAGCACGTCGCGCACTTCAGCGAAGGCAGCCAAGCGTAAAGAATCTCTGCATCTTCTGGATGTCGATGAGCCGTCGCCGGTGACCATCGAGTTGCCTTCGGCAATGTCGGATTTCGTACTGACCTGCGATCACGCGAGCGCACGAATTCCGAAGGCGCTGGGAACGCTGGGACTGTCTCACACAGAGCTGTCCAGTCACATTGCCTGGGACATCGGTGCGCTCCGTGTTGCACAACTCTTGAGCGAAAGACTCGATGCCACACTGATCATGCAGAACTATTCGCGACTGGTCGTCGACTGCAATCGACTGCCGACAGCCGCGGATTCGATTCCTCTTCGCAGCGAATGGGTCGACATCAAAGGGAACGAGCATCTCGATGACACAGCGATTGCCGCGCGTCGAGCTGAAATATTCACGCCGTATCACGACGCATTGGTTTCTCTTCTCGAACAACGTCAACGCGATCGTCGCAAGACACTGCTGATTGCAATTCATAGCTTCACGCCGACGTATCTCAACGTGTCGCGCCCCTGGAGCGTCGGCGTGATGTATCGCAAAGATGCACGTTTAGCGAAGGCTTTACTGCCGCTGCTGCGCAAGGACAAGCGCATGGAAGTTGGCGATAACCAGCCTTACGGTATTGAAGATGCTGACTATGGTTTGCCCGTTTACGGCGAATCGCGCGGACTGCCGCATATAGGCATTGAGATCCGGAACGATCTGATCGCCGATGAAGCCGGCCAGAAAACATGGGCCGGACGCCTCTCAAGCTTGCTGAAACAAGCATCGGAACTCATGAGTTGACTCGATCGCTCGTCCTCGCGCCGTGTATCCACGGCGCATTGAGCCACACTGGCCAACGCAACGCAGCGTGCCTTCTCCTTCCAGCCTGAGGGCACACGCAATGCAGATCCGCGTCGGTTACGAATTGATCTACGATTTTCCGCAACCAACGCCAATGATATTGACGTTGAACATTCATTACAGCCGCGCGTCCGACCTGGTTCGGCCGGATCACCTGATCACCAGCCCGTCGATTCCCTCAGTGTCTTATCGAGATGGTTTCGGAAATTGGTGTACGCGACTGGTAGCACCGCAAGGCATGCTTCGACTCACTGCTGATGCAATCGTGAACGACTCAGGCCAGTTCGATGTTATTGCACCGAACGCATGGCAATACGACGTGCAGAATCTGCCAGAGGAAACGCTGGTCTATCTGCTCGGCAGCCGCTATTGCGAGACTGACCAGCTTT
>JBJMWN010000432.1:0-11287 GCA_045810085.1 Povalibacter sp. | reverse complement strand
AGCGGCGATGAACGATGCCTATCCCGATGAGCGCGGCCGGTTCGGTCCATTCGGGGGACGCTACGTTCCTGAAACGCTGGTGCCTGCACTTGATCGTTTGCAGATCGGTGTCGATCGCTATTTGCGCGATGCAGACTTTCTCGCGGAGTTTCATGCAGAGCTCAACAGCTGGGTTGGACGGCCGACGCCACTGACGCATGCACGCAGGCTGTCGCAGCAATGGGGTGCTGAAGTCTGGCTGAAGCGTGAAGATCTCGCGCACACCGGTGCGCACAAGATCAACAACTCCATCGGTCAGGTACTGCTGGCGAAAAAGCTTGGTGCGAAGCGCGTCATCGCGGAGACGGGCGCGGGACAGCACGGTGTTGCATCAGCAGCTGCCTGTGCACGAGTCGGGATGCCTTGCACGGTCTATATGGGCTCGGTCGACATGGAGCGTCAGGCACCGAATGTCGGTCGCATGAAATTGCTCGGCGCAACGGTCGTGCCCGTCACGAGTGGCGACAAAACACTTCGAGCGGCCGTTGATGAAGCGTTGCGCGACTGGGTCTCGGATCCGAACGGTACCTATTACTGCCTCGGCTCCGCGATCGGTCCGCATCCCTATCCCTACATCGTGCGCGAGCTGCAGTCGGTGATCGGTCGCGAAGCTCGCGAACAGATGCTTGCACGCACGAACAAATTGCCCGACATCGCAGTCGCGTGTGTGGGTGGTGGCTCGAATGCGATCGGACTGTTTCATCCATTCGTGAAAGATCGTGACGTGCAGATGTTGGGACTCGAAGCCGGTGGCATGGGCACAGGCCTGGGTCAAAACGCAGCGTCGATTGCGTATGGGACACCGGGCGTGCTGCAGGGTACGTACTCACTGCTGCTGCAGGATCAGGATGGACAGATTCAGGAGACACACTCGGTCTCAGCGGGTCTCGACTATCCGGGCGTCGGGCCCGAGCACGCGTTGCTTGCGACCATTGGTCGTGTGAAGTACGAGGCGGTCAACGACGACGATGCGCTCGCTGCGCTTGCTGAATGTTGTGCAGCTGAAGGCATCCTGCCGGCGATTGAGTCGTCACACGCACTCGCAGGTGCAAAGCGCTATGCACAGGCGAATCCTGGCAAGCGGATCCTGATTGGTCTCTCGGGTCGCGGCGATAAAGACATGCCGACGCTGCAGAAGACTCTTCTCAAAGGAATGCTCTGATGCTGGCGTCCACTGCTCCTGGCAGCAACATTGCTGAAGCTATCCGCAAAGCGAAAGCCGAAGGTAATCCGGCCATCGTTGCGTACATCACGGCGGGATTTCCCAAGCGAGAAACATTTCTGCAGCAGTTAGCAGCGGTGGCTGCCGCAGCTGACGTGATTGAAATCGGTGTGCCGTTTACCGATCCCATGGCCGATGGCACCACCATTCAACGTTCGAGTCGCGCAGCGCTCGCGCAAGGTGTTTCGCTGCGTTGGATTCTGCAAGAGCTCACGCGCATGAGCCCGAAGCCGCGCACGCCGTTGCTCTTGATGAGCTATTTGAATCCGCTGCTCGCGTACGGAGTCGACGCGTTGCCGAAAGCGGCCGCCGAGGCAGGTGTCACTGGTTTCATCGTGCCTGATCTGCCATTCGAAGAATGCGCTGAGCTCAAAGCCGCACTCGAAGCCTATGGCATCGCGTTGGTTCAGTTCGTGACTCCTGTGACACCACTCGATCGCATGAAGCTTCTGTGTGAAGCAGGACGCGGATTCATGTACGGAGTGACCATGACGGGCACGACGGGCAAGAACGTCGCGATTCCGCAGGAGGTGCTCGACTACTTTGCTCGGGTCAAGCAGGTCTCCAAGATTCCGGTGTGTGCCGGCTTTGGAATTCGCAGCCGCGAGCAAGTGTCATTGATGGCGCCGTACGTGGATGGCGTGATCGTCGGCTCCGCGCTGGTCGAAGTGATCGAGCGTGGCGAAGATCCTGCGGCTTTCTTGCGAGGTCTTCGCGGATAGAGGCAGTCCTGCGCGTGGCACTGCCTGCGTGTCACGTCGCAACGCGCCGACGCGTGCTTGAACCGCTGACACTCGGGCGAATCCGTCGATTCCCCTCACGCTGCACTCGGAACAATCTCCCCAATCCTTCTCTTTGATCTGCGAGCTGGATCTGCCGGCTCGCGTGAATCGGGAGAAGCGATGGGTTCGAAGTCGCGCTGGTGGCCCTTCGGCGGATTGTTCCAATCATCGGACCCTTTGCCGCCGGTCAAACGCAAAGCCGTGCCGCAGGAGCCTTTCCATGCGGTCTCGATCGTGTCAGGTCCGCATGCATGCGAGGCTGCGCTGCGTTTCAGAGGCTTTCGCTTTTTGTCGCGGCAAGCACCACGTTTGCCATTACCGAGCTGCAATGCCGCTCACTGTGATTGTCGCTTTCGTCATCATCAGGATCGTCGCGCCGGCCCGCGTCGCCGCAGCGAACAGGGAATGATGTCTGGCCTGTTCGAAGGAAGCGAACGACGTCGCACCGGCGGTCGCCGTGCGGAAGATCAGTGGAGATAGAGACGAGTACACAAAAAGCGCAAAAGACATACAACGCAGGAACGCGGCGGGCTTGTTCAGTACGTGTGCTTTTTGCGCATTTTTGCGGCTAGTTGGGTTTACGCCGCTGGCTCAGGAGTAAAGGCTGATAAGCGGCTCTGAGTGCGGAGCATGTCGGCTTCGGTGAGATCAGGACGTTCGGCACGCAGTTTGCGCATCAGTTCAGCGAACACATCTGGTGGGACTGCGGGGCTGCACAGGAAACCCTGGTACTGATCGCAACCGAGTTGACGAAGGAAATCGAGTTGCTCGGCAGTTTCGACACCTTCAGCGACTACACGCAACCGCAGACTATGCGCGAGCGAGATGATTGCCTTTACGATGGAGACGTCATCCGGGTTCTTCATCAGATCGCGAATGAAGCTGCGATCGATCTTCAACTTGTCGAGTGGGAAGCGGCGCAGGTAGCTGAGGCTCGAGTAGCCGGTACCAAAGTCGTCGATGGAAATATGCACGCCCATCGCGCTGAGCTTCGCGAGCGTCGCGGCGGATTCCTGCGGGTTATGCATCACGGCGCTTTCCGTTAGCTCGAGCTCGATGAAGCCGGGTTCGAGGCGTGCATCGTGCAACGCGGACTTCACCACTGCAGCAAGATCAGCATCGCGGAACTGCTTCGCTGAAAGATTCACAGCGACACGCACGGGGGTCATTCCAGCATCAATCCACACGCGAATCTGCTTGCACGCTTCTCGTAATACCCATTCACCGAGCGGCACGATGAGACCTGTCTCTTCGGCGACCGGAATGAAAACCATCGGCGCGACCAGTCCGCGTTGCGGATGTCGCCAGCGGATCAACGCCTCGGCACTGCGCACGCGATTGGTCGAGATATCGACTTTCGGCTGATAGTGAAGCTCGAGCTGACCTGTCTCGATCGCACGGCGTAATTCACTTTCGAGCGCCAGATGATCGTCGGTGAAGGTGCTCATCTCCGCCGCGTAGAAACGATAGCTGCCGCGACACGCATCCTTGGTGTAGCGCATTGCGGCGTTCGCACGGCGCAGCAGCACGTCGAAGGTTTCACCATCGAGCGGGAATGTGCTGATGCCGATGCTCACGGAGGGATGCACATCCACTCCAGCGAACGTGAAGGATTTCTGCAGTTGCTCCATCACCTTTTCAGCGACGGCTTCGGCATCGCGCGCGCTGCGCAGTTCCGTGGCCAGGATCGTGAACTCATCCCCGGCGAGTCGCGCGAGTGTGTCGTTGTGGCGTAGGACCGAACGCAAGCGACGTGACAGTTCGAGGAGCATCTGATCGCCAGCCTCGTGACCGAGCGAGTCGTTGATGGACTTCAGACGGTCGACATCCAGCACCAGCAACGCAAGTTGCCCGTCGCGTTGTGCGGCACGCACCAGTGCTGTCTCCGCCGCTTCCGAGAGTGCAATGCGATTCGGCAATCCCGTCAGCGCATCGGCACGGTTGGCGTTGCGAAGATGACTATTGATCGCAGCGTCACGGTCGCGTTGATGTTGCTGTAACCAGGCGTCGTACACGACCGTGAGAATTGCGATTGCCATGATGCCAAGCGCAAACAGGCTCAGCACGATGGCAAACCAGGTGTTATCGAGCGCGGCTCCAGCGAGGCAGTACGAACCTGCGGCGAAGTTCGAGGCAGCCATGCCTGTGTAATGCATACCGCTGATTGCGAGACCCATGAGAGTCGCAGCGCCGTAACGCGCGAGATTCATTTGCCACGAACTGCCGCGACGCAGCCTGAAGGCGAGCCAGAGCGCTGCGAACGACGCGGAGATCGCAATGCCGAGCGATGCGATGAAGAGCGAAGGATCGTACGAAATGCCAGGGACGATGCGAATGCCAGCCATGCCGATGTAGTGCATGGACGCGATACCGAGGCCGAGGACCAGAGAGCCCACGACGAGGCGAAGCAAACTGAGTGTTTCGCGGCCGACGGTGAACAGAGCGAATGCACAAATCCCGATCGCGACGATCAGTGAGAGCGCAGTGATGGGCAGGCTGTACGTCAGGCGAACCGGCAGCGAGAGCGCCAGCATTCCGACGAAATGCATGGACCAGATGCCCACGCCGAGAACGATGCCTCCGCCCACGACCCAGCCGACGCTGCCGTGCCCGTTTTTGCCGGACATCCGCGCCGCCAGACTCAACGCCGTATAGGAAACGACGATGGCCACGGCGATCGACAGATAGACCAGCCAGGGAGTGTAGGTGCCTTGCATATGTCCAATGGCGCGAATTCGCGGACGCGTCAGTGCATCCGATATTCATATCGGGCCCAACCTCGATCACCTTGAGATCAAAGCAGGTCACAATCACGCGTACGTCAGCGCGTCGCGGTGGAAATGAGCATTGGCTCTCACTTGGAAAGACTCCAATTTCTTCGCCCAGTCTGACGATAGCCTTGACATAACTGAGCGCTAAAATGCGGCTATGACATCCCTTTGTGTTTTCTGTGGCTCCAGTCCAGGCAACCATCCTCGATATCTCGACACGGCTCGCGAGCTCGGAACGTACCTCGGTCAGCGTGGCATCACGCTGGTGTATGGCGGTGGTCGTGTTGGGCTGATGGGAGCGCTTGCCGACGCGGCATTGCTCGCCGGAGGCAGAGTGGTCGGCGTGATCCCGAAGCTGTTGCTCGACCGGGAAGCAGGCCACACTGGCTTGAGCGAGTTGCACGTCGTGGACAGCATGTCTGAGCGCAAGCAGATGATGGGCGATCTCACCGATGCGTTCCTCACCTTACCCGGCGGCATCGGCACTCTCGATGAGCTGTTCGAAGCCTGGACCTGGACGCAGCTCGGATTGCAGAACAAGCCTTGTGGCTTGCTGAATCAGGATGGGTACTACGACGCTTTGTTGCAGTTTCTGGATACGTGCACGAACGAAGGGTTCTTGCGTCCGCGCTATCGATCGGTCTTGATCGTGGATACCGACGTGCAACGTCTCGTGAACCAGCTCATTGCTTGAGCTAAAAAATACTTCGTATCTGCCGGCGCGCCCTGTAGCCTTCCGTTCCTCAAGTTTTAAGGAAATCCTTCTCGATGCTGCTCACTCTGTTGCAGGCCAAGCTCCACCGCGTCCGAGTCACGGAAGCGGACCTTCATTACGAGGGTTCGTGCGGCATCGACGAAGCATTGCTCGAGGCCTCGGGCCTGCGCGTGAATCAGTACATCGAGCTGTACAACATCTCAAATGGCGAGCGCTTCTCGACGTACATCATCAAAGCGCCTCGTGGATCAGGCACGATCTCATTGAATGGCGCTGCCGCACGCAAAGCAGTGGTGGGCGATCTGCTGATCATTTGTGCCTACTCGCAATACACCGAGGCAGAAGCCCAAGTGCACGAGCCCGTCGTCGTGCTGGTGGATGAGAACAACCAGCCTTTGCAGAAAGCTCAGGCCACAAAAAACAAGCTGGTCAGCGTTTGAAAACATTCGCTTCACAGCTTTCCACCTCTCCTCTGGCGCATTGCCAGCAGCTCATCGCCAATAGCGTCATCTTATGGATCTGATCACCTGGTTCATCGACCTCGTTCTGCATCTGGATCGGCACCTTTCAGATCTGGTCTTGCAGTACCACTTTTGGATTTACGCCATTCTGTTTCTGATCATTTTCTGTGAAACAGGATTGGTCGTGACTCCATTCCTGCCAGGAGATTCGTTGCTCTTCGCAGCGGGTGCTCTCGCGGCGATCGATACCAGCGGCACGTTGAATGCAGTCTGGTTGTGGTTGCTCCTGATGCTTGCAGCCATCCTCGGCAACGAGGTGAACTTCAGAATCGGGCGAGCGATTGGGCCGCGTGCATTCAGCGGCAGCATTCGCTGGTTGAAGCGCGACTATCTGCTGCGCACGCAAGCCTTCTATGACAAGCATGGCGGCAAGACGATCGTGCTCTCTCGCTTCATCCCGATTATTCGCACCTTCGCACCCTTCGTCGCGGGCGTAGGAATGATGAAGAAAACGAAATTCGCGGCCTATAACTTCGCGGGCGGGTTCGCGTGGCTCACATTGTTCATCTGGGGCGGTTATCTGTTCGGCAACGTGCCACTCATCAAACAGAACTTCGGCATCGTGACCATCGCGATCATCGTGATATCAGTGCTCCCGGTGGCCTGGGGCCTGTTGAAACCAGCACCTCAGACCTGATTGGGGTACGAGCTCATGCAGATTCAGGTAGGTGCTCGCTTCAATGGACCGCCTGGATGCGGCAATGGCGGCTACACCTGCGGTCTGATTGCGTCCACCTTACTCGACCACACTCATGAACGTGTGAAAGTTCGGCTGACCCGTCCCGTTCCGATTGAAACAACACTTCGTATCGAGACCAACGCAGCGGGAACCTGGGATGTGTTCGCGCGTGACGAGCTGATCGCCACGGCAACAGCAGACAGCTTGATCATCGATGTGCCAGCCGCGCCTTCCTGGATCGAAGCGTTCGGTGTCTCGCGTCATTTCGCCGGGTTTGCTCACCACAATTTTCCGAACTGTTTCGTATGTGGTCCCGCACGCGCCAGCGGCGATGGTCTGCGAATTTTCGCGGCCGCAGTCCCCGGGACTGGCGTGCTCGCGGCACCGTGGCGGCCTGATGCGTCGCTTGCGGATGGCGAGGGTTACGTGCGACCCGAGTTCATCTGGGCTGCACTCGACTGTCCTGGCTTTTACGCAACCTGTGAGCCTCGCATCGCGTTGCTCGGCGAATTGTCAGCGCGGGTCGATCGTCCTGTCCGTGCTGATGACGCTCACGTCGTAACCGCATGGAAAATTTCTTCGAGCGGGCGCAAACACATTGCCGGCACCGCGCTGTTCAATGCTGCTGGCGAATGTTGTGCGGTCGCTCAGGCGACCTGGATCGAGCTCAAGCAGTAAAGCGTTCGATCGAATGATCACCTGCGACTCTTTACACGCGGGCGGGCTTTCTTTTTGGCTGGTGCGGCATCCCGAGTCGGATCACCGAGCGAATCGTTCAAAGCCACTGCCTGCTCAGTGAGTCGGCGAACCATTGCCGCTGGCACCGTGCTGCGCTCATCGAGCACCAATGTGGCCATCTCGTACTTGCCTCCGCTCTTCAGCCGCGGTTCGAGCGTCTGCAATCGTTGACCACGCCAGAAACCCAGCAGCACGCGTTGCTCTTCTGCGCGAATCAACAGCAGAGGACCGTTCGAGAAATAAACCAAGTGTCCCCACTTGATCTGTTCTTCGAGCTCCATCGTCGCGCGAACCGTCTTTCTGAGCGCTTCAACCTGCTTGCGCTGCCAGCCAGCCAGCGCTTTCACATACGCATCCGGATTCGCGGCCGGTGTCATTTTTCGCATCATGGTCGGTTCCTTATGCTGACCCGCAGTTCAATGTGCTTGTCCTCGCTGTGGCGAACAAGTACCACTATGAATACATTCCGGTCGCACGCGAAAGCTTCGAGAGTCTTGTCAGACTGCAGTAACCGGGATCACTTGTGGGGCGGCATCTACTGAAGTGCCACCGGCTCAGGCATTCAGAAGAAGCCTGGAAAACTGTGCGCTAGCGGCGCGCGTACCAGAGAGAAATCAAACTGCCGAAGATCAGGACGATGCCCGGCCAGAGCGGAGTCCGATCGATTGCAATCCAGAGAAGACCGCCCAGAAGTGTGACTGCCGAAATGAGGGTGACATCGCGCCGGCGTCCGTCCTCGCGAATTTCCTGCCGCAGAGTGACGAGTTCCTTGTTGTCCACCGGTATCGATAGTCGACCGTCGGCGGCTCGTTGCAGTGTCTGCTGAATCAATTGCGGTGCCGTTCGCATCGCATCCACCAGGCCCGGCAATTGATGGCGCGTCTGCTTGATCATGGATTTGATGCTGTAGCGCTCGTGCATCCATTGACGTAGCAGAGGCTGGGCCGTCTCCCACAAATCGAGATCGGGATAGAGCTGGCGTCCCACACCTTCGATCTGCAGTAACGTTTTTTGAATCAACATCAACTGCGGCTGCATCTGTGCATCGAATCGCTGCGCGGCTTCGAAGAGACTGATCAGCACCTGACCAAAGGAAATCTCCCGCAGAGGTTTGTTCGCGATCGGCTCACAGACCGTGCGCACGGCGGATTCCAGTTCGTCGACACGAACATGCGAAGGAATCCATCCGGAATCGATGTGCAGCTGTGCGATGCGTCGATAGTCATGGT
Source organism: Povalibacter sp. (assembly GCA_045810085.1). Classification (GTDB taxonomy): domain Bacteria; phylum Pseudomonadota; class Gammaproteobacteria; order Steroidobacterales; family Steroidobacteraceae; genus Steroidobacter. The sequence continues at coordinate 2,591 of JBJMWN010000432.1, read as the reverse complement.
CGAAGAACGCGATGAAATTTTCGGCGAGATAGTGCTGATCGCGTGGATCCAGCGTACCGACGATCCCGAAGTCGACGGCGGCGTATCGCGGATGCTCCGGATCGTCGAGCATCACGAAAATATTTCCCGGATGCATGTCAGCATGGAAGAAGTTATGACGGAACGCCTGGGTGAAGAAAATCTCCACGCCATTTTCCGCGAGGCGCTTGATATTCGCACCGCGACGCTGCAGTTCCGGAATATCGTTGATCAGAACGCCATGCACGCGCTCCATGACCATGACGTTTTTGCGGCAATAGTCCCAATAGATTTCGGGCACGTACAGCAGATGTGAAGTGGCGAAGTTGCGCTTGAGTTGGGCTGCATTTGCGGCTTCCCGCATCAGGTTCAGCTCATCGAGAATCGTCTTCTGATATTCGTAAACGAGTTCCACCGGTCGCAAGCGTGGCGCCTGTGACCAGTAGCGATTGGCGAGTCGCGCGAGTGCGTACATCACATCGATGTCGAGATCGATCTGATCGGCGATGTTGGGCCGAACGATCTTGACGACCACATCTGTGCCATTGAGCAATTGAGCCGCATGGACTTGCGCAATCGTCGCCGCCGCCAATGGCGTCTCATCGAAGCGTGCGAACACTTCAGTCAACGGACGCTCGAACGCGTTCTCCACGATCTGTTTCGCGAGCGCACTGGGAAATGGCGGCACTCGATCCTGCAGCTTTTCCAGCTCATCGGCGATGTCACGAGGCAGAAGATCGCGACGGGTCGAGAGCGTCTGCCCGAACTTCATGAAGATGGGCCCGAGTTCTTCCAGTGCGAGCCGCAGACGAACGGCGCGCGGCGCAGTGCGATCGCGCTGTACCCAGGTGGCAGGAGAGAGATAGAAAGCGAACCGGAAAGGCCGGAAAAGATGCGTCGCGAGAATGATCTCGTCCAATCCATGGCGGACGAGCACACGCTGGATCTGCAACAGACGCTTTAGAACACGTGGCCGCATGCTCAGCGACGACGCTCGAGCTGTGTCAGTCGCGCTTCGAATCGTTCCGCATCGTCACGTAGCTTATCCACGCCCGCAACGAACTCATCGGCTTCCACGCGCGTGGGCAGATCGCGTCCTTCTTCGGTCAGATACTCAGCAACGTTCTGTGCGAACGTATCAGCGGCACGGCGTCCGAAGCTCAACGCCGATCGGGCAGCGTTGCCGATTTGATGTGCCGCGACGTCGCCAATGACGCGCGAGAGTTCTTCTTCCAGATCAGGGCGAGCATGTTTCAACAACTCACTGAAGGTCTGAGCAACCTCAGCGTCGCCTTCGATGTGCACGGCCCCGCTGCGCAAAGCGACTTCAGGCTTGGGGCTTGCGAGCTGCATGAGTGAAAAAGGAGTTCCGGTTAGCGTGGCACTCGCAACTTCCGGCACTTGAGTATCGAGCGACATACGTTCGCCATCGCTGCGAAAACTGATGCCGAACGGCACATTCGTGAAGCGCACGGCCAGAACCTTGCCTTCCAGCCGACGACACAAAGCGCGCGCGGCCGACGAGTCGGCGATGTTTCGATTGAGCACGGACTCCAACGGCGCGAGTCGCATCAGAACCGCCAGCCTCGATGCACGGCGACGATCCCGCCGCTCAGATTGTGATAGCGACAGTTCTCAAGTCCTGCATCGCGCATCATTCCGAGCAGCGCTTCCTGAGTTGGGAATCGCCGAATGGACTCGGCCAGATAACGATAACTGGCTTCATCCTTGGCTACGACCTTGCCGAGCCAGGGAAGAATCGAGAAGGAATAGGCGTCGTAGATCGGCTTCAAACCAGGCGCGACCGGTTGTGAGAACTCGAGCACCATGAGCTGACCGCCCGGCTTGAGCACACGCGTCATGGCGCGTAACGCTGCTGCCTTGTCGGTCACGTTGCGCAAGCCAAAGCCGATCGTCACGCAATCGAAGCTCGAATCGGGGAACGGCAAGCTTTCAGCATTCGCGAGTGAGTAGCGCACGTTACCCACAATGCCGCGATCGGTGAGTGCATCACGCCCGCGTGCAAGCATGGCCGAGTTGATATCGGTCAATACGACGAGACCTTGTGGCCCGACTTGCGCGCACATGCCGGCGGCGAGATCGCCTGTGCCTCCAGCAACGTCCAGAGCGCGTTGGCCAGGACGCAGTCCGGTCTGCGACAACGTGAAGCGCTTCCAGAGGCGATGTGCCCCGGCCGACATCAAGTCGTTCATCAGATCGTAGTTGCCTGCGACCGATTCGAAGACGGCACGCACGCGCGCAGCCTTCTCCGCCTTCGGCACCTGCTGGTAGCCGAAGTCGGTAGTATCTGCAGGGTTGCGATTGTCGTTTGGGGTGTTCATGCAGTGGGATTTGCGAGGCACGCATTGTAGCCATGACTGACGAGCGGGCCTACCGGATTCTGATCCTCGGCGGATATGGAAACTTCGGACTACGCATCGCGCGAGCTTTGGCAACGCATGCGCGTTGCCATTTGATCCTGGCCGGGCGTGATCTCTCGCGCGCACAGCAGGCGGTCGCATCGTTGGAATCAGATGGGGCTATTGCATGGCTCGAAGGGCTGCGTCTCGACG
>JBJMWN010000431.1:0-12564 GCA_045810085.1 Povalibacter sp. | reverse complement strand
ATCAATCGCGGCTCGGCACTCCACTTCCTATTGAGCCAGCCCCACTCTGGAAGTGATCGTATCCACGCTTCACGACGCTGATCGGCTGTCCAGCAGCGAAGCACTCCGCACGGTCTCCCGAAGTGATCACACCGATGCGAGTGCACGCAATGCTGAGTTGGTCGATCGCTTGCGCCTGTTGCGGAGGAACGGTGAATAAAAGTTCGTAGTCATCGCCACCCGACAGCGCGTAATCAACGCATTGCTGGCGACCGAACAGCTGCTGCATCGAATCAGATGCGGGCAATCGATCGATATCGACCCGAGCCCCGCATCCGCTCGCCGCACAGAGTTTGTCGAGATCGGTGAGCAGTCCATCTGAAACGTCCATCGCTGCACTCGCGAGGGTTCGCAACTCACGACCGAGCGCTACTCGCGGCGTCGGCCGCAGAAACCGCTCACGAAGATGATCCGCAGGAGTTCTAAATTCACCTTCGCTTTTGATCTGGCGCTGAATCACGGAAAGCCCGGCGGCCGCTTCGCCCGGAACACCAGAAACGAACAGCAGATCTCCAGGCCTGGCGCCGGCGCGAGTGAGCCAGCGATCAGGCTCAACCCATCCTGCAATCTGCACCGTGATGACGAGCGGTCCTTTGACCGTGTCTCCACCCACGAGCGCGACTTCATGCTCACGCGCGAGCGCAAATAGCCCTTCCGAGAACCGCTTGAGCCAGTGCTCGTCGCTGCTTTGCAGACTGAGACTCAGCGTCATCCAGGACGGAACTGCGCCCATCGCCGCGATGTCGCTCAAGTTCACGGCGAGAGCTCGGTATCCGATGTCGAATGGATCGGCATCAGCAAGGAAGTGCACGCCTTCGACGATGGTGTCCATCGCAATGACGAGTCGCTTGCCGTCAGGACACTCGAGCACTGCACCGTCATCGCCGATCCCCAGCAATACATCGCCGCGGGCGGAGTGCGCCGCGAAGTAACGTTCGATGACTTCGAATTCGCCCAGGCTCATGACATCAGGACCATTCGAGAGCAACGGGAAGAAGAACCAGAGCCGATCGGCTCGTCGTCACAACGCGCTGCGACGCTTAGCTACGTTCCGCAGCTCGCAGTTCTCGCGCGGCACGATCGAGCACGGCATTCACGTACTTGTGCGCGTCAGTCGCTCCGAATCGCTTGGTGAGATCCACACCTTCGTTGATCACGACACGATAGGGAACCTCGATTCGATTCGAAAACTCGTACAGACCGATCATCAGAATCGCGTTTTCGACCGGATCGAGCTGATCGAGCGGTCGATCGACGAGCGGCTTGAGCAGTGCGTTGATCTTTTCAGCCTGGTCCACGCAGCCCTTCAGCAGCTCGGTAAAGTATTCACGGTCGGCTCCTTCCATGTCTTCGCTCGCCAGGAACTGCAGATTGATGTCTGCAGAGGACTGGCCGGTGAGCTGCCATTGATACAGCGCTTGCATGGCAAGTTTGCGTGCCATGGAACGTGCACGCGTGCCGCGAGGCGACTTTTTTTCTGGCTCGTTGGTCATTGGATGTTGGTGGCCGACGGCCACCGGTAACTCTACTGTCCGATCTTGCGCAGCAAATTCGCAAGCTCGATAGCGGTGACGGCTGCATCGGCACCCTTGTTCCCAGCCTTGGTGCCTGCACGCTCAACAGCCTGTTCGATGGTGTCCGTGGTGAGAACACCGAACGCGACGGGAACGCCCGTGTCATTCGCAACGCGAGCCAGCCCACCGGCGCATTCCCCGGCCACGTAGTCGAAATGCGCTGTCGCGCCTTTGATCACTGCGCCGAGTGCAATGAGTGCGTCGTAACGCTTGGTCGACGCCAACTTGCGCGCGACCACGGGCAGATCGTAGGCACCAGGCACACGCACAATCTCGATCTGTTTATCGCTCGCGCCATGACGCTTCAGCATGTCGACGGCGCCGCGCACCAATTGATCGACAATGAAATCGTTGAAGCGCGAAGCGACGATGGCGAAGCGCAGTTCGCGAACCTGAAGGTCACCCTCGATCGTTTTGATTTCCATAAGTGAGGCTAGTGGCAAGCGGCCGATGAGTACCGGCCAGAAAATGCGTGAGTTGAGACGCCGCTAGTATAGCGGCAGCATCAGGCAAAGCTTTTCGTTTTGTGGCGAGTGGAAGATCAGCCGTTCACGTATTCGGCAACTTCCAGGCCGAATCCCGCCAATCCCTGCATTTGCTTCGGCGCTGAGAGTACCCGCATCCGGGTGACACCGAGATCGCGCAGGATTTGAGCACCGATGCCATGGGTGCGCAGCACTCTGGCCCCCGAAGCGGCGCTCGGTGAGCCCGATGGGGTCGGCACGAGCGAGCGCACCGACTCCATCAGATCGCGAGCAGTTTCATCAGGTCGCAGCAGCACGACGACTCCTACTCCATCCTGAGCGATTCGCTGCATCGCCGATCGTAACGGCCATCCCAACAGTTCGCTCTGTACGCCGACGGCATCGCGAAGCGTGTCTTTCACGTGGACTCGCACCAGCGGAATGCGATTGGCTTTCAGATCGCCGTGAACCAACGCGAGATGCACGGTGCGATTGACATGATCTTCATAGCAGTACAAGCGGAAGGCGCCGAACTCGGTTTGTATTTCCTGCTCGGCGATGCGCTCGATTGAGCGTTCACGCTCCAGTCGATAACGAATCAGGTCCGCAATCGTGCCGATCTTCAACTGGTGAAGCTCTGCGAACTTCTCGAGGTCCGGACGGCGTGCCATCGTGCCATCTTCGTTGAGGATCTCGACGATCACCGCAGCAGGCTCGCGGCCCGCGAGTCGCGCGAGGTCACACCCGGCTTCTGTGTGTCCGGCGCGCGTGAGCACACCGCCTTCACGAGCCATCAACGGAAAAATATGGCCTGGTTGCCGCAGGTCTTCCGGTCGCGCCTCGGGACTGACTGCAGCCTGAATCGTGCGTGCACGATCGTGAGCAGAGATACCCGTCGTCACGCCTTCGGCAGCTTCAATGGACACGGTGAAGTTCGTCGAATGCGCTGAGTTGCTGACACCGACCATCAAGGGCAGACGCAATTGTCTGCATCGATCGCGCGTCAGCGTCAGACAGATGAGTCCGCGCGCATAGCGCGCCATGAAGTTCACATCTTCGGCGCGAACCAACTCCGCAGCCATGACCAGATCGCCTTCGTTCTCACGATCCTCGTCGTCCATGATGACGACCATTCGTCCAAGGCGAATGTCTGCGAGTATTTCTTCGATGGTGTTGAGCTTCATGGGAATTCAGGAGAGATCGGGGGCACGCAGGACGAGCTTCAGATCATCTCCAAGCATTTCGCTACTGTGGAAACGCCATTGTAAGCGATCGGCCAGGCGTTCCAGTGGCGGCAACTGCATCATCGGACGTGACTGTGAACCGAGGAGCGATGGGGCCATGTACACAATCAACTCGTCTGCAAGCCCCTGCTCCACGATGTGACCCGCGAGCACAGCCCCGGCTTCGACGAGAATATCGTTGCATTGCAACTCTCCCAGCAGTCTCAGCACTTCATTGAGATCGACTCGACCGTCTGGTGCAGCGGAAACCTGTTTTACGTTCGCGCCCTGCTCTTCCAATGCACTGATCAGATCCTGGCGATGAGTGCAGGTGAAGATCACGGTCTGGCCACTCTCCTTGAACATGCGCGCAGACGGCGGCATACGCAGCTGTGAATCCACGACGCCGCGCAACGGCTGGCGTCCGAGAGTATCGAGTGTGGAATCGCGCACGGTGAGCAACGGATCGTCGGCTATCGCGGTGCCGATGCCGGTGAGCACAGCACCGCTTGCTGCTCTCAGCCGCTGAACATCTGCGCGCGCCGCTATGCCGGTGATCCAACGGCTTTCTCCGTTCGCGAGTGCCGTTCGTCCGTCGAGGCTCGCGCCGATCTTGACTGTGACCCGCGGTATTCCGGACTGCATGCGTTTCTCGAAACCTGCATTCAGCTCGCGTGCTTCTCGCTCCATCAATCCGATATCGACCTGGATTCCGGCTGCGCGCAGTTGCTCGACCCCTTGACCATGAACCTGCGGGTTGAAATCGAGCGTCGCGCAAATCACACGCGCCACACCCGCTTGTATCAACGCATCTGTGCAAGGCGGTGTGCGGCTGCGATGGCAGTGAGGCTCGAGCGTCACGTACACAGTCGCGCCGCGGGCATCTTCGCCGGCAGCGCGCAACGCGAGTGGTTCAGCGTGTGCTTCGCCCGACTTTCGATGCCAGCCTTCTCCGACGATCCGATGGCCCTGAGCAATGACACACCCCACACGCGGATTGGGCTGCGTCGTGAACAAGCCGAGTCGAGCGAGTTCGAGTGCTCGCTGCATCTTCTGATGATCACCGTCGGAGAACATGTGAGCAAAGCGTCTGCTGAAATGATCGGATTCGGATTACAACACCGCGCGCTCGATCGCGCCGCGAGTCACTTTTTTCGCTTGCCGTCGCCGCCGGACCAGAGCGCGAGCTGATTCTCAGCTTCCTGGCGCGTACGACGGTGACGCATGCGATCGATTTCTTCTCGGAAGGCGTCGACGTCCTGGAAGCTGCGATAAACGGACGCAAATCGCACGTACGCGACTTCATCGAGATCATGCAGCTCTTCCATCACGAGCTCGCCCACCAATCGGGAGGCCACTTCGCGCTCACCCATGGCACGCAGCTTGTTACAGACATGCACGACAGCGTCATCGATCGCTTCGCTTGCGACGGGACGCTTCTCGAGCGCCTTCAGCATGCTGCTGCGAAGCTTGCGTTCATCGAAAGGCTCACGCATGTCATCGCTCTTGATGATGCGAGGCATGACGAGCTCAGCGCTTTCGAAAGTCGTGAACCGTTCGTTGCACTTCAAGCACTCGCGGCGACGCCGTATCTGCTGGCCCTCGCTCGCGAGCCGCGAGTCGATGACTTTGGTCTCTTCGAAATTGCAGAACGGACAATGCATGCTGAAGTGTGATCGGCGTGGTCAGCGACCTTGAATGACGGCGGCGAGAGCAAAAACAATCTCACCGCACGCCATGCACATCGCCAACTTCACTTGCGTTGGTACACCGGGAACTTGCGGCACAATGCTTCGACCTTGCTGCGCGCGGCGCCGATGGCTGCTTCGCTGCCATTCGCATCGAGAATATCGGCAATCCATCCAGCGAGCTCAGTGACTTCGGCTTCCTTGAAGCCGCGCGTGGTCGCCGCAGGCGTTCCGATACGCAATCCACTCGTGACGAACGGCGGTCGTGGATCGTTTGGGACCGCATTTTTGTTGACTGTGATGTGCGCACGTCCGAGTGCCGCGTCTGCGTCTTTGCCGGTGATGTCGCGGCCGATCAGATCGACCAGGAACAGGTGATTGTCAGTGCCGCCCGAAACGATCTTGTAGCCACGCTTCACCAGCGCTGCCGCCATCGCTCGTGCATTGGCTATGACCTGCGTCTGATAAGTTTTGAACTCCGGCTGCAGTGCCTCGAGGAGAGCGACTGCTTTCGCTGCGATCACATGCATGAGTGGGCCGCCTTGCGTACCCGGGAAGACTAGCGAGTTCAGCTTCTTTTCGATCTCGGGATTTGCACGCGCCAGGATCAATCCACCGCGCGGGCCACGTAAGGTCTTATGTGTCGTGGTCGTGACCACATCAGCGTGCGGTACTGGATTCGGATACACGCCCGCCGCAACGAGCCCCGCGACATGGGCCATGTCGACAACGAAGAACGCGCCGACTGAATCCGCAATCTTGCGGAAGCGAGCCCAATCCACCACACGCGAATAAGCCGAGAAGCCCGCAATGATCATGCGAGGACGGTGTTCCTGCGCGAGCTTTTCAACCTGCTCGTAGTCGATTTCGCCGGATGCTGGATCGATCCCGTATTGGAACGCTTTGAAAATTTTCCCCGAGAAGTTGACCTTGGCGCCGTGCGTCAGGTGACCGCCGTGGTCGAGGCTCATGCCGAGGATGGTGTCGCCCGGATTGATGATCGCGAGATAGGCAGCTGCGTTCGCTTGCGAACCGGAGTGCGGCTGAACGTTTGCGTAAGCAGCACCGAATAGCTGTTTGGCGCGATCGATCGCGAGTTGCTCGGCGATGTCGACGAACTCACAGCCACCGTAATAACGCTTGCCCGGATAACCTTCTGCGTATTTGTTCGTCAGAACCGATCCCTGAGCTTCCAGGACGCGCGGGCTGGCGTAATTTTCAGAAGCGATCAGTTCGATGTGATCTTCCTGGCGCTGGCTCTCGGCATCGAGCGCGCGCTTCAGTTCAGGGTCAAATCCGGCGATTGTCTGATCGGCTGAAAACATGGGCTTGCAGGCTCATCCGTGGAGGAAAGGGGGCGGCGATTGTAAAGGGGAACCCCCTACCCCCGATAGCCGAAGTCCGGGCCACACGCGCGAAGCAGTGAGCAAGACCTTATTGCGTCAAAACTCGTGGCGTCTGAGCCGTTTGCAGCGGAAGGGCCGCGGCTTCGACGAAGGCCTGAACCACGCCGGTCCAGGCGCGCGCGAGATTCTGGCGGTCATAACCTCCGCCTCCCATGGCGACCACCCGCCCGTGACCGAGCCGATCCGCTAAGGCGCAAAGATCGGCGGCCGCTCGGCTGTGCACGTTCGAACTGAATTGCATATGGGTCAGCGGATCGCCTTCGACGCTGTCGGCTCCGCATTGCAGGAGGATGAACTCGGGTTGGCCAGCTTCGAGGTAGCGCAGAACCTCTGGCCACGCGGCTTCGAAATCGTCGTCATTCGCCCCCGGCGGGAGCGGAATGTTCAGCTTGGAACCTTGCGCCGGGCCGATGCCGGTTTCCTCGCTCTTACCGGTTCCCGGATAGAGATAGCGACCGTCCTCATGAAAATCGGCGAAGAGCACGTCAGGGTCGCTTTGAAATCCATAGAACACACCATCGCCGTGATGTGCATCGATGTCGACGTAGGCGATGCGTTTCAAACCGTGAGCGCGACGCAGATGCTCGATTGCAACGCCGCAGTCGTTGAACACGCAGAAGCCCGCAGCACTCGTCCGAGACGCGTGATGCAGACCTGCGATCGGAATGAACGCGCGCTCGGCGGCACCTTCCATGATCGCGTCGACCGCGACCAGCGTCGCACCGACCACATGACTCGCAGCTTCGAACACGCCCTTCCACGCGGGAGTGTCTCCGCCGTCCAGATAGCCCAGGCCACTCATCGAGCGTGCTTTCACGAGATCGATGTAATCAGGCGTGTGAAACAACTCGAGCTCGGCACGAGTGGCGGCGCGTGGGCTGCGGCGCTGAACTTTGGAATCCAATCCTTGCCGATGGAGTTCGGTCATGAACGCCTCATGCCGATCCGTCCCGAATGGATGACCACCGGGAAAGCCGTAGCGCGCAATCTGTTCACCGGCAACGAGCAGAACATCAGTCACGGGATTCCCCTGTTATTGGGTTGTGCGAGTTTGCTCGGAAAAAGATTGCCCAGCTGCGGCCGGACCTACACTGAAAGAGCAGACGCTTCGCATCGCGGACGCGAATCGAACTGCCCCGACTCGGACGCGGATCTTCAGGGCTCACCGGATGAGCGTCAACCCGAGGAACTCCAATGCCCTCCCCTCGAGGCGCGTCCGCCCGTATCATCCGCCCCCTTTCCTGTGCTCACGCCGAGAATAAGCGAATGGCTCAATTCATCTACACCATGAATCGCGTGTCCAAGGTCGTTCCGCCGAAGCGGGTGATCTTGCGCGACATCTCCCTGTCCTTCTTTCCGGGCGCAAAGATCGGCGTGCTGGGTTTAAACGGATCGGGCAAATCATCGCTCCTGCGGATCATGGGCGGGATCGACAAGGAACACGACGGCGAAGCGCGGCCGCAGCCCGGTATCAAAATTGGTTCGCTCAGCCAGGAGCCTCAGCTCGATGCAAACAAGGATGTGCGAGGGAATGTCATCGAGGGTGTCAGTGAAGTACAGACACTGATCGATCGCTTTAACGCAGTCAGCGACAAATTCGCCGATCCCGATCTGGGCGAGGACGAAATGAACAAGCTGCTGGAGGAACAGGCGAAGCTCCAGGATGCGATCGACGCCAAAGGCGGTTGGGAGCTCGAACGCAAGCTCGAAGTTGCAGCCGATGCGCTACGACTGCCTCCCTGGGAAGCTGACGTCACGAAGATTTCGGGTGGTGAGCGTCGTCGCGTTGCATTGTGTCGTTTGCTGCTTTCGCAGCCGGACATGCTGCTGCTCGATGAGCCGACCAACCATCTCGATGCAGAATCAGTGGCGTGGCTCGAGCGATATCTCGAGGCGTATCCCGGCACTGTCATCGCAGTCACGCACGATCGCTACTTTCTCGACAACGTTGCCGGATGGATTCTGGAGCTGGACCGCGGGCACGGCATTCCCTGGCAGGGCAATTATTCATCGTGGCTGGAACAGAAGGAAAGGCGTCTCGCGACCGAAGAGAAGCAGCAGGAAGCTTTGCGTAAAGCGCTCGAACGCGAGCTCGAGTGGGTCCGTGCCAATCCGAAAGCGCGTCAAGCAAAGAGCAAGGCGCGCTTGCAGCGTTTCGAAGAACTGTCATCGCAGGAATTTCAGAAGCGCAACGAAACGAACGAAATTTATATCCCGCCCGGCCCACGTCTCGGCGATCTCGTCATCGAGGCAAAGAATCTCAAGAAAGGATTTGGCGAGCGCCTGCTGTTCGACAATCTGAACTTCAATTTGCCCGCGGGCGGCATCGTCGGTGTCATCGGACCGAACGGCGCGGGTAAGACGACGCTGTTTCGGATGCTCACCGAACAGGAAAAACCTGATGCCGGCGAAATCCGTCTGGGACCTTCCGTACAGCTGGCCTACGTCGATCAATCGCGCCAGTCGCTCGATGATTCCAAATCCGTGTGGCAGGAAATCTCCGGCGGCCTCGACATGATCACTGTCGGAGGTTACGAGACCTCATCGCGTGGCTATGTTGGCCGCTTCAATTTCCGCGGCACGCAGCAACAGCAACTCATCGGTGAACTATCCGGTGGTGAGCGCAACCGCGTACATCTCGCCAAAGTCCTGAAGTCAGGCGGCAACGTGCTGATGCTCGACGAGCCCACGAACGATCTCGACATCGAAACGCTGCGGGCGCTGGAAGAAGCACTGCTCAGCTTCCCAGGTTGCGCCATCGTGATCTCGCACGATCGTTGGTTCCTCGATCGCATCGCCACTCACATCCTCGCATTCGAAGGCAACAGCGAAGTGGTCTGGTTCGAAGGCAATTACGCCGAATACGTAGAGGACTTGCGACGTCGCAAGGGTGATGACGCCGATTCACCGCATCGCATCCGCTACAAGAAGCTCGACGGCTAGCGCAAAACCGTGGTGATTGCGACAGGCGTCATCCACGGCCGCTTGCGGCTTCAGCTACACTGCCTCGCATGAGCGGCCCTGCAGAATTGCTGCTGGACGGGAATTCACTTTCGCTGGATCAACTGCGAGTGTTTGACTCGCAACGGCCAAGCGTCTCGCTCTCGCAATCAGCACGCGAGCGCATGCAAGGCAGCGTCGAAGTCGTCCGCGATGCCGTCGCGAACAACCGTCTCGCTTACGGCATCACGACCGGTTTCGGTGCCTTCGCCAACAAGCGCATTTCGAGCGATCAACTGCGACAGCTTCAAGTCAACTTGCTGCGCAGTCACACGACAGGTGTCGGCACACCGCTGGCTGAATCACTCGTGCGGCGTCTGCTGCTCCTGAAGATCAATGCACTTGCAGTCGGCGTGTCGGGCATTCGTCAGGAACTCATCGACGCTCTACTCGCATTGCTCAACAGTGATGTCGTGCCGATCATTCCAGAGCGTGGATCGGTCGGCGCATCGGGTGATCTCGCGCCTCTCGCTCACATGTCGTTGTGCTTGATCGGCGAAGGCGAAGCCATTCATCACGGCAAGCGTATCGAAGGTGCTGCAGTGTGCGAGGCGGCAGGATTTCAACCGCTCACACTCGAAGCGAAAGAAGGTCTTGCGCTGATCAATGGCACACAGCTCAGTCTGGCACTCGCGCTGAATGGTTTGTTTGAAGCGGAGGCACTGCTCGATGCTGCCGTCGTGATCGGCGCACTGACCGTCGATGGCCTGGCAGGAAGTTACACGCCGTTCGATGTGCGCATTCACGAAGCAAGCCGTCTGCCGCACCAAGTCGCGATTGCGCGGCGCTTCGGTGCGCTGCTTACTCAAAGTGCGATTCACAGCGACCATGAAAATTGCGATCGCGTGCAGGACCCCTACGCCGTTCGGTGCATGCCGCAGGTGTTCGGTGCCATCGAAGCAGCACTTGACCATGCCCGCAGCGTGCTTGCGAGTGCGATCAACGGCGTCTCCGATAATCCACTCATCTTTGGCAACGATATCGTGTCTGGCGGAAACTTCCACGCCGAGCCGCTCGCGATGATCAGCGACTATATGGCGATCGCTGTGTCCGAACTCGCGAGCATGTCGGAGCGACGCACGGACTTGCTCGATCGCCGAGTAAATCCAGCACTGAACATGTTTCTGACGACCGAGCCGGGACTCGAATCCGGATTCATGATTGCGCACGTGACCGCGGCTGCGCTGACCTCAGAGAATCGAACGTTGGCGCATCCTGCCTCCGTCGATAACGTGACCACGTCAGCAGGACAGGAAGATCACGTGAGCATGGCACCGTGGGCAGGGTACAAACTCAGGCGAATCTGTGAGAACACAGCGAACGTGCTCGCCATCGAACTGCTCGCTGCGGCTCACGCCATCGATAAGCTGAAGCCGCTGAAAACGACGGACAAATTGCAACAAGTGCATGCCTTCGTGCGTCGTCATGTGGAGTATCGACCGTACGACCACCGACTCGATCGCGACATCGCGGTACTGGCCAGGCTGATTGAAAGCGGAGCCTTGTCGCAGTTTCTGAAAGATGGGCGATAGGCTCCAGGGCAAAAGAACGACGGAGTGTTCCGATTTGAAACAGCTCACCCAACTCAAACGGTCCGCTTTGGCTCGCTTCGTTGTATTGCCTGAAGCCTGCAGCCTCGAGCCTTTCTCCTCACCATGAATTCCGAAGCTGTCGCCCTAGTCGTCGCGGTCTTCGGAGCACTCCTCCTGGTTCTCGCATGCCAGCGCCTGGTACGTGGCCGATTTCTAGCTGCCGGCGGCAGCCTCGTCATGGGCGTGTTGTTGCTCGCCATCGCCGGTCTCTTCTTTCTGGTCTCGATGAATCTGCACACGTATGCGCGACTCACGTACGAGCGGCCGGTGGCAGAAATCGTGTTCGAAGCGCGTGGGCCGCAACGCTATCGAGCGACGCTCATGGCAATGCCCGAGGGGCAGATGCAGATGTTCGTGCTCGCGGGTGATGAGTGGCAGCTCGATGCACGCGTGTTGAAGTGGAAAGGCTGGGCAAATCTTCTGGGCCTGGACGCGCAGTATCGGCTCGAACGCGTCAGCGGCCGGTATCGTGATCTCGAACAGGAGCGTCACGACGAGCGGACGATCTACGGCTTAAGCGAAAATCCCGGTCTCGATCTGTGGCAGATGACCACGCAATACCCGAAATGGTTACCGGTCGTGGATGCTGTGTACGGCAGCGCCACGTATATGCCGATGGCCGACGGCGCCCGCTATCAGGTTTCGATCACGCAATCGGGATTGATTGCCCGGCCGCTGAACGCCGCGGCCGAAACGGTCTCCAAAGGCTGGAGCATCAACTCTCAAGCCGCAACGAAGTGATCGAGATCACCGCTCGCGCTTAGCTAACCCACACTCGCGCATTTCGGAAGATGCGCATCCACGGACTGTCTTCGCCCCACTCTTCCGGATGCCATGAATTCTGCAGCGTGCGATACACGCGTTCAGGATGCGGCATGGTCAAGGTCACACGACCATCAGGTGTCGTGATGCCCGTGATGCCTTGGGGTGAACCGTTGGGATTCGCTGGATAGCGCTCGGTCGCACGACCGTGATTGTCAACGAAGCGCAGCGACACGAGCTTGCGTTCACTGCACGACTGCAAGTCCGCGGGTGTCGCGAACTCTGCGTAGCCTTCGCCATGAGCGACCGCGATCGGCATGCGCGAGCCTTCCATTCCTGCCAGCAACACCGATGGCGACTTCAGCACTTCGACCAGACTCAGTCGTCCCTCGAACTGCTCTGAACGATTGCGAACGAAACGTGGCCAATGCTCCGTGCCCGGAATCAACGTGCGCAAGGCCGACATCATCTGGCATCCGTTGCACACACCCAGTGAGAAAGTATCGGGGCGCACGAAGAACGCTGTGAACTCATCACGCAAACGCGAATGAAACAGGATGGACTTGGCCCAGCCTTCACCCGCGCCCAACACATCGCCATACGAGAAGCCGCCGCACATCACCAATCCCTGATAGTCGCTCAGCCGTGTTCGCTGCTCGAACAGATCGGTCATATGGACGTCGTACGCACTGAACCCCGCGCGATGAAATCCCGCCGCCATCTCGACGTGGCTGTTCACACCCTGCTCGCGCAGGATTGCAACCTTCGGACGCACGCCCTTCGAAATGTAAGGCGCTGCGATGTCGCGAGATGGAT
>JBJMWN010000430.1:0-3593 GCA_045810085.1 Povalibacter sp. | reverse complement strand
CGAAGCCGATAAGGCGCATCTCAACCATACATTCTTCAGCGTCGACAACGATTGGCTGGTGCGCACGGCACGCGAACTGGTGCCGCACGTCGCATGGTTTGATGCCGGTCCGGGGACGCGATTCACATTGCATGGCAGTGATCTGTCCGTGGACTTATCGGAGCTCATCACAGTGATGTCGCGTGCGAATCGCGAGTTCCTGCCGCAGTCCATGCAGGCTTCGGAAGCGTATGCGCCGTGGACCGGACAACGCGAAGTGTCAGCAGAACAATGGCGGATGATTCGCAGCTTCCTCTGTGATCGCTACGGACAGATTCTGGGCGCCTATGCGCCGCGACTCATGGAGAAGCTGTACTACCTCAAGTTCACCAACCCATTGGGTGCGCAGCCAACAATGGTTGTGGTTGTGCGCAATGGCACAGCGCGGACTGTATTCGAATTTGATTACGGTCAGCTGCTATTCCGGGAAGCATCTGGTCTGCATCAATCACATCTCGTGGGATTCGAGATCTGGGCGGCGGACCTGGCATTGATGCTTGGCGCAGAGGAAGAAGTGTTCATGGTCTATGAAAGCGCAGTGCGGCCCTGGAGTCTTGCCGCAGACATCGAGCCAGCAGCGCTCATCGAAGCCTTCATGTGGTTTACACCACGATTTCGTCCGCAGCAGTTCCTGGATTTTTACCGCACACAGATCGCGGCGCTGACCGCGGATCAGAAATCCATATCGGCGTAGGGGAGTCTCGGGCGGGCTCGTCTGAATCGGAGAACGATCACTAGGGCCTGCTAACACTCATTTCATGTGCTGCGACGATCTATTGGGGTCCACGGCTAGGCGCGACGACCGCGGTGTACTCCACGTACTCACGTGGAGGAGCAACACCGCTGTGGACCCCAATAGATCGTCCCATTCAAGAATGGTTGTTCATACAAGGGTTGCGCCTCGGATCGTCCGCTGCTGCGTTACAAATCTTGCTCATATCGACATATGAGCTGCGCTTTCTGCCTTGCATCAGACGATCGGAGGCGCAACGCAGCTCATGCAATGAGTGTTAACAGGCCCTCGTTCTTCGACATGCCAAGAATCGTTTCCTGTCTCTGTGTCTTTGTCTTCGCCTTGCAGGTGAGTCCGGCAGTGCGCGCACAGGCCATGGCAATGGATTCGTCGACGGCAATCATCGCCGGCATCCCGACCGCACTGGAGATCTCCGGCTACACATTCAATGAACCGATGCAGTTCCGCGTCGGCGACGCCGGCAATCAATTGTCGAAGGTCCGTCACTACCTATCGAGTGTGCCGACGCGGGCCGCCGAGCACTTCGTCTACTAGAGGAAAACACTTCATGCGTTCCACGCTCCTTCGTGCATCGATCGTCTGCGCTTTGCTCAGCTGTGCACCGCTGGCTAGTGCCACGACCTTCGATCTGTCTTCCGCGACGATTGCCGACGTGCAAGCAGCGATGGACAAGGGGGCACTCAGTTCGGAGAAGCTGACGAAGCTCTATCTCGCCCGGATCAAGGCGTATGACAAGCAGGGGCCGGCGATCAACACAGTCATCACGCTGAATCCCAAAGCACTGGAACAAGCTCGTGCACTCGACAAGGAGCGCAAAGCGAAAGGGCCACGGTCGCCGTTGCACGGCGTTCCCATCGTACTCAAGGACAACTACGACACGTTCGATCTGCCCACCACGGCAGGCTCGCAGCTGCTGGAAGGATCGATACCTCCCGATGACGCTTACGTCGTCAAGAAGCTGCGAGATGCCGGCGCCATCATTCTGGCGAAAGTGAATCTGAGTGAGTTCGCTGGCGGCGGCGGCAGCGTCGGTGGCGCGAAGGATCCGGAGATTCTGAAGCAGGGCGCAGTGCCGAACGGCTCCAGCTCGATGGGTCTGCAGACACTCAATCCGCATGACCTCACGCGGGGTCCCGCGGGCTCGAGCGGCGGCACGGGTGCATCGATTGCAGCCGACTTCGCACAGTTCGGGTTGGGCACTGACACGGGCGGTTCGGTGCGCGGACCTTCGGCGGCGAACGGCATCGTCGGTCTCAAGCCCACGCACGGTCTGATGAGCCGCGATGGCATTGTGCCGCTTGCACTCACAATCGATACCGGGGGGCCCATGGCGCGCAGTGTCTATGACATCGCGGTCGCACTCGGTGTCATGACGGGTGTCGATCCGGCGGATGCGGCCACGGAAAAAAGCGCAGGGAAATTCGACAAGGACTACACGAAGTACCTGAAGACCGACGCATTGAAAGGTGCGCGGATCGGCGTCGCGCGCGACTTCATGGGCCGCGATCCGGAGACCGACAAAATCATCGAAGCCGCGATCGCCACTCTCAAGGAGCAGGGCGCGGTCGTCACCGACTACGTCAAATATCCCGAGTACCTGCTGCAAGGCAGACAGGGCCTGTCGACGCTGATCATGGCGTCCGAGTTCAAGAGCCAGATTGCTGACTACCTCAAGACGACCGGTCCGCAGTATCC
Organism: Povalibacter sp.; assembly: GCA_045810085.1. Lineage (GTDB taxonomy): Bacteria > Pseudomonadota > Gammaproteobacteria > Steroidobacterales > Steroidobacteraceae > Steroidobacter. The sequence continues at coordinate 1,105 of JBJMWN010000430.1, read as the reverse complement.
GAAGACCTTCGATGATCTGGTACAGCGCGCTAACGATCCGCAGACCCACTATCGCAGTCCACCGAAAGCTTTTGCGCTGAAGTACACCGCGAGTGTGGCGCTCGATCTCAATGATCCGATCTATCTGGCAGCTCGCGATCAAGGTCTCGCACTGACCAGAGCAATGATCGATGCTCTGTTCACTGACTATAAGCTCGACGCCATCGTCTACCCGACGTCACCGCGGCCGGCGACATTGATCAAGCCTGCCTCGCCACCGACGCCCACCGGTTCGGATTCAGCCACCAGCATTGCCAATCAGACGGGATATCCCGATCTCATCGTGCCGGCTGGCATGACCAAGGATGGGCTGCCAGTAACGCTTTCGTTCTTCGGCCAGGCTTTCACTGAAGGCAAGTTGCTCGGCTACGGCTACGACTTTGAGCAGGCGACGCAGGCACGCGTGTTGCCGAAGTTCACGCCAGCGCTGACTGCCGACAAGTTCACGTACTGATCACATCCGCTTCGACGGAGCAGGCCATGACACGAAACACATCGACGGGTGCGTGGGTCCGGATCGCGGTGATTGCGATTGCCGCAGTGGCGACGCAAACAAGCGTGCAGGCGGCAGCGATCGATCTTGATACGGCCACGATCGCCGACATCAACAACGCATTCGATGCCGGCACTCTTACATCAGAAAAGCTGGTGAAGATGTATCTGAAGCGGATCGAGACCTACGATAAGAAAGGTCCCGCGATCAACACCGTCATCACACTGAACGAGAAGGTGATCGAACAGGCGAGAGCGCTCGACAAAGAGCGCAAGACCAAAGGCCGACGCTCGCCCGTTCACGGCATTCCCATCGTGCTGAAGGACAACTACGACACGTATGACATGCCGACGACTGCGGGCTCTCTGATCCTGAAAGGTTCGATTCCGCCCGACGATGCGTTCGTCGTGAAGAAGCTGCGTGAGGCGGGTGTCGTGATTCTCGCCAAGGTCAACCTGAGCGAGTTCGCCGGCAGCGGCGGCAGCGTCAGCGGCGCCACCGATCCGGAAGTGCTCAAGAAAGGCGCTGTGCCGAACGGCTCCAGTTCGATGGGCGGACAGACTCACAATCCGC
>JBJMWN010000429.1:0-3412 GCA_045810085.1 Povalibacter sp. | reverse complement strand
CACCAGCACCATCGCTTCGATCAAGGTCTTCACGACTTCCTTGATCGAGATCTTCACGAACTTGATGGTGTCGTAAGGAAGATCGTAAGTGATGCCTTTCGGGAACTCTGCCGAGAGCTCCTTCATGCGCGCGCGAATGCCATCGCCGGTCTGAATCGCATTCGCACCCGGCTGCAGGAACGTCAGCAGGAAGACCGCGGTCTTGCCATTGTTAGTGGTCGTGAAGTTGTAGTTATTGGCACCAAGCTCAATGCGCGCTACATCCTTCAATCGCACCAGCGATCCTTCCTTGGTGCTGCGTATCACGATCTCGCCGAATTCCTCAGGTGTCGCCAGGCGGCCTTGCGCAGTGACCGAGTACGTAAAGTCGACGCCTTCTTGCATCGGCTCTACACCGACGCGGCCGCCTGCGAATTGCGAGTTCTGTTGACGCACTGCTGCGGACACATCGCTGGGCGTAAGGCCAAGCTGAGCCAGCTTGTCGGGCTGCATCCAGATGCGGATCGAATAGTTCTGGCCGAACATCTGCACATCGCCGACGCCAGGCACACGACGCAATTCATCGACCACGTTCAACAAGGCGTAGTTGCTGAGTGAAAGCAGATCCTGCGTACCGTCGGGTGAAGTCAACGTTACGATCTGGAGAATCGAAGCCGACGCTTTGCGAACAGTCACGCCCTGTCGACGCACTTCTTCCGGTAAGCGTGGCACCGCCGCCTGAACGCGGTTGTTCACGTTGATCGCAGCGAGATCAGGATCCGCCCCGATGTCGAACGTGACGTTGATCGTCAAGGTGCCATCGCCCGCGTTCACCGACTGCATGTACAACATGCCTTCGACGCCGTTGATCTGCTCTTCGAGCGGAGCAGCAACCGTTTCGGAAATCGTCTCAGCGGTCGCGCCTGGATACACGGCAGCAACCGTGACCTGAGGTGGAATGATGTTGGGATAGGCAGAGATCGGCAGCGCCCGAATCCCATACAAGCCCGCCAGCACAATAAACGCGGAAATCACGCACGCGAAAATCGGCCGCGTGATGAAGAAACGCGAAATCATGCTTTCTCCTCAGCAGCCTGAGGAGCTGACGCTGCTTGCTTCGGAGGTGCGTCGAACGGCACCGCACTGACGGGCGCACCGGGCTGCACTTTCATCACGCCCTCGACAACGACGCGATCGCCAGGCGCAAGGCCTTGCGTAATCACGACGTTGTTGCCAAAACCCCGGCCGACTTGGACCGGTCGGAATTCAATTTTCTCGCCCGCGGCGACCAACCAGACGAAACGGCCCTGAGGACTGTTCATCACCGCCTTGCGCTGGACGGAAACGACATCCGCAAGCGTGACGCCTTCGACTCGAGCGCGGATGAATTGACCTGGGATCAGCTGCGCGGATGCATTCTTCAGAATCGCGCGAACTCGAACCGTGCCCGATTGGCGATCGACAGCGTTATCCACGAACGACAGCTTCGCTGCATCTGGATAGTCGGTGCCATCTTCCAACAGCAGCTTGACGCTCGGCACACTCTTGCTGGCGGGCCCGATTGAATTGCGCAGCAGCGAGGCCTCAGCTTCCGGAACCGAGAACTCCACGTACAGCGGATCGATTTGCACGATGCGCGTGAGCAGACTCGAGCCTTGATCCGTGGAGACCAGGCTGCCTTCCGACAGCACTTCGCGACTGGTGAGTCCGGTGATCGGAGCGCGCACCTCGCTGTATTCGAGATCGAGATCAGCGGTGCGCTGCGCAGCTTCCGCAGATGTCAGATTCGCCTGTGCGACTTCGAACGCGGAAACCACTTCATCACGACGACTCTGACTCACCGCGTTCTTCTCGAAGAGCGGTAACACGCGATCCTGCTGACGACGTGCTTCGTCGAGCCGAGCCTTGGCGACTGCGACTTCAGCGCGAGCCGATGCGAGTCGTGCACGGATCGGTTCCGGATCGATCTGGAACATGGTCTGCCCTTCTTTCACACGGCTGCCTTCCTCATAGCGCCGCTTCAGAAGGATGCCGCCCACGCGTGCGCGCACTTCGACTTCGCGAGAACCCACTGTTCGTGCCGTGTACGTGAGATCGAGCGGCACGGCTGCCGAACTCACCGTCTGCACGGCGACTTCCGTCGGCGGTGGTTGGAAGGCCTGTTCTTGACCACCGCATGCGGCCAGTACGCTGAAAGCAATCATCAGCGCGCCGAGTCGCAATCCTGAATTCCCCAAGCTGAGATTCGATGACATACCCTTACCTGTAAGCTTCTTCGGCCAGTTTCAGAAGTTCGTTCACAATCTGTTCGCGTTGTTCGGCAGTGAACGCCGAGATGCGCAACGACTCGCGCATCTTGAGTCCGTCGATGGCCAGCATGACCACCGCAGCGCGCGCAAAATCCCCGCCTGATTCGGCGAGTTCGCGCGTGTGTTCGGCAATGCGCTCGCGGATGACCTCGAGCAGCGCCAAATCGTTTGCAGCGGTGGCGAGCAGCACCGCACCCATGGCTTTCAATCGTGGATCGCTGCCCAGCACTCCGAGAATGCAGGCCTTGAGATCGCGTCTCGACCCGTCACCTTCGATTGAGCCTTTCGCGGTCTCGATGCAGCCCTGCATCGACTCCACGTATCGCTTCGCGAGCGCGGTCAACAGCGATTCCTTGGATGGGAAGTGGTACAGCAGCCCGCCTTTGCTTACGCCCGCTGCTTGGGATACCGCGTCGAGCGTCAGGCGCGCCGCACCCACTTCCGAGACGACGCGCTCGGCTGCCTCAAGAACGCGCTCGCGCGCCGTGCCCACGCCAGACTGCTCTGCAACCATGAAAACCTCACTGAATTGGCCAGGGATTCCCGGGTAGGACTGTACCGGCCGGACGGTACGGTAACCGTCCAGCCGGTACAGTACAAATGCGAATTCGTCAGGTCGATAGGTCAGAAATGGATGCGAACAGGCATATACAAGCGCACTCGCTCACCGTCTGAGCGTAAGGTTTTTATAAACCGGAGGCTTGTCTTTGCTGGATTTTATGGGCGAACTGTTAACCTAGGCCGGCGAATACTTCATGCAGACATGTCGCCGTGCCGAGGTCAGGACCAAGCTCTCAGAGAGACCACCGAGCTAAGGAAACTCGTGACTGGATACGCATCTGCGCGACAGGGCATCCCGCGACGCTTCATTACAATGCACTGAGTCGACGAGGACGCGATCGATGAATCCCGGTGCAACGTTAGGACAGGCGCAGAGCTTTCTCAGCCACGGGCAGACCTATGCCAGTGGAACGCTGCTTTGGTTGGTCCTGGCAGGGGATCTGGCGCTCGCCGCGATTGCTCTGGTGGGCCCGTGGCTGTTCTTCAAGGTCGCCCAGCAGCGACCTGACCTTGGATTGCGCTCGTTGTCCAAAGCGCTTTTAACCTTCGGCGTGTCGAGTGCA
>JBJMWN010000428.1:0-14836 GCA_045810085.1 Povalibacter sp. | reverse complement strand
AATGCCCGTCGCGAACAACTTGCCGCTACCTTGGGCGCTCGTGTCGAACACCATGACCGCAGCACGATTGGTCTCACCATCCCACGCAGCACCCATCGCGTGCGAAGCCTCCCAGGCAGAAGCCTCTTTCACCGTCTTCTTGGACATGTTTTCGCCAACGTTGCCGCGCGAGCCGATGGAAACGAACATGCGCTTGCCATCGGGGGAAAACGCTAGACCGCGCGTGACGTGTCCGCCCGCGGATTGCGGTGCGAGTTCCGGAACGACGACAGCGCCGTCACTCCGTGCTTTAAGGTCACCAACGCTGTAGCCGTAGCGCAGTACGCGATTGAGCTCGGCCACGTACAACCACTTCGGATTGTCCGCAGGAACGAGCGCTATTCCGAACGGCTGCTCCATGCCCTTCGCGAAAGTTTCCATCTGTGCGACTTTGCCGCCGTCCTTCGAAGGCCGGAGAATTCGAATGCGACCGCTACTCGTCTCAGTCACAAAAATGTCGCCGTTGGGTGCAGCGATCATTTGACGAGGACCTTCGAGTTGATCGCTGAACACGTCGACCTTGAAGCCGGCAGGCACCGAGAGCTTCGCGTTCGCGGGTTTGCTGACGACTCGCGGATTGTTGCGTGCCGATGGCGTTGCGAATGGAGCAGGCAGATCCTCGACCTGAATATGGTGGGACCGACCGGGTTTATCGTTCACCCAATCTCCCGTTCCTTTGCGCTGCGTTTGAGCAGATGCGGTGCCGTCCGAGTCTTTGGATTGCGATTGCAGATAGGCGATCACGTTCTCGCGATCTGCCTGAGCTGGCACGGCGATCACCATGTTCGTTCCAGGAACCACTGTCGTCGGTGAGGCGAGAAAACGACTCAGGGTCGCCGGATCCCATGTGAGGTTGGATCCGCGCAATGCCGGTGTGTATGTGAACTGAGGATCCGTGGCTGCGCGGCGGCCCACGACTCCACGTAAATTCGGCCCTTGACCCCCACCGTTGTCATTTGGCTCAGCGCTATGGCACAGCAGGCATTGCTGTTTGAAAAACGATTTGCCTGCATTCACGTCTGCTGCTGACACATCGAATGCACAAGCAAGCGTGATGACAGCGAGTGCGTTGCAGACCAACGCAGCGGGAGGCGTATTCATTATTGTCCCCTGAGACACTGTTGAATCGTGTTGGACGCGGACGGTTGTCGGGCGTTCCGCGACGCACAATATATTTTGATGCGGCGCTGCGCTACCAGACCATTCGAATAGCCGTGCACCGAGCAGCGGAACGCAGGAAGGAAAACTGAAAGTGTGTGACTGTTTTTCTTAAGAACTCGGAACGGATGCCGGGAGCCGGCATCCGTCACGAGTCAACGATCAGCGAACCGAACCGCGTCGGAACAGATTCACGATGGCCAGCAGAATGATGGCACCACCGAGTGAGACGAGGAACGTCGCCAGACTGACACCTTCGTTAATCGTACCTATCCCAAGCATTGGGGAGATGATGAAGCCGGCCAATAGCGCACCGACGATACCCACGATCACGTTGAGCAAAACGCCTTGCTGCGCATCAGTGCGCATCACGATGCTTGCCAGCCAACCAACGACGCCGCCAACAATCAACCAGATAATAATGCCCATGAGCCGCTTCTCCTGTTATGCGGGAAAAGATCGCTCACATAACATGGAGCATGCCCGATTGGTTCCAAACGGGTTGAATCGTCAATGCGAGAAGCGGGACACCAGGCGCGCGATCACGGCACGTGCAGGATTTTCTGGTAGATATCGGACAGTAACTCGGGAACCCACTGCGGGCAGAGACGTTACTTCTCCCGAGAGCGCTCGCCGATCGACGTGACAGCCTTGGATCCGCATGTCTGATCCATGCGGCTGAAACTCGAAATACACACGCGGAAAACTTCCCGCCATCGGCGGGCGCCATACACGGATGACGACTCCCTCCGTGACCTGCCCGTTCTTCACGATGTGTTGTGAAGTCAGAGCGCCGCGCAATGCGACTTTGCCAGAAAGAATCAAGGCGAGGACGATCCCGCCAGAGAACGCAATCAAGGAAGGTAGTTCGATGAGCATGGCAAGTTGGAAGTTGAGAACGAGGTCGGTGCGCCCGAGATTGCCCCGCACTGCCGAAGAGAGCAGTGCTGCACATCACGAATTTCCGTCGTTCAGGAGATATTGCGCAGACTCGCCATCCGCAAACTGATCGCTTACTGCACTTGAAAGCCCACCCGCATGGGCTAGGCAAGCATAGCGGGCCGGAGGCGCACGGGCTGCAGGTGGATTTACCTCATGCAATGCGTCACGAGGTGCGTCTGGAATCCCACAGCATTCGCACGGCGAGCAGACCCAGTACAGTGCCCATCAACCAGCGTTGCACTCGGGCCCACATCGGGCGTGCAGTGAGGAAGGTGGCCATGCTCCCCGCCCCGAACACGATCGCAGTGTTCACCGATACGCTGATCAAGATCTGAGTTGCGCCCAGCAACATGCTTTGGGTGAACACGTCGCCATGACTGGGATCTACGAACTGCGGGAACAACGACAGATACAGCATCGCAATCTTTGGATTGAGCAGATTCGTCAGCAGGCCCATGCCGTACAAGCGTACGGGACCGTCTACGGGCAAGTCCCCGGGCTGGAACGGCGAGCGCCCGCCTGGTCGTAACGCGTTCCAGGCCAGATACGCAAGATAAGCCGCGCCGCTCAAACGAAGGACGTCATACGCGACGGGTACCGCGGCGAAAATCGCGGTGATGCCGAAGGCTGCGAGCAATGCGTAGACGGCGAAACCGGTGGCGACACCGCTCAAAGAGATCATCCCAGCCCGCCGGTCCTGACAGAGCGTTCGCGAAATCAGATAGGCCATGTTCGGGCCAGGCGTCAGCACCATTGCGAAAGCAACAGCAGCAAACCCGAGCCATGAGGTGAATGTCATCGCCGATCACTCTTGCAGCGCGGCGACGATTTCGTCTTCGTCGAATCCGCGAATGACAGTTCCATGGATATCGATGACGGGAACGCCATCGCCGTCGAGGGCGTCATACCGGCGCCGTCCCTCCTCCGAAGTTTCGATATCGAATTCGGTGTAAGCCACACCTTTCTCTTCAAAGAGCTCACGAGTCTTACGGCAGTACCCGCACCAGGAGGTTGCGTAGAGAACGACTTCACCCTGATTGCCCGTGATCGCCGGCTCACCGTCGAAGAATCGATCGATACGATGCCAGTTGAGAAACACGCCGAGGGCGAGCAGAGCGAAGGCGATTTTTTTCATGTCGTGATTGTAATCGCGCGTTTTTGCCGAGGACCTGGATAGCTATACGTTTTCGGACAGGCACAGTATGGGTGCCTGTGATGGTTGGGCTCAGGGCTATACTCGCTCAGCGCTCCCTTGGAGACCGCTTCATGCAACGCTCAGTGCCTGCGTCATTCATTCTGGCCAGCCGCCGCTGGCCAGTCGCCGGCAGCCTGATCCTGTGCGGCTTTCTTGTTGTATTTGCGTGTGATTCGGCCAGTGCACAGTCTCAATCCGCGTTCGGCGGAAACGTGGGAATCACCAGCGATTATGTTTATCGGGGTGTGTCGCAATCCAATGGCGAGCCAGCGTTCCAGGGCGATCTGCACTACAGCACGCGCAACGGCTGGACGATCGGAGTGTGGGGGTCACGTGCTGATCTCGAACCGGACGAGGGTGCAGGCTCCGAAATTGACCTCTACGTGAGTCGCGACTGGACGTTGGATCCCGATTGGGATTTACGAGTCACCGCAACGCACTACACCTATCCCAACGATCCGCGCCAGGCGAGTTATGACTACGAAGAACTCGTCACGGGTCTTTCGTTCAAGTCGCGCCTGTTCGCCACCGTTGCCTGGACGCCGAACCTAACGCGGTACGCGAACTCCAGCTTCGTCGAGAACAAGACGGCGCTTTCCTATGAACTGGCTGCAGTCCAACCGTTGCTTGGGCAACTGTCTGGTTCAGCGGGCATTGGCTACTACGATCTTCCTGCCGCCCTGCAGGCGGACTACTGGTTCTGGAATGTCGGCCTGGCCTGTTCCTTAGGTCATGCACAGGTCGTAGTTGCGTACATCGATACCGACTCGGGTGCCGCACAAGCCTTTGGCTACGAAGTCACGGGCAGTCGCTGGACCGGCTCCGTCGCCTGGAAATTCTGAGCAATCGAAGCTTTTGAACTTTAGCCAACGTTGGGCGCACTCACCGGTGTGAAGCGTGTCATTGGAGCGATTTCACGGGTGGCCCGCCCGCAAGCGGGCTCGACACAGGGTGCGATTCTCGACGGATAGCCATGACCATCTCAGTGCTGCGACCCAAAGAACCCCAGAGCGCCGCCGATTCCGGGACGTCCAACGAACGCGAGCTGCGATTGCTTGCGCGAGTGGCGCAGCAGGATCGGGAAGCGTTTCGTGAGCTCTATTTCATCTATCACCGTCGGCTCAGCCGCTTCATTACGCGACTGACTACGCGTCACGACGTGATCGAGGAAGTCATCAACGACACCCTCTGGACCGTGTGGAAGAAGGCCGGTGATTTCCGGGCTGCTTCGCAAGTGTCGACCTGGGTTCTCGGCATCGCTTATCGGCAGGCACTGACCTCATTGCGACGCGCGAACGTGCATGTCCTGCTCGATGACCCGGCACGGGATCATCTCGCTGCCGAAGATGTGCAGGCGACAGATGAGTTGCGCGAATGGCTCGATGAAGCGCTCGAGCAATTGCCGTTAGAGCAGCGGACGGTGATCGAGCTCACTTACTATCTGGGGCACTCGTGCGAAGAGATCGCCGCCATCATGGGATGTCCGGTGAATACGGTGAAGACGCGAATGTTCTATGCCCGACGCAAATTGAAGGCGACGCTCGCGCCGCAGACGGACAGAGAGTGACACGTGATGGATATCTTTCATTCGACACGAACGATGCACCGTGAGGTCTGGGATCTCCTGCCCTGGCTGGCTAACGGCACACTCGATGAAGCACAGGTGCGGCGCTGCGAAGTTCATATGCAGAAGTGCTCTGACTGCGCCCGCGAGTTCGAAGCTCAGCAAGCTTTGCAGCAAGAGCTTCAGGCGGCGCCCGCCGTCTCACATACGCCTCATGCGTCTTTTCGCAAGCTGATGGCGCAGATCGAAGCGGACGAAGTTCCCGCTCCAACTGTCGAGGCGATCGCAGCGCCTCCGCGACGCGTACGCTGGCTCGCGGCAGCAGTAATCGTGCAGACAGTGGGATTGATATCGCTCGCCAGCTTCATGACATGGAAGCTTCATGAAATTCGCGAGCAACCACGGTATACGACTTTGTCTTCCGCGCCGGCGACACTCGTTCGCGGCCCGGTTGCTCGCGTCGTGTTCGATAATTCCGTCAGCGTGGCGGAAGTTGCCGGGCTGCTTCATACATATGACGCGCAAATCATTGCGGGACCCACCGAAGCAGGTGTTTACACGCTGCTCTTCGCTCAACAGCAAGATGAGCGCTCGCTGAGCGAATCGGTCGCACACATGCGAGACAATCCACATGTGCGATTTGCCGAAGTGACTTCAGTCGGCGCGCCCCAATGATCCGATGGCTGCTGGTGGCTATCGGGCTCTGTTGCGCCGGATGCGCGACGACGCAACCGTCTGCTGATGGTTTGCCTCCGAGTGCACGCGAGCATCCCGAAAATTTCGTCGTAGTCACTGTGCGTAACGATGCAGTGCCCACGTCAACTCGCGCAGGCTCCACACCTCGCGGCTACGATGGCGTTGGCTATGGTCCTGGGGCGTATGCGAGAGACGCAGTGCGTGCTCTCGCTGCAACTTACCGCCTGGATGAGGTATCGGGCTGGCCCATCGCTGAGCTCGGCGTCCATTGCGTCGTCTTCCGCATTCCTTCCGATACCCATCTTTCCGAAGTGCTCGACCGGCTGAAGCAGGACTCTCGCGTCGAATCGGCGCAGCCGCTCAACGTATTTGCAACCCGGGGCTCGAGCTACAACGACCCTTACGAAGATCTGCAGGGGAATCTCGGTCGCATGGGCGTGGAAGAAGCTCATCGATGGTCACGCGGATCGGGAGTACATGTCGCGGTGATCGATACGGGCGCGGATGTCACGCATCCGGATCTCGCCGGCCGTGTCGTTGAGCAACAGAACTTCGTCGACAACGACATGGCTGCCTTCAAACATGATCGACATGGAACGGCCATTGCCGGTGTGATCGCTGCAGACTCCAACAACAGTATCGGCATCGTGGGCATCGCTCCCGAAGCGCGCCTGCACATCTATAAAACCTGTTGGCAGCAGGAAGCCGGCGCCGCGTGCAACACATTCACGCTGGCGAAGGGGCTTGCGGCGGCGATCAATGCGCGAGTTCAGATCGTGAATCTCAGTCTCGCAGGGCCTGAAGACCCGTTGCTGAGTCGACTGGTGATTCGGGGTCAGGAACGCGGGCTGATCTTTGTAGGCGCGATGCCTCCAGGTGCGAATTCGGCCGAAGCGCTCGCGGCCTTCCCGGTCGGAGTTCCCGGTGTGCTGAGAGTTGCAGCCGCGGAAACACAATCTGCCGATACATCCGCACTGCATGCACCGGGTGTCGATGTGCTGACGCTCGCACCGCAAGGTCGCTATGACTTTCTTTCGGGGAACTCTCTCGCGACGGCCGGCGTGACCGGAACCATTGCTCTGTTGCTATCGCGGGATCGATCCGCGAGTGCGGAACGCCTGCATCAGTTACTCGCGACTTCGACCGTGGGAACGCAAGGGGGTGTCGATGCTTGCGCCGCACTGGCGCAGTTGCTGCACGAAGGACCGTGCGATCAGCCCGTGGCTGCGGAATAAGGCCGACTCTTACATCTTCATCGAATGCGGGCGTTGCGAAATCCTGTCGAGCCAGGCTTCGATTCGAGGTCGGTCGGTACGCGTTCCCCAGAGCCGAGCATATAAGAACATCGAGCCATTCAGGATGTCGGCCAGCGTGAACTGTTCTCCGAACAGGTAAGGACCGGCACCGAGTTCCTGCTCGATCACGTTCTTCGCCGTCTCAAAGTCCGTCCAGCCTCGTGAACTGGGCGTTTCGAGCTTCAACAAGGCATCGCCCATCGCAGGCTCGAGCTGCGAGGTCGCATACACCATCAAGGATAAGTAACGGCCGCGCCCCGCCTCGCCGACCTGCGGCGCAACTCGCGCCTGTGGGAATCGATCGCCGAGGTAAATACCGATCGCGCTGCCTTCGAAGATACGGGTCTCGCCGTCAACCAGGGCCGGCAGCTTGCCAGCGGGATTAATGGCGAGATAAGGGGCGGCCTTGTGTTCGCGGGCTGCCAGATCGATGTTCACCAACTCGTAGGAGGCGCCACACTCGTCCAGCATCCACTTGGCGATGACCGCCCGGCTTTTGGGATTGAAATAAAGCTTCATGGTGCTTTCGCAGCAACCATTGCTTCTGGATCAGACCGTCAGCAGAGCGGGCACAGAGGTTCAGCGCGAGCCAAGCATTGCGCTGAGGAATGACCGATCTCCAGACGGGTGGCCAACTTGTTCAGCAAAGCTCCATCAGCCAGAGCCCAACCGGCAAGTCCCAGAAGTGCTACCAACGCCGCTACCTTACGCATAAGGATTTCCCCACTTCTACGCGCTCCACGCGAGCGAATGCGATATCGCATACCAACGAGCCGCTTGCAACTGCCCAATTGGAAACGGACACGAAGCGGACGCTCGAATCGAAAATCAAGGTCCAGTTTCGGCCGTAAACCTTCTGACAACGAAACCTTTCCAGGATTCCCGACGCAAGCTCAACCTGCACTTTTGTCCGTATGCAGTGACCGGCAAGTGTCCGTTTTGGGTTCCGCGGACAGTTTTGCATCACGTTGCGCAGACCCAAACCCTGCACGTGCCGATCATCGGTTTCAAACATCAATAACGACTAGAACCTGCCAGCCTGATAGTCGCGAATCGCCGCGTTGATTTCTTCACGTGTGTTCATCACGAATGGGCCATGGGACACCACAGGTTCCCCGATGGGCTTCGAATGGCCGAACAATAAAAGCGCATCGCTCGAGGCGGCCACTTCGAGCGTCTCGGCATCGTTCTCGAATTCGAGCAGATGATGCGCCTTCACCGTTTGACCATTGACGATGAGGTCACCGCGGACCACATAGAAGAAAACGTTGCGTTCGATGGGTACGTCGATGGCCACTCGACCACCCGGCGTCATCGACACGGTGCTCATCGTCTGATCCCAAAGCGTTTCAATCGGGCCACGCTGCTCATTCCAGGTGCCCGCGATCAGGTCCACACGAACACGCCCATCATCCAGAGCGAGCGATGGAATCTGTTGTTTCTGCAGACCGACGTACTTGGGCGCGGTCATCTTCAGTCTCGAAGGCAGATTGACCCAGAGCTGCAGAATCTCGAGCGGACCGCCTGAACGCTTGAACTCGGCGGGCGACAACTCCGCGTGAACCAGGCCGCGACCGGCGGTCATCCACTGCACTCCGCCCGCGTGGATGATGCTTTCATGTCCGCCGCTATCCGAATGCGACAGAGAGCCTTCGATAATGAACGTCACTGTCTCGAAGCCGCGATGTGGATGTGGACCGAAGGGCAAGCCGCGGTTGTTCGGCGGGTAAACCTGCGGGCCGTGATGATTCAGAAACAGAAAAGGATCGATCTGCGAAATGCCGGGCCCGGGCACCGGTCGACGCGTGATCAGATCAGCGATGTCATCGCGCAGTGCTGGATGCTGCGCCTTCAGAGTCCTGTACTTCATCGAGCAAGCTTAGGTAACGCACCTGCGAGTGCCAACTGTGAAAGTCGTGCCATGGGTTTGCTCACGTCTCGTCCGGTGTGCGCCACGGGATTGCTCGCCTCAGCGGCCAGAACCACTTTCCCAAAGTAGGTAGTGATTTTCGCCAAGCTGGGGACTTTCGCCGATTCAGGCCTGGCGCGCGCGATGCATTCTGCTTACGCCATCTTTCTTGGCTAATTTGGAGCAACCGACATGCCTCGTTATCTGATTGAACGCGCCTTCAGCGATCCGTTGACCATTCCTCAGGATCAGGCGGGCAAGGAAGCCGTTCGTAGTGTCGTCAGCAACAATTCTGAAGACGGTGTCACCTGGATTCAGTCGTATGTGACGCCCGATCACAAGAAGACTTTCTGTATCTACGACGGCCCGAGTCCTGAATCGGTACGCCGCGCCGCAAATCGCAACAAGCTCCCGATCACTCAGATCTGGGAAGTCAGCGTGTTGACGCCTTACGCTTATCAGGCCTGAGCGAGGGCCAAACTGCATCGTCCGCAGGGTTGTCGCGAGCCACCTGCGGATGATGTTCTTTCCTGACCGGGTGATTCAGGCCTGGCCGCGAGGACACCGACAGCTACTTCTGCTCCGCTGCAACCCGTGCCATTGCAATCGCCTCTGCACGGGAGGGGACGCCGAGCTTTGCAAGAATGGAGGAAACGTGATGATCGACAGTTTTGGTCGAGAGGAAGAGCCGCTTGGCGATCGCAGCGTTGCGCATGCCTTGAGCCAGCAGCTCGAGAATCTGCGCTTCGCGTTTCGTGAGTCCGTATTCGTTGCTGCGCGTCGATGGCCTGACGCCGCGCGGAATGCCGCGGACTCCTCGTGCACGCAATCGCTTGCGCAAAAGCTGCGACGCGGGCATCGCGCCTAATCGTTCGAAGATTGCCAGTGCTTCGCGCTGATCTGCAGCATCTCCGTACCACGCGAGCATGCACGCTTGCTCGTATGAGCAGCCGCACTCCTCCCATGCACGCGCAGCACCCCGCCAATCACCGTTGATCTCGAGCGCATAGGGTTGCGCAATGTCTGTGGGCACCTCGCCCAGCGCATCGACTCGCCACAGCCACGCCGCGAGCTCACCTTTGCTCCACGCATCCGGAAGCTGGCGGGACATCTCGTACGCGGGCTGTACTTCACGAATCAAGGTCAGCCGATCGTCATTGGACCAGGCTGCCTCGGCCAGTGCGGCTGCTAACGGCGCAGTGCGCTGCAGTTCACCGATTCGAGCCACCAGTTTGCGAACTTGATCGAGAGGCGAGATCGGATCCGGATCGCCTCGTCGCAGACGCAAATGCCCGAGAACGATGAGCGCAGGAATGCGACTGGTGGCCGCAGTGCGCGGATCGCTCGCGACGGCTTCAGCATCTTCACCAGCGCCCACCCAATCGCCTTGTTCGAAGCGAGCCCGCGCGCGCCATGCACGCATGTACGCGAACCACGAATCGAGATCGTGCTCTTCGCAATAGGCAACACCATCAGTCAGCCATCGTGAAGCCGACGTGTAGGCACGTGCCGTGACCGCAGTCGCGCTCAGATTCGTGTACGCACGTGCTACGTGCTCCTGATATCCATGCTCGAGCGCGATACGCAGGCTGCGACTGAGATCATCCCATCCGTCCAGATCGCCGCCTGCGACTCGCGCACTCCCGAGATTGTTCAATGCATGGCACAGGATTTCGGTGTGCCCCTGCGACTCAGCAATTGCGATCGCTCGCTGTGCCCACTGAATTGCGGACGCAGACTCAGTCGCGAGCATGTCGAGCTGGGCTCGGTTGCTATAAGCCATCGCGAGCTCAGGTCCAGTCGGTAACAGTTCAAGCGCCGCGATCGCAGCGTCGGCGTACTCATCCGCTTCTGCACGTCGACCCGCAAACCAACTCAGGCGCGACAACCAGCGCAAGGCGTCGCCTTCTTTGAGTTTTGCCGCAGCAGCGCGCCAGATTGCGAGTGTTTCGCGCCGTGCCTCAATGGATCGCTCGAGCTGATCCGTCAGGTAACACTCATACGACAGCTTCTCGAGCAGATCTGCCCGCTCGCTCACAGCCACTCCATCGGCGTAGCGCAACGCAAGCCCGTAATAGGAAACCGCTTCGCGATGAGAACCGACCGATGCAGCTTCGTGAGCAGCCGTGGGTGCGAACTGCAGCACCGCGGATCGATCGCGCGCGCCATCCGCGTGATGCGCAAGCCGTGCGGCTGAAACGGCTCCTTTGCGAATCAACGCTGCGAGAACTCGCGCATGCAACGACTGCTGACGCAACTGTGACAGCGAATCTTGCAACGCTCGCCGCGTCAGCTCGTGCCTGAAGCTGAGCCCGCCATCCTCGTGACGCACCATGCCCATGCTCAGGCAACTCTCGATTGCAGCCTCGTCGGCGCCCAGAGATTCGATCAACCATCCTTCCGCCCTGGTCGGCACCACGCAGACGAGTTCTGCCAGCTCGCGAGCGAGGTCGGTGAGTCGCCCTGCTCGAGCGATCACTGCATCGCTGACGGTCACTGGAACCGCTTCCTGCGCAGTCGCGAGCAACTCCGTCACGAACAACGGATTGCCGCCCGTCAGTGCATGCAAGCCTCGCGGCGAGCGACCTGCTGCTTGAGCGAGTTGCGCGACGGCCGACTCTGATAAAGGCGCAAGCGGTACCCGGTGAGTCGCGCCGCGAGGCAGATCGCCCATCACGAAACGCAGAGGATGGCGCGTGCCCACCTCATCATCGCGATAAGTAATCACGAGCATCGAATGTGTGCGTTGAATGCGCCGGCCGACGAATCTGAGCAGATCGAGCGTGGCTTCGTCCGCCCAATGCATGTCTTCGAAGATGACGAGCGAAGGCGTGCGCTCCAGCTCATCGAGCATGGCGTTGAAAATCGCTTCGCGGTCAGTCCCTGACTTCACCAGCGCCGTGAATGCGCCGTGAATCTGTCGTGCGATATCGTGAAGGGGCGCGAGGGGCCGAGGTGTGAAGAGCGCGTCGCACGCTCCCCACAGCAGACGCACATCGCGATGTTCTGCCGTAAACCGATGCAGGAGCGAGGTTTTACCGAGTCCCGCCTCACCGCCGACGAGCGCAATGCATCCGCTATCGGCTGCGCTGCGCAGGCAGCTCGACAGTTGATCCAGATAGTGTTCACGCTCGAGCAGTTGCATCGGAACCGTTTTAAACGATCGATGAGCAACGCGAAAGAGTGCTGAAGAACAATCGCGCGGACCGCACGCGCATGGGATAGCGCCGACACCTAAATTGGGTAAACGCGGCAAGCAATCTGGGTAGGCCGACCGATGTGAAGTGAGCGCTCCAAACCTATGGTGAAGCCTCCGTCATTCGAGGAATCACCATGAAGATCAATGTCAGTGCGTTTTTCTTTGGCCTTGCCTTGCTGCCCGTCGGCGCATCCATCGCCGCTGCCGCAAGTACGCAACCCGATTCATCCCAGCGCGACAGCGGGCAGGTTTCCGCCGCGTTCAAACGATCGGCTCCGCTCGTCGAAAGAGTCCGTCGTGCCACCGCACGCTTTCGCGATGTGAATGTCGCGACGGCTGAGCAATGGGTTCCTGGTACCCCCTGCGTAAGCGGTCCTAACTCAGGCGCGATGGGTGTGCACTTCATTCAGCCGAGTCGCGTGACTGACGGCATCCTCAATGCGGATGAACCGGAGGCGTTGATTTATGAACCGTTGCCCGGCGGTGGGTTTCGATTGGTGGGGGTTGAGTTCATCGTGCTGGCCGATGACTGGGCTCGACGGCATCCGGATGGCAGCCCGGCCTCTTTGGAAGGACAGCTCACGAATCTGGTGCCTGCGCCCAACCGTTATGGATTGCCCTCGTTTTACGAGTTGCATGTCTGGGCATGGGAACACAATCCGAACGGCAGCTTTGCGGATTGGAACACGCAGGTTTCGTGCGAGAGGCAGGAATTGAACTAGTTCACCCATCCAGCTCGCGATCTCGCTCGGGCGAGATCGCGAGTGAGGAGAATCGAAGCTCAGTGCTTCTCGACGCGCACCAGACTCAATGCCCAGTCTTCGTCGTCCGGGAATTTCGGTAACTGAATCTCGCCGATATTGTCCGCGCGTACCTGGCCATCGCCCACATCGATCCACGCACCTGTACGCGGGTTGAACCATCGCGCTCGATACGTCGCTTCGGGCGTCGTACCTCGGATCAAGCTTTGTGGACAGCCCTTCTCGAAGTAAGCGAGAACGATCTGCTGGTCCTGAGTGCGTGCGGCGTACGACCAGCCTTCATAGCTTTTCGTGTTCGGCGTGCGGCTCGGCACGATGAGATCTTCGGGCACCAGGTCCTGGTAGCGCTTGCCGATCGACAGAATGAACTGAGGCAGCTGGGTCATCTGCGCGCCCGAGCTCCATTGAAACGCATCCCACATATGCACGGGTGCTGCAGGCTCGATGTCTGCGCCCCAGATTCCTTCAGCTCCGTACACGTGGCCCGCAAGTCCACCAGACAACACGCTGCCGTACATGGACGAGCGCACGAACTGATCATCCTGCGGCGTACCGCCTTTCGCGCCGTATTTGTAGCCACCGTTCAAACCACGCGCATCGACATAGCCAGAGTAGTAAGGCTCGCCATTCAGCGCCGGATGCGTATTGGGATGGCGATAGATTTCGGTGAGGTACCAGTAGTACTCGTGCTCACGTTTGTTGCCGGTCGTGTGCAACGTCACCCACGAAGGATCACCCCAGTTGGTCAGCGTCGAAGGATTTGCATTCGCGGCGAGCAGATTCCCGAACGGAGGATCGCCATACGTTTTCAACGCGTGATCGATCGCCTGTCGAAACTGCGGAACAGTCACGCTCTCATCGATGATGTCCAGATGCACCGGACTCAACACAGTGTTGTTGGCTTGATAGCGCGCCCACACATAGCCGATGAAGCGTGAATACGATTCGTTCCATTTGTGATAGCGCATCCACAATTCGCTCGCGTCGCGGCGAAACGCTTCGATGAACGGGACGAAGCCTTGCTCATTCAGATAGTCGACCTTGCGATCGAAATATTTGAAGTACTCGGGATTGATTCGATCCATGTCCGGAAAGATCTGCTCGTAGCCAGGCACCTTGCCGGGAAACATGAATGGCCGCCCGCCTTCATTGCGCATGTTCTTCGCAGAACCGTTGCGCGCGTCAGGGCCGGTACCGAACTCGAGCCAGGCAGAACGAACCGTGACTCCATCATCGCGCACGATGTGCCAGGGTTGACCATCATTGTCCCAGTTCGGAAACGCCGCGATGATGCTCGCCCAGTTGTAGCCCTGCGCTTTGCGAAAGCGGATGTAGTCTTTGAAGCCGGCCTGCGGACCCATCGGCCGTTCTTTATTGTCGTCGTACCAGCGAAAGCGATTCGTGGCAGCCGAATACCAGGTGTCGCCCACCGCAAAGAACGGCGTGCCATCCGCAAACTCCAACGCGTGTCGATTCGCAGTTGCACGCAGCATCCCGCGTCGCAAGGGATTCGCCTGCTTCTCGGCCTCAGTCCATTCGATGGCGTCGAAGCTGCCGCTCTTGCCTGAAAGGCCGCTGTCATTCGGCTCGGAGCCGCTCTTCCACTGCCACGTTCCAGGCGCTGTCGCGAGCACACGAACCTTGAACGTACGTCCGCCATCCCAGAATCCATAGACACGCTTGCTGAAGCCGGGACCTGTGAGCTCAACCCACATGAGCGCATCGGTATAAGGATTTTGAAAAGTGCGAGACGAAGTGAACGTCAGTTCCTGCTTTTCCCATACATGCGCCGGTCTCTGTTTCGTAGCTGCATGAAGATCGATCGCAAACAGGGTCAGCAAACACAAGGACATGGACCGCACCAGCATCGACATAGAGTTTTTCCCCACGATCGTTCGAATAGTGAAAGCGGCATTGAAACGCATATTAATTCTCAGTGGGGCCACGCATGCTGAGTACATCACTGATCCACCGACTTACGTCGGAAGTTCTTTTCGCAACGCTCAAAAACATGGATGTTTTCGAGCGAGCCTACAGGGATGTATTCACGGCGTTTGCGGAAATGAACTTGCGGCGCG
>JBJMWN010000427.1:0-4409 GCA_045810085.1 Povalibacter sp. | reverse complement strand
TGTTCGTCAATCGCTCAAAGCATTCGAGAAGCCCGCAACCGCGTTATCCGAATGGCTGGCGCGTGCAAACGATCGTGGCTCACCTGAGCATGAGGCCTTGAATGCTGTGGGTAGTGCTTTCCAGGATTCGAGCACTCCTTTTGCAGAAGTGAGCAGCACGCGCGCATGGCTCGAGGAGGCCGCTCGAGCCAGCGAAAATGCTGCTTCTCAACTGCAGGGCAAGAAACTTCAGAACGCGCCGCGCTTTGCGGCTCAGGCATTACGGGCCACGTTCGAGCACCACAAACTGAAGATCTCCGCCACCGTCACAAAAACGAAGCAAAGCGATGCGATCACTTTGCTCTGCGCGATCGCAAAAGAGGGTGGCGATCCCACGATGACGCCCGCTCAAGCCAAGGAATGGCTGGTGCAATCAGCGCGCAAGTAACGCGCTTATCATCATTTGTTCGCGATGATTTCGATCTTGTGAATCTGAATGGGATTCGAGAACAGTTCGCTCGCTTTCGCCATGAGTGCTTTGGCGATCGCGCCGTTCACGTGAGCTTCACGGCCTTCTTCGTCATTGAACGTATCGAACACTGCATAGGCACCTTCTGCTTCTTTGAAGCCGTACCAGGAGACGGTCCCTTTCTCAGCATTCGCCATGCTGGCACCTTGTTTCAGAAACGCCTCGACATCGGCCTCCTTACCGGGTTTCGCTTGCAAGGGAACGTAAAGAGCAAATCTGGCCATGAAAGAATCTCCTGAAGTGAGCTCGCGTCTGGATTGACGAGCACTGAGGCTAGGCTGCTCAACACTTTCACGACATGAGCGTTTGTCGCAGTCTTCAATTCATGACAGCGCCGTCATCGACTCATCGTGCGAGTCAGAAGATTCCGAACAGCTTTCTGGCCACGTTCTTGCGCGACACATCTACGATGTCGTTAATCCCCGCGCGTTGAAACCTGTCGGTCAGTGCATCGGAACCGGAGCGAAGCTTGAAGTTCATCTCTTGTTCATACAGAGGAACGACGGCAAGGAAAGAGATTTCCTTGAATTGATGTATGCGTAGCGTATGGAACGCATCGTCGACAGTAATCGAAGGCAACAGAATGGAACCGCAGAGCTTCGTCCCTGGCGCATAGGGTTCGGGCGGATCGCCATTCGGAACGCTATGTCCAAAGCCGAGCCAGGTGTTGTACTTGTGGGGGAGACGCGCCAGGGTTTTCATGAGGCGAATGGGCCAATACCAACGCTCATCCTCGAACGCTTTCTGTTCGAGCTGCCAGTCGCCGGGCAATGTCATCAACAACTCGAGATAACCGGGCGCGTCGATGTGCTGCGGCACCACCATTCGCAGGTCACTCATTCCCGAGGTGACCAGACGAACAAATGGGAAATCCGTAGTCGGTTTGACGTAGTGAACGTCGATGTGAACGGTATCGGAGACGAGTTCATGAAAGACGCTTTCGACAGCACCCAGCGTCTTCTCGATGTGTGCAGAGATCTGCTCGACACTGCCGTCACCTTCAGGAGGCTCAAAGCCCTTCGCTTCCTTGTGGTAGTAAACGGGATCACCACTGAGTGATACCACCGGATCATCCTTGCTTGTCACAGTCGGCACCTCATCTGGAGCTGGAGCGTTGCGAGTGGCAAACATAACTCGCAACGCAAACTCGCGCTGTGAATTCGATCCAGAAGGCTCTCACCTCATGGGATGCAAATCAGCAGGTACGGTTGAAGCTCGTGTATTGCTGACGCCCATTCGAGCATGCTTGAACTGAAGAAGCTCTAGCGCAAGGCGAGCGTCGCCGCACCCGCAATTGCGCCCTGCCCCGATCGCTGTAACAGCACGGCCACCGAGTTCGAATCGCGCGGAAACGAACTGAGTGGCACCTTCATCTGTTGAGGTGCGCCATTCCATTGACCAACACGCTTGAAGGAGCGAACGATGTTGAATTCCTTCAACGCACGATGCGCATTCTCACCTTTGCCGATTTGTGTGGTCGCCTCGCGAAGATATGAGATCACATAGACGTCCATCGGTTCTCGCCAGCGCTCGGTCAAATCAATCTGCAACGTCGTTCCGGATTTCGAAAGCACCAGCGCGAGCGCATCCCGTTGCTCCGCGAGTGCTTTGCTCATCGCCGTGCGATTCGATCCTACGAAGCTGGTATCGCCGCCAACAACCGCTTGCGGTGTGAACGCTCCGGACTTGGAAAGTCTTCGCACGTATCCGCGTTGACGCTGCGTCGCTTCGGGCATGGAGAACGGATCCTTCCAGCCAAGCTCATCCCAGTAATCGACGTGATACGACAGTGCCACCACATTGGGCTTACGTGCGATTTCGCCCAGCAAGGCATCCGCAGGCGGACAGGAACTACATCCCTGAGAGGTAAAAAGCTCGACGACGATGGGTTGAGCGATTGCAGTCATCGCAGCAAGCGCTCCGGACGCGGCGATGAGAACCGAGAGGATCGGTTTGGTGAATCGGTGCATATAAGGCGTAACGAGCGTGCGGTGTGCGAAGTTTCAGTCGGACGCATAATCAGACCGGTACTTCTGCGCTGACATTACATCGTGGACGGCGCTGCGACCCGACTCGAGCGACTTCGGAAGCGAGACGCCGCTGCTACTGCTGTGGACGACTGAGCTTCTTGTGCCAGTCATTCACCAGCATCAGGGCCGCGCTGCCGTAGTGCTCGTGATACTCGGCAACCATTTCGCCTTTTACGATCACAGGATCCGTCGCGACGAGCTTCGATGCTTCATCGATGCTATTGACTGCAAACATGAACAGGCCGCGCCACCCGTCGACTCCGTCCAGCGGACCGGCCATCACCAGAAGTCCTGCATTGGCGAGTCGCTCGATGTTCGCGAAATGACCTTTGAACATGTCCTGGCGCTCGGCTCCGTCCGGCACCCGATGCGGTCCTGTCTTCAGAATAACCAGGACGTACTTACGCATCCCACGCTCATCCGCGCCCAGCTTCTTTGCGAGCGTCGCATCGTACTGAGCTGGCGCGATCTCGGACTCCGACGCAGACACCTGCATCGCGCAGAATAGAGCCGCAGATAGCGCGAACGAATGAAGCTTCGTACGCATGACGCTCAGTCCTTCAACTTGTGGGCTGCGTCGTGGGCGCTTTCGGCAACGTCCGTCGCAGCAGACTTCGCTTCGTGTGCCACATCCTTGGCAGCATGTTTCAGCGAGTCTCCGAGATCCTTTGCTGCATCACTCGCATCCTCAACCGCGTCACGGATCTCTTCATTCGGTCGGCGGTCGAGCGCATCGTTCACCTTGTCCTCGGCCTTCTCAATCGCTGATTTGTTTTCGCAGGCGCTCAGCGCCAACACAGAGACCAGAAGCGCAGAGACGTAGATCTTTTTCATATCGTTCCCAGTAAATTCGTCAACGACCCAAAGGCAAGGATCGAAGTGACGCATCGGCGATGCGCATATCTGAAGCCGGTTGAGCACAGCCTATGACTGCGGCGACTTTCTCGCGAGCGACAGGCCCGCGGCAGTGACTCCTGCCTCTGCGCATGCCGCATCATCTTCCGGCGCTTCGCCGGAGACGCCGACGGCGCCGATGTACTTCGATCCGTCGCGAGAATACACGGGAATGCCGCCTGCGACGGTGACCACGTGCGGCGCGGCTGCAAATCCTGGCGTTTCTTTTGCCGCAGCGTTCATATCCGCGGTCGAGAAATGCCAATGGCCCACTGCTTCGGCCTTTGCCATCGCGAACTCCGCGACTCCAGGCGTGTTGCCTTCCATCCGCAGGAAAGCGATCAAATGAGCGCCTTCATCCACGATCGCGATAGCGTGACTTTGCTTCTTGGCGGTCGAATGATCGACACAGCCCTTGATGATCCGCGATGCAAGATCGGCAGTGATCGCGTCTTCAGCGGCTTTCGCGTCTGGGTGAAAGAGCGAGCACGCGGCGAACACAGCGAATGCGGCGAGGCGATACTTCATGCGTGAACTCCCTGTTTGAATAAGTCTGCTGATAGAGCTGTCGCCCGGGCATTGTGCGAACCTTCCGCAATGAACGAACCGTCACTCGCGACGGAACCGCACGTCTTGCACCGTTCTCGGCCAAACAAGCAATCCACGCACCTTCAATCTCAGCTCTGCGACCAGAGCAGCCCTCCAGGTCAAAGACGCAGCTTTAGCCAGAGTTCGATGGCACGCGAGCCCAGACGTGACTATCTCTTGGGCACTTGGACGCAAACACATCGCGTGCATTGAACCATGCGAGCGCATAGATCGAGGTGGACGCAACGTGTCGTTCAACCGATCGCCGAGCCGCGCTTCACGTTACAAGTCGAGTCACATCGCGGGTCGCGACTTACCTGCACGCAGATGCGCACATCGCGCATCGAGCTCGCGCCCGAGCATATCAACCGTATCGGGCTTCAGAATGA
>JBJMWN010000426.1:0-6413 GCA_045810085.1 Povalibacter sp. | reverse complement strand
CTTTTCGTAAGTTGTAGAAAGCACCGAGGGTCGGTCACCTGGGTCGCGGCGGGATTGTACAGATCAATGTCACGCGATCGATGTGGGCGTTGCCCCGGCGAATTGGGGCTGCCGAATCTCGAAGTCGCTTAGCCGGCCTCTATATATATGAGTCCGGCGCACCTGACTGCCGTTGTCCCGGGGGAGTCGGGTCATTGACTTGTCCCACTCGTACGCCCTGGCCTACCGGGCGTGGTCCCGCCCTGAGCCCGCGGTTGGACCGACTGACGCGCCGATGCCCCGTTCCATGCCCGGAAATGAGGGCATTAACCCGTGAATGACTAGAAAATCGATCCGGAGGCTGGCGTTGATCAGTCAATTACGATAAAAAGCAGTCACGATCAGTGTTATGGAGGTCGTCAGACGCGGAGTCCGGCTGGCTCCGGTTTGTATCGCTCAACCCTCGTACTCGAAGCACCAAGGCATGCTCCAGGGGCCCTCTGCAATCCCTGAGGTGCGTCTGTTTCGAGTCGAGCCGGTTCTACAACTCGTACGCATTGGGGAAAACGAACATGAAGATCGCGAAGAAGCGCCATGAGGCGGCAGCTTCCTTACTGGCATCGTGTGTGGCTCTGGCCCTCTCGCCCGGAGCAGCAAGAGCGCAGCAGGCCACTACGGCCGCTCAGTCCTCTGAGCTCGAGGAAGTGGTTGTCACGGGATTCCGTGGATCGCTGAACACAGCACTCGAAGAGAAGCGCACTGAGACGGGCGCCATCGACAGCATTCTGGCCGAAGACATCGGCAAGTTTCCGGACAGCAATCTCGCCGAGTCAATGCAACGAGTGCCGGGTGTAACGCTTTCGCGCGGTGATGGCGGCGAAGGTCGAAACATTTCCGTCCGTGGTCTGGGACCGGGTTTCACTCGTGTACGCATCAACGGCATGGAAGGCGCCTCACAGAGTGGATCCAGCGATATTTACGGTGCTGGTAACTCAGGGCGCAGCTTCGACTTCAACGTTTTCCCTTCCGAGATTTTCTCCGCGCTGACCGTGCGCAAAACCGCGTCCGCGGATGTGGAAGAAGGTTCGCTCGGTGCAACTGTAGATCTTCGAGCGCCGCGCCCCTTCGATTTCGCGGATGACACTGTATTCACAGCCACCGGCCGCGGCAGCTACAACACGGTGAGCGAAGACGTCGATCCGCGCGCCTCAATGCTCGCGTCAATGAAGTTCAACGACGGCACCATGGGCCTTCTCGGTTCGTTCGCATATCAGAAGCGAAACATTCGCGAAGTGGGTTACTCCGCGGTCGACATTCTTTCTTCGAACACGAACGGCCTGAGCGGTCAGCCTTTCTGCACGCCAATCGGATTCACGCCGGTCACGCCGTCGCCTGCCGCCCAAGGTGCCAAGGGTGCGACCGACACTCTGTGTAGCACCGGAAATCCGCGCACCAGCACGCTTGCGGCGTACAACGCGGTGGCCAATCTGAGACGCGCTGATCTGCCTGCTGTTGCGGGTAGCGGCGCGTTTCTGCCTCGTCTGCCTCGCTACGTGAACTCCGAGCAGGACACCGAGCGCATGGGCGGAACGCTCTCGTTTCAGTGGGCGCCGAGCGAAAACACAGACATTGCGATCGATGCGTTGTACTCACGATTCGATGTCGAACGTCGCGACAACTACATCGCGGGGATTTCGTTCGGTCGCAACGTGACCAACAACGGCCAGCCGATGGTCTCTGTTCGCGATATCGCTTTCGATGATCACGGTTCAGTCCAGAGCGCGACGTTCGACGGTGTGGATGTGCGCTCCGAAGGACTGGTGGATCAATTCGTGACTGACTTCTCTCAGATCAATCTCGATGTCGAACATCGCTTCTCGGACAACTTCAGAGTCACCGGATTCGCGGGTTATTCGGAATCTGATTACGTCGGGAAATTGCGTTTGCAGACGTTCATGGATGCCATCGACACCGACAATTTCACACTGGATTTCGCGAACGGCAGATCGACGCCGCTGATCGGGTTCGGTCTGGATGTTTCAGATCCCAGCAACTTCGGCTACGGGCCTGCGCTCGCAGATGGAACCGTGCTCGGCGGTTTCAGTACACAAGCCAAACCTTCAGAGAATCTCACCAAGGTCTCGAAGCTGGAGCTCAATGGTATCTACAGCTTGAATGACCATTTTGAGTTCGCACTCGGCGGTCAGTATCGCGACAACGATTTCAACAGTCATTTCAACAATCTCGTTCCTGCCTCGCGTACCGTTCAGGCGCTGCCGGCAGGAGTGACGCTCGCGAGCATCACTCGGCAGATCAGCGGACTGGATGATCTCTTCGGCAGCAATGCGCCGGCGAGTTGGGCCGCGGTGGATTCGAAGAAGTGGCGCGACGTGTTCGGTTTCGACTCGTTCGCCAAGTGCGGCATCGAGTGTGACGGCGGCAAATCGCAGATCCGCGAAAAAATTTCAAGCGGCACCTTCATGGTGAACATCGATTCGGGCGACTGGCTGCCCATTCCGGTTCGCGGTGACATCGGCGTGCGATACGTGCACACCAACCAGCTCGCGATCGGCTACATCCCCGTGACGAATCCAGCAGGCTCGCTCTATCCAGCCTCTGGTCAGCGTAGCGAGGTCGAGCGCACCTATGATGACTGGCTGCCAGCCGCCAATGTGGTTGTGGAGATCACTCCAGATTTTCTGGCGCGACTGTCTGCTGCAAAGGTGATGTCACGTCCTGAACTCGGTGCACTCACGCCAAGTACAACGGTCACAGGCACGACTCGCACCGGCAACATCAACAATCCATATCTCGAGCCGATTCGCGCCAAGGCTTACGATGCGGGACTCGAATGGTATTTCCGGCCGGGTTCGCTGCTGTCGGTGGCTTACTTCTACAAGGACATCGACACCTTCATTCAGCGCGTCACGACACAGGTGCCATTCAGCAGTCTCGGTCTGCCGGATTCACTGCTGAATGGAACAGGCTCATCACCGGGCGATATCTTTACGGTCGGACGTATCTCGAATACCGATGGCGGTCCTGTCGAAGGTGTCGAGCTCAATGGGCAAGTGCAGTTCGATTTCCTGTCGGGCTTCTGGCGCAATTTCGGTGTGCTGGCCAACTACACGCATGTGACCTCGGAGATCGAGTACATCCTGGCAAGCGTTCCCGATCCTGCGCGTCCGGGTGAGTCTCTGGTGACGGCATCAACGACGGCGGATCTGACGGGTCTGTCTCGCAACTCGGCCAGTGCCACGCTCTATTACGAGAACGACAAACTGAGCATCCGCTCGACAGCGTCGTATCGTGATAACTACATCAGAGCCATTCCAGCTTCGCCCGGCAGCGATCTGCAGGGAAACAAACCCACGACCTATGTGGATGCTTCCGCCTCTTACAACATCACCGACAAGTTCAAAGTGATTTTGGAAGGTCAGAACCTGACGAACGAGCGCAACACGCTGTTCATCGACAGCACTCGTGAAGACACGCTGTTCGAGACGACGATCGGTCGCACGTATTCGTTCGGCGCGACTTACAAGTTCTAGTGGGCCTGTAATAACTGGTTGTCAGGCCGCGATTCGGCACATGGATGTGCCCGCCGCCGAAGGTGGCGAGCGAGGGGCAAAAGTCACGCCTTTTGACCTGAGCAAAGACGATCGTGACAGGACGTCCGAGTCGTCGCTCCTAACAGCTGCGGTTCACAAGCAGCTGTTCCATGCCACTAGTCCATTGACGTGTGCTTCTCTTCCGCCGCTAGCGGAAGAGAAGCCGCGTCGTTTGCTGCGTCTTCAGTTTTCGAGCGCTTTGCCGAAGTGCACGCCGCCATCGTGCATGGCGATGCGATCGCCGAATTTATTTCGCAGTTCAATCATTTCTGCGCCGGCGAGAAACACTGGTCCGTAGCCATGAGCCGCGAGCACATGCACGGGCCGATACATGTAGAACATCGGGTCCCAGGCCATTCCTGTACCAACGCAGGTCCCTTCGACCTGTCCCTGCTCGTTGATCTGACGTGCGACGGCGTTCCAGCCTAGTGAAGCGGTCGGTCCGAACGCCAGCGGATCGAGCCAGCCGCGATTGATGCCGCGAGCAATGCCGAACACGAACATCGCACTTGCGGAGGTCTCTTCGTACGACTCGCGTCGATCGAGAAGCTGATGCCACAGTCCTGCGTGACCTTGCGTCGCCATCAATCCTTCGGCGTGATTGCGGAAGAGGGCGAGGATGCGATCGCGGTCGGGATGATCCTGCGGCATCACATCGAGCAGCTCTGCCATGGCCATAATCGCCCAGCCATTGGCACGCGCCCAATGGAAGGTGGGATGAAATTGCATCTCCTGCACCCAGCCATGTCGGAACAGCTGATGGTCTTTGACGAACATGCGATCTGCGAACTGCAGGATCTGTTTCGCCGCATCATCGAAGTACTTGCGCTCGCCCGTGAGTTTCCCTGCCTGCGCCAGGCAGGGAACGCTCATGTAGAGATCATCGAGCCAGAGTGAATTCGGCAGTGGTCGGTTGCGTGCCAGTGTGCCGTCGCTCAGTCGAAATTGGCGCGACGACACGAACTGCAGGTAATTGTCGATCCACGGCCGCAGCGACTTGTGGCCCAATCCCGCTTGCTCGGCCTTGATCAACGCAGCACACATCGATCCGGAGTCATCGAGTGCGCGAGGCGCAAGCATGGATCGCAGGCTCAGGCCTTGGCTCGTGCCGCTCGATCCTGCCTGCACTGGATGAGCTTTGGCGTGATTCGCAAGGAGGGCCAACGCGGAAACACGCGCGTCGGTGTATTCGGTGTAGCGCTTGTCGCCTGTAGCCTTTGCAGCGAGCAGCATGCCCGAATACGTGACGCCCCACTCGTAGCTAAGGATGAGTAAATCTGTTCGCGCGAGCGCGACGTGTGTTGGAAGACGAGAGAGGTCGGTGACACGCTCACCACTGTCAGCATCGATGGCCTGCACTGGGCTGGCCTGCTCGAGGTAATGGTGAACGCGTTCGAGAGATGCGCGTATCTGCTCGACCGTGGCCGGTGCATAGGGAGTGGGATAGTTGACTTCCAGTCGGCCGGAATACACACCCGGATTCGTCTGAGGTGACTCCTGGACTTTGGCGGCCGTGGACTGCGCGTTCACAGTGATTACCGCGAGCAGCGCGCTTACAGCGGCGCACGATGTGAAGAGAGGCTTTGCGATCGACTTACCTGTGCTCATGTTCCCCACGCGTGAATATTAGCTTTGATTAGCTCAGATGGATTGTAGTGGCAGAACCACCGTGCATGACAGATTCAGATGCTATGAGAATTGATGGCGAGATCGTATACCGCAATGTCGATAGTGCTATTACGCGAGCGAATACCTCGGCCGTTGACACAACAAGAGATGGAACGAGTTTGCAAGGCAGAAGGTCAGCGGCTATGGTGCGCGTCCAGTCAGTTGCTCGGGTTGGCTCCATGTATCGAATGCTCTGCTGCGTCGTGTTGTTGATTGCGTCGTTCACGCCCTCGAATGACGCCCAGAGCGCGGAGCCCCCGAAAATCTACAAATACACAGACCTTGCGAAGACACCGCCGATGGGGTGGAACAGCTGGAATACCTTCGCCTGCAACATCAACGAACAACTGATTCGCGATACCGCCGATGTGATGGTCTCCTCCGGCATGCGCGATGCCGGGTACGTTTACGTCAACATCGATGATTGCTGGCACGGTGAGCGCGACGAGAATGGTTTCATTCAGGCCGACGCCAAACGATTTCCGTCGGGCATAAAAGCACTGGCCGATTACGTTCACGCTCGCGGCATGAAGCTCGGGATCTATTCAGATGCAGGCGCAAAGACCTGCGGCGGTCATCCAGGCAGTCAGGGGCACGAGTATCAGGATGCTTTGCAGTACGCGCGCTGGGGCATCGATTATCTGAAGTACGACTGGTGCAACACCGAAGGTCGCGATCCGACCGAAGCCTATCGGACCATGGCCCAGGCACTACAAGCTGCCGGTCGTCCCATCGTGTTCAGCATCTGCGAATGGGGCGACAACAAGCCCTGGCTCTGGGCTCAGCCGCTCGGACATCTTTGGCGAACTACGGGCGACATCATCAACTGTTGGGACTGCGTCGTGAATCACGGAGCCTGGGAGTCCAACGGGATCATGCGCATTCTGGACAAGCAGGCAGGCTTGAGAAAATACAGCGGTCCGGGTCAATGGAACGACCCCGACATGATGGAGGTCGGCAATCTCGCTTCTGCCAACGAGGATCGAGCTCACTTCGCAATGTGGGCGATGTTGGCTGCACCGCTGATCGCGGGTAACGATTTGCGCTCGATGAACGCAGCCACTCGCGAGACGCTGACGAATCGCGATGTGATTGCAATCGATCAGGACGCGCTCGGTCTTTCTGGTTTTCCGCACAAAACAGAAGCCGGCCTGC
>JBJMWN010000425.1:0-3812 GCA_045810085.1 Povalibacter sp. | reverse complement strand
GGACAGAACCGCTTCGCTGGCATCGTGCTGCAGGAATATTCGCATTCCACACGCAAGCTGATCGGCGAGCGGAAGAATATTTTTCCCGGTACGCGAATCGGCTTGACCGAGGCGCCGCACCTTTACAAACGCAACGGCTATTACTATCTGCTCACTGCTGAAGGTGGCACCGGCTGGGGCCATGCGGTAACGATGGCGCGTTCGAAATCACTGACCGGGCCGTACGAACTTCATCCTGACGTCTACATCATCAGTGCACGCCATCGACCGGATGCACCGTTGCAGCGAGCCGGTCATGCCGATCTGGTCGAAACGCAGAGCGGTGACACGTACGCGGTTTATCTGTGCGGACGTCCAATCCCTAACCGCGGGCGCTGCACGCTCGGGCGTGAGACCGCAATACAACGCATGGTCTGGGGAGCTGACGATTGGCTGCGGACCGAAGACGGGCAGGGTGTTTCGGCAATCACCACGCCAGCGCCTGATCTGGCTGCCACTGAATTCTTTGCGCCTGCCGTGCGTGAGGATTTCGACACCGATCAGCTGCCGATCGATTTTCAGTGGCTGCGCTCACCGTGGCCGGAACAGCTGTTCAGTGTTTCTGCACGGCGTGGCTATCTGCGTCTATACGGACGCGAAACCATCGGCAGTCAATTCAAGCAGTCACTCGTGGCTCGTCGGCAGCAAGCTCATTGCTTCAGCGCTGAAACGATCGTTGAGTTCGAACCCGAACATTTCCAGCAGGCGGCGGGATTGGTGTGTTACTACAACTCATCCAAGTTCCACTACCTCTACATCTCCACAGATGATGTGGTCGGCAAGCATGTTCGCGTCATGACTTGCACACCCGATTCGCCACAGAGCGATGCATTCACTGCACCCATTCGCATTCAGGCAGGCGTGCTCATAGAGCTGCGTGCCGAAATTGATTTCGAACGGCTGCGCTTTGCTTATCGCGTGAAAGGACAGCAGTGGCAGTGGCTGCCTGAGCAGTTCGACGCCAGCATTCTGAGCGACGAAGCGACTCAGCCAGGCCAACCTAATTTCACAGGGGCGTTCGTCGGCGTTGCATGCCAGGACATGGCAGGAACTGCGCGGCATGCCGACTTCGATTACTTCGAGTATCGCGAGCGCGAGTACCTCGTCGACGCGACTCAGTAGCTGAGAAGGGCGCGCTCACTTCAGCAGCGATGGGGGCGTGCGAGATATTCCTGCGACTGCATTTCGATCAGGCGACTACTGGTGCGTTCGAATTCGAACTTGAGCTTGGTCCCTTTGTAGAGCTCATTCACCAGCGCTGCAGATGAAATGATGAGTTTGATGCCGCGATCGTAGAACTCATCGACCAGCGAGACGAAGCGACGCGCCTGATCCTCCTGTGTCTGGGTGAGCACAGGAATGTCGCTTACGAGCACAGCCTGAAAGCACCGTGCAATCTCGATGTAGTCAGACTGTCCGCGCGGACCATCACACAGTTCCTTGAAGTCGAACCAGACTGCCTTGGCGGCAAGTCGCTTCGTGTGCAAGCGTCGATGATTGAGCGTGAGATTCGCATTCGGCGTTCCAGGTTCACCAGCGATCGCTTCAAACAGCTTGGCCATCGCGCTCGGCGACTTGGAATCCGCAGCGTCAAATGCCATGGGAGCTTGCTCCAACGCACGCAACCGATAGTCCACGCCGTTATCGACATGAACCACCTGGGTGTTCTCCTTGAGCAGGCGGATTGCAGGCACGAAGCGCGCTCGTTGCAAGCCTTCTTTGTAAAGATCATCAGGCGCAACGTTCGAGGTTGCAACCAGCGTCACGCCGCGATCGAACAGCCCACGAAACAGGTTGCCCAGAAGCATCGCATCGCCGATGTCGCTCACGAACAGCTCATCGAAGCACAACACGCGCGCTTTGCGGGCGATCTTTTCTGCGACGAGCTCCAGTGGATCGGCTCGGTCCTTATGCTTGCGCAACTCGTCGTGCACCGATTGCATGAAGCGATGGAAGTGACTGCGCTGCTTTGCCTTGAACGGCAGTGACTGGAAGAACAGATCCATCAACCAGGTTTTTCCGCGGCCGACTCCGCCCCAGAGATACAGACCGCGCTCGAGCTCATGAGGTTTACGGCTGAACAGACCGGTCAATACGCTTTTGGACTTTGGAACGAGCAGTCGCGACCGGAGATCATCGAGTCGGGCGACGATACCTTGCTGGATGGGATCAGGTTGATACCCGAGGCGGCGACATTCGAGTTCGTAGAGCTGCGCGACGGAATCCAGGGTCGTGATTGTCTGCTGTCCTTCCGCCGTCACTCGTCACCCGCGCTCATAAATTCTGATAGTTCGGCCCCGAACCGCCTTCAGGCGTGGTCCAGGTGATGATCTCGTAGGGATCTTTGATGTCGCACGCTTTGCAGTGCACGCAATTGGCGGCGTTGATCTGCAACCGGCGTTCGCTCCCTTCGCCGATCATTTCATAAACGCCCGCAGGACAGAATCTTTCGCAAGGATTGCCATACTCAACGGTGCAGCGGTTCACACAAATACTCGTGTCATGAACTTTCAGGTGAACGGGCTGCGCTTCATCGTGGACGTTGCCAGCGAAGAAGACGAAAGCGAGACGATCACGGGGCGGCAATGTGCGATCGATCCATTCGCGATCCGGCGACTCGAACTCCTGGAGCTTCTCGAGAGCGGACCAGTCGGCAGTGTTCTTCAGCGTCCAGGGCGTTTTGCCTTTCACCAGAGATTCCAGCCCGGCGTTCGCCATCGCGAAGTACAGGCCTTTCTTGAAAGCGGGTTTGAAGTTGCGGACCGAATGCAACTCAGCATGACCTTGCGATGAGCGCCAGCGCGTATCGAAGCCGCTCGCACTGCCTTTTTCGATCAGGTGTTCCGCCGCGAGCACGCCCGAGCGAATCGCCTGATGAATGCCTTTGATCTTGAACACATTGAGTGTGCCTCCTGCATCGCCAATCAACAGTGCTCCTGGCATTTCCAGCTGCGGCAAGGATTGATAACCACCGGCGGCAATCGTACGTGCGCCAGCGGAAAGTATTTCTCCGCCTTCGAGGAGGGGTTTGATGCGTGGGTGATTCTTGAACTGTTGGAAGACTTCGAACGGCTTCAGTCGTGGATCTTCATAGTTGAGTCCGACGACATAGCCGACGTAAACACGGTCATTGTCGAGGTGATAGAGAAAACTTCCACCGTAAGTACGGGTATCGAGCGGCCATCCGAATGCGTGTTCGATACGACCCGGCTGCACTCGGCCGGGCGGCAGTTGCCAGAGTTCCTTGAATCCAAGCCCGTAAGTCTGGGGATCTGATTTCTGATTGAGTCCGAAACGTTTGATCAGTTGTTTGGAAATCGAACCACGTGCGCCTTCTGCAAGCAATGTCGTGGTCGCATGGATCTCCACGCCCGGAGCGAAGTTCGGCCCGGGTTCGCCATTGCGCTCCAGCCCCATGTCACCGATGCGCACACCTTTGACGGTGCCTTGTTCGGTGAAGAGCGCTTCGGCAGCCGAAAATCCTGGGAACACATCGACACCGAGACCTTCTGCTTGCTGCGCTAGCCATGACGTGAGTTGTCCGAGCGACACGATGAAGTTGCCATGGTTGTTCATGGGTGTGAGATTCACAGCCCATTGAGGCACCTTGTATGAGCCGGTGCGAGTCATCAGGCGCACGTCATCCTGCGCGGCCGGCACTTTCATACCGGTGTAATCGCGGCGCCAGTTCGGAAGCAACTGCTCCAGGGGCCCAGGCTCGAGCACGGCACCTGACAGTGAATGCGCTCCGACAGCAGACCCCTTCTCGAGCA
>JBJMWN010000424.1:0-3433 GCA_045810085.1 Povalibacter sp. | reverse complement strand
AACTGGTAACGCTTGATCGGGAACTCGAGAAAGCTCATGACCGAGCCTCCATTGAGTTCCTCACCTTCCGCGGCTGTGCGGAAGATACTGAGTCTGCAGAAGCGTCAACGTGCGTTTCTGCTTGCTGCACTTTCACGCGTTCACCGTCTTCGAGATAGAGCGAACCGTCGGTGACGATCTGCTCACCGGATTTCACACCATTCGCCAGTGCAACGGCCTGGTCTTCGAAAAACGCGACTTCGACTTCGCGGCGACGTACGTGGTCATTGTCCAGAATGAATACGCTCGCTTTGCGACCATCACCTTCAACGATTGCGGCGATCGGCACATAGACAAGTTCTGCGGCGCTTGCGGCTGCGGGAACGATGGTCAGCTTCGCGACCAGACCGCTCTTGAGAGGCTGCTTTGCGGGATCGAGCAGAACCTCGATATTGAAAAGTCCGCTCGCGGCATCAGCTGCGCTCGCGATCTCCGTCACTTTGCCGGTCAGCGGTATGCCAGGCAGCGCATCGAGTTGCACCTGGGCGGTGTCATTCAATTTCACTTGCACGATCTCGCGATCGGCAAGGCCGGCGCGAACGACGAATCCGTGGTCCTGTGCGCCGAGCACGAGCACCGGATTGCCCGCGGCCACGAGCTCGCGTTCCTCGGCAAGTCGACGCAACACGGTGCCATCGCGTGGCGCGATGATCGCGGAGTAACTTGAATTGAACTGCACCGACTTCAAAGCCGCTTCGCTCACCGCTGCCTGAGTGCGCAGATCCTGCAACTGCTCGAGACTGATGACCTGATCGGCATAGAGACGTTCGCCGCGTTGCAGATCGCGAACTGCTTTTTCGTGGGCCTGGCGCGCTTGTTCGACCTGCGCGTTCACCTCGGTCAGTTCGATCTCCGCAAGCTTCTGTCCCTGACGAACGCGCTCGCCTTCCTGAACCGCTATGTGCCGAATGACGCCACCGACTTTGAAGGCGAGGCGGATCTCGTCTTTGTTCACCAGCAGCCCATTCGTACGAATGGTGGGCGCCGCCGGTCCCGTGAAGGCCGCAGCGATGCGAACCGGCGTGGCAGGTACGGGCGCGTCCTCAGCTTTGCCTTTGCAAGCGGATACCGCGATGGCGAAGACGCTGATCAGGATCAAATGTGCGATACGCATGGTAGCTCTCAGTCTGTCGAACCTACGTTCCCTGTTCCTTCTCGCGAGCCGTGCGGTCTTCGCGAGATTCACGATTCAATTCAGATGCCCGGATCGATCGGCAGATCGCCTGTCGAAGTGGCGTACTCCAGTTCAGCGCGGCGGGCGAGCACGTTGAAGCGAGTGAGGTTGTGATTCAGCTCTGCTCGGGTGAGCGTGCTGCGCGCGTCGACAAATTCAACCTGATTGATCACACCCTCATCGCGCTTGCGGCTCGCGATGCGAAATGCCGCACGTGCCGCATCGGCTCGCGCCGCTGCTGTCACCAAAGAATCTCGTGCGGTCTGAAGTCGATCGAAGGCTTGCTGCACTTCCAGTCGAATCTGTTGTGCCACTTCTTCCTGACGCAACACGAGTTGCCGCTGTGACGCTTGGGCCTGCCGCACGCGCGCGGCATCGCCGCCACCGTCAAAAATTTTCCAGGTGAAGACCAGGGACGCGGTACCGAAGTTGTAGCCACCGCCGAAGCGGTAGTCCTCACCTTGTGTGCCGGCGTCGAGTCCAAGCGAGAGAGAAGGCCATCGCTGTTTGCGAGAGACGTTTACCTGCTCTTCGCTCGCGCGCGACAGGCGTTCCACTTGCGAGACCTCGGGACGCTTCTGCAATGCCTGCGCCCACAGCTGTTCCAAAGCGGCATCACGATCCGATTGTGCGTTGGGCGCCTCTGTCGGCTCGATGGGCGAAAGCAGATTGCGATTCAGCAGGAAATTGAAATAGCTCTGCGCCTGCGTGGTGAGGTTCTCGATTTCCCGCTTCTGTTGTTCGACTTCCAGCAGTTCAGCGCGAGCTCGCAGCAGTTGATCCTCGGTGGTCTTGCCGTTGTTGAAGAGCGATTGATTGACCCGCACGTTCTCTTGCAGCAACGCCTCGCTGGCAGCCACGATGTCCGTGGAACTGCGCGCTTTCAGCCAATCGACGTAACCGAGGGTGATGTCGCGCCGGAGCGTTCGAGCGATCGCCATGCGACGGAAGTTGCTTGCGTCGAGCAACGCGCGCTGCGCACGAACTGCGGCAGAAATAGCGGGCGCAAAGAGTGGCTGCCGCAAGACCAGCCGCGTGTCCTGTTCACGTTCACGCAGGAAGGGGATCGTCTGATCTTGAATCTGTGGAAACTGCGCGGGGCGACCTTGTGCCACGAGCATGTCGTTCAGCGTGGCGTACACCGAGTTCAACGCAGTTCCGATGGGGATCTCGATCTCCCGCCCACCTTCTGCGCGTGTGTAGCGAGCCTCGAGCGACAGTAGTGGAAAGAACTGAGCTCTGGCTTCGCTCAACGCTGCCGCGGTCTTCTCCACTTCGAGACCTTCGCTCTGGAGCGCAAGGTTCGTACGCAGCCCCTCAGCCACGTACTTATCTACCGTGTCGTCGAAGGTCAGCGAGGGCGTCTGGGCTGCAGCGATGCCCGAAACAAGTAGCCACAGGAAAGCCAAGGCTCGCAATGAATGAGCGGAAAACTCAGCCGGCGATTTGGGTGACGTCATGTCGGGTCGTTCAGCTGTTGAGGGATTAGACAGGTGTCAAAAAGAAAGCCAAAAAAACGCCCTAAGGATCAGGTTTTGGGTGCAGCAAGCATGTGCCGCATCAGCTCGACGGCGTGCTGCGTGAGTTCCGGGACGCTGATGCCCTGTTCGGCGAGCGGACGTCCCTTGGTCATCGCGATCTGGATGAGTCCGTGAGTGAATCCCCACAACACTCGCGAGGTCACGGCCAGATCGCCGATGTCTTCCCGGATCGTGCTGTCGCGTAGCCCCGTGGCCAGAGCTTCTTCCACGATGGCGTGCACTCCTTTGCCGATCTCCAACGGAATCGACTCCTGCGGGCTGCCGTCCTGCGCTTCCGGCGCATGCAGCTCGAGCCGCGCACAGGCATCGAAATAGTGCGGAAATTCTTGGCCGTAAGCCATGTAGGCACGACCGATCGCAACGACCTTTTCGAGGCCTAACTTATTGCGTGAGCTGGCGTCCTCGAACCGCTCGTGCAGCGTTTGCATGGCACGCCCAGCGATCGCGAAGTGGAGATCACGCTTGTCTTTGAAGTACACGTACACCAATGCGCGGCTGAGCCGGGCACGTCGTGCGACGCTGTCCATGGTGACGGCGTCCCAGCCGACCTCGCGATAGAGTTCTTCGGCGGCGTCGACGATCTCGGCGCGACGGCGATCCTTTTCTTCCTGACGACGTTCGGCGATATACGACATGGACGCAGCCTAACTAAGTAATTGACAGTGTGTCAACAGATAGA
>JBJMWN010000423.1:0-7439 GCA_045810085.1 Povalibacter sp. | reverse complement strand
GTGGTCACCATCGTTGGTGATGGCGATCGAGTACGGATTCCCACCGGTCTTGATCGTACGCACGACCTCGAGCGTGGACAGTCGCACGATCGTGATCTCGCCGACCGTGTGATTGGCGATGAACGCGTACGTGCCGTTCGGCGTGATAGCAATGCCGCGTGGCTCGACCCCGACAGGAATCGGTGAACCGATGACTTGCGGTGTAGCCGCGGTCAGATCGATCACGCTCATGGTTCCGTCGAATGCGTTAGTCACATACGCACGTGCATCGTCAGGACTGATTGCCACAAAGCGCGGTTCTCTGCCGACCGACAACTCGGCGAGCGTTTCGCTCACGTCATTGCCATTTGCATCGCGAACACGAATCACGGATACCGTTTTGTTCTGACGATTCACGACAACGGCCCGCTGATCGTCACGCGTCAACGCAATCGTGCTTGATCGCGACTGCGTGAAGAACGAACTGAACTGAGCAAGCGCTTCGTCGAAATCGCCGAGTGAACGGCCTGTTGCTGTGAGGATGGAAGTGATCACCGGATCCTGAGCGAACGCCGCCGCCGGCTGACCGAAGTTCACAGTCTTGCCGCCGGTCACTGCAGTGGACACCGCCGCTTGCGCACTTGCATCAAGCACGATGCCATCGGTCGGATCCGAGTTCGCATCCAACGCGGACAGCAGATTGAACAGATTGCCCAGGTACTGATCCGAATCATTCTGCACTTCCGTGAAGTCCTGAAGACTGAACGGAGTCGCAGCGTTAGCCGTCGCACTCAGCGTCGCGGTGCCGATCGCCAACCGATTCGCACCGGAGCCCAGGAAGAACTGCACAGGCGTGCCGACCGCAAACCGAAATTTTCCACTCGCATCGGTCGCGCCTTCGGTGCCTTCAGCTGCGTGAAAACCGAGACCTTCGATCGTGGTCTCGGTGAACTGTGCATCGGCAAGCTGCGGCGGTGGCGGTGGCGGAGGCGGTGGGGTGTAACCGCCGCTCCCGCCGTCTCCTCCTCCGCCACCACCGTATCCACCACCGCCACACGCAGTGAGCGTGACAATGGCGGCTTGCAACCATAGAAGCTTCAGCGTTCTCAGCCTGCGAGAGCGCTGCGGCAAGGGATCCAGAGCAGCGAGCGCGTTGAACGATGGAGAGTGCCGATGCTGCCAGGCCTGACGATGCAATTCGCCAAGCCTCACGAGATCGGATGAATTCATGTGCGCGGATAAGATCCGCGAGTTGAGTTGGGTGTTCATGATGTGTTCCTTGTCGTTCATAGCGGCAAGGAAACGGCGACGTGCAGGAACAATCCCACCAGCGCCGAAAGAGCCACACCCAGGAACAGGTCCTCAGCCAATGTGCGCAAAGGCTGCGCGTTTGCCAGCTTGTCCATCGTCTTCTCCTTAGCCGAAAGATGTGTATCGGTCGGCATGGAGGGTGTGCGCGTGCACAGAAGAGAACTGTCAACGCGTTGACACAAGGCGTGACTGTTCCGGAATACACCGGCATCAAGGATGGTTTGTGTGTGAGTTCGCTCGAGTCGAACAGGAATCGTCCGGCTAAAGCCGGACCCACAGTGGGGGAGCCAGAGTGAAAGGCGCGGTCGCTTCGGCCTGTGGGTTCGACTTCAGTCGAACATCTTCTTCCCGAATGCGCACACGAAACTTAAGTGCAACAAATGCTAAGCGCCGCCGAGCACTTCGACGACATCGACACACTGCCTGCGGCCACGCACGGGAAGCACTGCAGTTTTACCGAGCGCGAACGATGGGTCGAGCTGTGAGGCAACCTCCCGCGAAACGAGAATGGTCGAATCCAACTCGCGCGTGAGAGCCTCGATGCGGCTCGCAAGATTGACTGCATCCCCCACCACGCCGTACTCGACCCGATTATCAGGACCGATCAATCCCGCCACGACGCTTCCGGTGTGAATGCCGACGCCGATTCGCAATGGCGAGATATGTTGGCCCGAGAGTTCGACATTCAGCCGATCGACACGTTTTGAAATTGCGAGTGCTGCACGAACCGCACGTGCTGCGTGGTCTGGATACGATTGAGGCGCGCCGAACAACGCCATCACTCCATCACCGAGGAACTGCTTGACCACACCGCCTTCGGCTTCGACCGCCGCAACCACTTCGGTGAAAAAGCGATTCAACAACGCCAGCAGCATGGCCGGATCCAGATTCTCACTCAGGCTGGTGAAGCCGCGAATGTCCTGAAACAGGATCGTGACATCACGACGACCACCTTCGAGCGGGACCTGTCCTCCCAGAACAGCTTCGGCCACGTCGTTCGAAACGAAGCGGCCGAAGGTATCGCGAATACGTTCGCGCTCCTGCAGTCCCTCCACCATCTCGTTGAATGATCGAGTGAGGAAACCAATCTCATCGTCGCGCCGAACCGAAGTGCGATGCTGCAGATTGCCTCTCAATACTTCGCGAGTGCCCGCAATGAGGCTTTGCAATGGCGCAGTGATGCCGCCTGCCAGTGCGATGCCAACCAGAAGAGAGGCAATCATTCCCGCCGTTCCGATCAGAATGATGCGACGCTGCAGTCCCCGAAGAGGTGCGAGCGCCTGATCGTATGACCCCTGAACCAGTGCATACAAAGGCTGCCAGAGCCGAGCTTCGATCGGCACGGTGAGCACCAGAAACCGTTCATTCGCGAGCGCGAGCAACGATGGGCCCTGCTCACTCCGAACACTCAGCATCGACGCACGCACGTTGGCGTC
The DNA here is from genome assembly GCA_045810085.1 of Povalibacter sp. Lineage (GTDB taxonomy): Bacteria > Pseudomonadota > Gammaproteobacteria > Steroidobacterales > Steroidobacteraceae > Steroidobacter. The sequence continues at coordinate 4,713 of JBJMWN010000423.1, read as the reverse complement.
TGGTACAAAGCGCTCGCGCGAATCGGCGGACCACGAAGAAGCAAACAGCTTGTTCTGAGTGACGAAGGAGATCTCGGCTCCGGTCGCCTGCTTGAGCCGCATCGCCAGACCATCATCGATTGCTTGTCCCAGAACCAGAAACCCAATCACGTCTGGAGCGAACACGGGTACGGCGACAAGTTGAAACAGCGATCCATCCATCGCAGTGATCGTCGATGCGGCCTCCTGTGTCTCGATCGCTCGTGTAAGCGGCTCAAATCCAGCCAGGGAGCGACCGGCGCTGCGACTCCCAGGCTGGCTCGCCAACACGACACCAGCCTCATCGGTGATCAGCAATAGATCGACACCCATGCGCTCCTGATAACTGAGCGCCGCAGAGGCAAGCGTGGGTGCGTCGTACGTCTTCGGATCGAAGTGCGTGGCAATGATGCTCTTGAGTGCGAAGTCGCTCGCGAGCAAGGTGGAGTTCGACTTCAAGCGCGCCGCGCGTTCCTTCAACAGGTTTTCGAACACCTGGCGCGTGGTCTGCAGTTCCCGGTTGAGCGTTTGCTGAGCATCGCGGCTCACGACGTACTGAGTGAGACCGAGCGTAAGAATGAGCACCACCAGCAACAGCGCCGAGAATGCAAGAAAGATTTTCGTTCGCAGGCGACTGTGCGCCCACCATCTCATGGCTCTCCTCGCGAACCGCGGGTTGTCGTCCGTGGTTTCGGTGGCGCCAATGTAAGTTGAAAAGTGAGATCAATGTTGTCTGCGCCCAATTGCACGGGCTTGATGGTGTCTTCGATCTTGGCGCGACTACGTTCGTGCCACGCGGCAAGCGAGTATGCACCCTGTGGCACATCTTCGAGCTTGAACGACCCAGACTCATCAGTGAGTGCGTAATGCGAATTGGGCAGCACCAGGATCACTGCCGACATCCAGTCGTGAATGTTGCAACCGATCTGCACGACACCGGGTTTGTCGAAAGTCACTGGCGGCGCCTCTTCACCTTTATAGAGAGGCAGCTCGAATCGTTTCGCCCGCGAGAACGAATAGACGTGATGCCTGATCTGATCGCGGTTGGGGAACTTCACTCGCGTACCCACAACGATCGGCAACACACCGGGAATGAAAGTCTTGTTGAACTGATCCATGACTGCGGTTTGTTTATCGCCGGCACGATCGGTTACAGGTTCCTGCACGAAGACGACGGCGCCAGCCACAGGTTTGCCTTGATCGTCGATGACGCGACCCGACACAGTGGACGCAGCGAACACATCCTGCGTAGCCGCAAGGATCAGCAAACAATACGTGTAGACGATGTGTCGCACGTCAGTACCGAAACCGATAGCTGAGCTGAACACTGTCTTGTATCGGCTCAGGTTGCGGCCGCGCTTCGCGAACGCTGTCGAGGCGGATGTACTCGACTGCGACGCGTTGTCGCAAACCCCACTCGTACGCGTAGCCGAACGTGATCGCATCGCCATGCTCGGCAGTGAGATTCCCGCCATCCAGATCGCTGATTCGAAATTCGTCGTAGCGAACGCTCACGCGATGTCGCTGATGATGCGCGGAGAGCATCGCGTAAAACGCTCGCAACGAGCTGTCATTGGTTTTATCGCGGATCAGTGCTTTGCCCCGCAGGTACTGCACGATGACATCGAGCTTTGGCAAAGGACTGAACGTCGTGCCGATATTCGCCAATCGCGTATGCCACACGCCCGACGTGGCCTGATCTCCGAAATTGTCGAAGTAGCCGAGCTTGATGGCGCCGCGCCCTTCGGTGTCACTCACGGTCACGGACGTGTACGCAGCAGCCCGATGGTCCATCTCATCGAAAATGTCGGTTCGCGTTCCGTTCGGAAGTGGCAGCTCGGTATTCACACCGCTCAAACCGTCACCCATCGTCCAGCCGCGCAGCGCGAGCAGTCGACCGAGCTGATCGGGACCGTAGCCGGCGCCTGCGATGATGCTGATCTTCAGTCCTTCCTGCGGTTCGCGAAACCATTCGGCTTCGAGCCCACCGACGGGCAACTCTTCCCACAGCCAGCTGTTCAGTGCCGAGGCCGATAAGGTGTATTCCGGCGTCCACGCGGGCCCAGTGTGCTCGAGCGAAAACGGGTTGTTCATGAGGCCGACCTGCAAACCCCAACCATGCGCCTCACGTGCCCATTCCTTGCGAAGGAATGCCTCGACCAGCCACGGCTCATAGGTGTCTGCAACGTCGGGCTGCACGTTGGCTTGAGCCTGGGCTCGAATGCCCCAGGGCAGATTCGCGCCGAATTGAAGATCGAGTTGAGAGAGCACCAGATCGGAGTCGTGCTCGAAGTGACCGGCGGACGATTTTCCACCATACCGAGTGCGACCTGTTCCGCCATCGACCCAGCTGGTGAGCGGGCCCGCGTAGACCGCACGCACGTCGAGCAGCGCTCGAATCCAGACGCTTTTGTCTTCGTCGACTTCGTACTGCGCATGCGCCCGCATCGGCGAAAGTGCACAGCCAATCACCATCAATAACGATGCGAGACGAAGCATGGGAGATCCCGGCCCATGGAAGGCGCAATGGTATAGTCGCGCCGGTGGTACTGCCACTCTCAGCCCGCAGTAATTTCCATCACAAGTTCGACTGCCTCGCTGCGACCAATCCTGCGGAGATCACAGGCCTTGGCACTCAACGCACGAACGATTCTCGAGCGAAACAGCTTGTTTCGTGGCTTGTCGGCGGCTGCGCTCGATCGTATTGCAGCCCTGTCTTCCAAACGCACATACAAATCGGAAGCGGTGATCTTCATGCGCGGCGACCCTGGAGATGCGCTCTACGGCGTCGTCAGTGGCCGCGTTCGCGTGAGCGCTCAGACAGCGAACGGCAAAGAAGTCATTCTGAATGTGATGAAGCCTGGCGACGTGTTCGGCGAGATCGCGTTATTGGATGGCCAGCCTCGCACCGCTTCCGCAACATCGGTCTCGCCGACTCAGTTGATGGTGATCCAGCGGGCCGATTTTCTCGCGCTCATCAAACGCGAGCCGCAACTCGCGATTCATCTGATCGAGCTTCTATGCGGACGCGTGCGCTGGACGTCGGAACAGATGGAAGACACATCGCTTCTGAACGTGTCGCAGCGGCTCGCTAAATGCGTGCTGCATCTCGCGACCTCGCAAGGCTCGCCGACCACAGACGGCGTTCAGATCAAGATTTCGCAGGAACAGCTTGCGAAGTTTCTCGGCCTGTCGCGCCAGATCGTGAACAAGTATCTGCAGACCTGGAAACGTAAGCGCTGGATCGCGCTGGGTCGCGGCAAACTGATCGTCGGCGATGAGCGGGCGCTCAAGAAACTGACCGTGCCCGACTGAACCCACGCGTTCAGCCCATCGTTGAGCAGATTCATGTAATCAGCTTGACGGCTCGCGAGAAGCCAGTAATCGCGCAAGCGTTTCCTGAGCACGCACTGGGTTGTAGCCAAGATCCACAGCCTTTCTGAAATGCTGTCGCGCCTGATTCGTTTGCCCGCGCAACGCGGCAACCGTGCCGAGATAGATGTACGGAACCGGATAAAGAGGATCGCGCTGCAGGGCCGACTTCAGCCAACCGTCCGCTTCATCGAGCTTGCGCTGCTGGATCAATGCGTGTGCGATGTGGTTGCGCGTGACCGCGATCGCATCGTGCGTGTAGACGCCGAGAAACAACGGCGCGACGACTTGACCAATCCGACGTGTCAGCAGCATTTTCTCGAAACGCTGGTAGTGATCGATCGCGCTTGGATAGTCTCGCTTTCTGAGCCGATATCTTCCCAGCAGAAAACGCCATGCAATCGCCATCAAGAACAGCGCGATGACGAACATGGCGGCACCAACCCCCACAGCCACCTTCCAAGGCATTAACCGCAATAGCAGCCATACGACTGCAATCGAACTGAGCATCATCAGCAAATTGCGTTGGGGACGTTTGAGCATGAGCGAAGGATAGCCGGGAATGGCAGGCAACCCGCGATTGGCAAACGATACGCGCAGTGTTCGAGAGACAGGTGTGCCAACGAAAAAGCCACGCATTCGCGTGGCTTTGAATTGGCGCGCCCGGAGAGATTCGAACTCCCGACCTTCTGGTTCGTAGCCAGACGCTCTATCCAACTGAGCTACGGGCGCTTAAGAAGCATGGACCACAGCCCGGAGAGTGGCTGGCCCAAGCCCCTGGTGGAAAGGGGAATTTGGGACTTAAGACTTGGCAAGGTCCAGTCGCAAGTTGGCCGGCCCAATCGCCGGTTACCGCGGGGCGCGCATCCTACCAACATCGATTGAATTCGGCCACTTCAAATGAGGGACGCTGAATCGAGACGAAGACAACGGTTCGGTGTCGATCTTGCACGTCCGCTTTAAGCGAGTTGGTGAGGAAAAGCTTGCGCGAGGGGTACTGACCGTTTCGCTGATACCGAAACAGACTAGAGCTCACGCGGTCATCGGAGTCAGATTTGTTCGCGGGAATTTGTCGAACCCTCGATGCTCGAGCCCTCAGTCCCTTGGCTCAAGCTGAAATGAAAAGGCCGCGAAAAGCGAGCTTTTTTTTATTTCAGACTGGCTGAGAGACGGGATCACTCAGCACCATGAGCTCGACCCAGTGGGCCACCGCTTCGGTCTGCACCCGAAGCGATGTTCGAATTTGCCTGAGGAATTTTGTCGAACCTCGATGCTCGAGGGTTCTGGATCTCTCTTGATCCGTCGGAGAGAGAGGGATGATTC
>JBJMWN010000422.1:0-10716 GCA_045810085.1 Povalibacter sp. | reverse complement strand
AATCGAAGAGTGTTCGGTGCGGTCGCGATGTGCAGCGCCCTGCTGTTTGGATTTCCGATGACTGGTTCGGCTACCGAAGATGCGGCGCAGCTGGGGCCGTATGAACTCGTCACCAAAGTTGCACAGCAGACTCTCAAGGATCTGGATGCTCATCGCTCCGAGTACGCGAAGGATCCATCGAAAGTCCGTCAGCTCGTCGACAAGAACATGCTGCCGTATTTCGATACAACCTATGCGGCTCAGTTGGTGCTTGCGAAGAACTGGCGCACCGCCACGCCGGAGCAACGCAAGCGTTTCATCGAAGCGTTCTATCAGTCGATGCTGCAGAACTACGGCTCCGCGCTGCTCGAGTTCACGCCCGATCGTTTGAAGATCCTGCCGTACCAGGGATCGCCCAATGACACTGTCACGACGGTTCGCAGCACAGTGCGCCGGGATAATGGCAGTCAGGTCCCTGTGAACTATTCGTTGCGCAAGACCGACCAGGGCTGGAAGGCCTATGACGTACAGATCGAAGGTGTCTCGTACATCAAATCGTTCCGCACCGATTTCGGTTCGGAGATCGAGCAGAAGGGTCTTGAAGCTGTGATTCAACGGCTCGAGCAACAGGTCGCGTCAGGTCAGGCACCCAAACCCGCGGCTTCTTCGGGCTGAGCGTGACCGTGAACAAGGTTCATCGAGCCAAAACGCAGCTCGAGTCTCTCGGCGAAGGGCGATTCCGCGTTGCCGGCCTGCTCGATGCGAGTACGGTGACTCGCGTCCTGGAAGAGAGCGAATCGCGCTTTCGAGATGTGCCGATCGTCGTCGTCGATCTGGCAGGAGTGACGGAGAGCGATAGCTCGGGTCTCGCTCTGCTGCTCGAATGGCTCAGGCTTGCACGCAGGCAGAAGCAGGAGATTCGGTTCGAGCACGTACCTCAGCAAATCATCGCGCTCGCACGGATCAGCGAGGTCGATGACCTACTGTTGGAAAACAGTTCAACGGGCGTATCCGCCCAGACCAGCGCTTCAATGCCCGCTGCCATTCCCACAACAGCGTGAGCGACTAAGGCGTCGGACTCGGTTCCTGAGCGGGAGCTGGATCGGCAGCGGCAGGCTCCTCGTCTGAGAAGTCCTCTTCTTCGAGGGTTTCCGGAGGAGGATTGCCGTCGTAGATCGCGAACTCTCGCTGCTGGACCCACGCGTCGCGTATGAAGGCATACGGATCGAAAGTCTTCTGTAGCGTCGGGTCCAGAGAAAGCAGCTCCGATCGCGAGTGGATGATATCGATCCCGCGCAAGCCCCACTCTGTTTCCCAGGGTATCTGCACATATTCGAGCGGACCGAGGAAGTAATCGAACACGCGCGATGGAGCATCGCGAAGTGAGGAGGGGCCGAAGAACGGCAATGTCAGATACGGTCCTGATCCGACTCCCCACACGGCAAGCGTCTGTCCGAAGTCTTCGTCATTTGCCTGCAATCCCATTTTGGTTGCGACGTCGAGAATTCCGGCCAGCCCGAGCGTCGTGTTCACCAGGAAGCGACCCGTATCGCGCGCGCCCAGGGCCGGCTTGCCCTGCAGGAACTGGTTCACAGCGGTCGCGGGATAGGTGAGATTCGAGAAGAAGTTGCCCACGCCCGCGCGAAACCAGCGCGGCGTGATCTTGCGATATCCCTTTGCGACAGGTTTCAGAGCTGCGCGATCAATGGTGTCGTTGAATTTATAGACGCCACGATTCAATCCCTGCCAGGGATCCTCACCGTGAGTGCGCCCCGGGGTGCTTGCGCAGCCTGCCGCGACCAGAAGTACTCCAACGATCGTAAGCGCGCGCACGGCTCTTAAGGCGCTGCGGGTGGTCAGAAACATCAGATAGCGGGTCCTTCTATGCGATTCAATCCGCGCGTGATGGCGGCCGTTCGGCGCGATTCTAGCAAGCCGGGTTGCGAATGAGCCTTACCGCGTGGATTCGGCGTGCTTTTCAGACGATGAGAGGATGGCGGGCCGGGAGTGCAGCCTGATTCTGAACCGCGGTGTGCTGAATGCCAGCCGCTACTGTAGGTGCGAGGCTCCGGCCGAGGCGCGTCGCATTCGCTTGGGCATCGCTTGCATCACTTCTTCGAGCCGCGCTTCGAATCGCGCACGCTGAACTGCAGAGATCTTTGGTACAGCAAGTGCCAATTGCAGCTGGTTCACAGCCAACGGCAAGTCGCCACTCATGATGTGAAATTCGGACATGTAAAAATACGAGTCCGCGACGTCTCCCGCCGCGTTGGCTGCAAGTGCCGTCAGTCGCGCCTGCTCGGGCGTAGGCGGAACAGTATTGAACAGATCCAGAAGAATCTCGTGAGCGCGTTTCGCATCACCTGCCTGCATCAACGTCTCTGCATAACGAACGGTCACAGCGATGTTGCGCGGGAACAGTTCTCGAGCTTTGGCCAATGTCGCGAGCGAGGCCTTCTGTTGACCGGCAGCGAGCTGAGCCTGTCCGAGCGCGGTGTAGTACTGCGTGACGGTCGGATCGCCTTCTCGCAATCGTTGAAAGATAGGAATCGCTTTGTCTGCGTGTCCAGAGATCATCTGCGCCAGACCCTGGCCATAGACCTGCGCTGAGCTCGCATCTGCTTCGTTCTGAATGATGGCGCCGTAATACTCGCGCGGATCCTTGCCGGCGGGTGTCGAGAGCACACGCAGGCGTTCGCGAGTCAGCGCATAGCTGATGCTGTCGGGTCCGGGGGTCACGTCGAGTTGCTCGGCGCGCTCTTTGGTTTCTGCGATACGCGTGCTCGTGACGGGGTGGCTGCGCAGCATTTCGGGAATATTGAGTTCGCTGCTGCCGACGTGACGGCTCAGTGTCTCGAAGAATTCGGGCATGCCTTCAGGATCGAAGTTCGAACGCGCCAGGATTCCCAAACCCACGCGATCGGCTTCCGTTTCGTTGGCGCGTGTGAAGCTCACCTGCTGTTGAATCGCCAGTGTCTGCGCAGCGGCCACGCCAGCCATTGCGCCGTCACCGCCTCCCGCAGCGGCACCGAGCAGGATGGCGGCCAGCATCGCAGCCGTGGACACCAGGCTGGAGCGACTCTGTGCGGCCATGCTGCGAGCGATATGACGCTGTGTGACATGCGCGATTTCGTGCGCAATGACACCCGCCAGCTGACTTTCGTTTGCAGTCTCGAGTACCAAGCCCGCGTTGACGCCGATGAAACCGCCGGGCAGAGCAAATGCATTGATGCCTTGATCTTTCACAGCGAAGAAATTGAATTTCTGTGCGCCGTCGTGCGCTTCGCTCGACAGTCGCGAGCCGAGGGACTGGAGATACTCCGCGACCTCGGGATCTTCGAGAACCTGACCCTGATCACGCAGCCCGCGAACTACCATACGGCCGATCTGGTATTCGTCCTCCAGCGTCATCATCGCCTGTGCGGGACTGCCGATATCCGGGAGATCATCTCCCGTGTCGGTCTGTGCGCCGGCTCCGAAAGAAACCAGGGCGGTCAGCAGAAATGTGGCGATCTTTTGCATCGAGTCTTGGCCGCTTGAATCGTGGGCGTGGCGCAGTGTGGTGCCGGTCCGCAGACCTGTAAAGCGCGCTTGATTGGACTGGCGTATCGCCTTTCAGTTCGTTCCGATCCTACGGAAAAAACCTGAATCCCGGATGGGGTAACGCGTGGAGCGGATTACAAAATGTAAAGGCGTAACGCAGGTACCGGTGGTTGCTAGCGGGGGTTGGGGCGGCAATCGTGCTGCACAAAAGCAAGCGGCACGTGGCGGCTGACCTGTCACGGAACCAACCGCTACCCGACCCCCGCGAGAAGGGCCGGTGTTCTCGGCTCAACAGATACTGCGCCTGTGTCATCCCTGGAGGGCGCGCGGATGCGCCGGCTGATGGGTTGTGTAAGTGGATTTCAGAATGACGCCCGTGGATGGTTTTTGATTACGAAGGCGGCGCCTTCGTGCGCACATCAGCAGGCAGCGTGCGAATCAGCGCGAGCACTTGGGAGATCGACTGTTACCAGTCCATGACGACCAGCAACTTCAGCAGCAGATCTCTGTCCCACGGCAGGAGGGGTAACGGTTGGTCCGAGCGATAGATATCCAGGTTGTATTCGTTCACTTCGGCGGAGAGAACCATCTCGGTATTGGCGGAATGATTCACTGCAAAGTGGACTTCGGCTGCGTATTCCGTTTGCAGCCAGTCGCTGCCGTCCCACCATCCTTGAGCGCGTGCCTTCAGCTTCCAGCTCTCGCCCAGTTTGATTGACCCATCAGCCACAAGCGATTCAGCGAACGTCGAAGTGCGCAAGTCTTCGCGAACGTAACCGCGCTCGCTGGGAACGTCATCGTCGATCTCCAGGAAGAAATAACCGCCGCCTGCTTTCAGTGAGGCTTCTGCGATGGAGCCGTGATACGCCGCTGATAAGGTCGGCAACAGCTGAATCTGTCGTTCGATGGAACTCACCGTATTCATTCTCGTGTTGAGATCCGCCGTCCAACCGAGATCGAAGCGGGGCGAGGGTTGCCAGAACACGCCACCCGATCCCAGATGCAGTTGCCACCAGATCGGGATGTGATCCGGATCCAGATCGTCCTGATCGTGATCCCACGACAACTGAAAAGAACCGACGAGAGGAACGCCCCACGCGGTTTGATTCGACATGAACACGCCGGCGTCCAGGCCGTACGTGTCCGAATTGACCTGATCGACAATGAAGTCATGAATGCCGACGGAGTAGCGCCAGTCAGCGGCGCTACTCGGCTGTGCAGCGAATGCGAACGTCGCAGCCGCGAGTGCGCCGAACCAGTTGAGCCTGTGTGATGGGCGAACCCTTGAGTGCTCGGGTGTTGATGTCAGAGAACGAACAGCATCCCGATGAGACACAACCATGACAGCTCTCCTCAGTTGACAGACAGTCGTCACACCGACTGCCAACACAACCACGAGCAGAGATAGTAATCGCGGCCGGCTCATCTGCTGGGACATGCGCAGCTGCCCCTTGTGCGGTCTTGTGCTGCGCGCACGTGAGGCGAAGGTTTTCCAGCTCTCAGAAGTAGCGGCGCCAGTCGAAGACCATTCGCACCCCGATCGAATACACGCGATCGAGCGAAGGGTCGGGCGCGCCGGGCGGATACACCGCGTGGCTATTTCTGGGAATATCGACAGCGCCGAAGAACTGCAGGATCAATGCTGAGCTCTGAGTCGTATCGAAAGAGCGATACGGGCGATATTCCAGAATCGGAACTTCCAGGTACGTCGATTCGAACTCGACCACTCGTGGCCCTGATTCTGGGGGTATGCCGGGCGCGAGCAGCGTAACGTCTTGCGAGCCGAGTCCATGAAAGGTCACGCCGATCTCACGTCCCAGCACGAACTGGAACCGGCCGAACCGCGTGGCCCAGCCAAGCTGCCAGGGGATCAGTCCTCCATTCACCGCGGTCACAGCCATCGTCTGATAAGTTTTTGGCGACGCGAAATACAGCGGCGACAGAAGCAACAGGTCGCCCGGTATCAAATAGAAAGGCATGCGTATGCGTGCCGCGAGATCTGTGCGCGCAGGAATTGCCGCCGTCAGTGTGCCGCCTTGCTGCGCCGGCGCTGCTTCTGTGAACTTGTTGGTCGATGGCGTGTCGCCGCTGTAGCCGACCGAAAAATAGACGAGCCCGTCGCCTTCGGCACCGATCACGCCATCGAGTCCGTAGCCGAGGCGGAGCGACAAATCCGCTCCGCCCACAAAACCTGCGCCGTCTTCCAATCCGGTGAAGCCACCATCTACGGAACGCAACTCAAGCGCACCCGCCACACCAATGAACGGGCCCAACTCCGCTCGGAAGCGCGGCATTGCACCAAGTCCTTCACCAAGACTTGGGACTGGTGTGAGCAGCAGGACTTCCACGCCCAATTGCACTGCCTCGATCGTGGGCTCCCGTCCCGACGGCCACGCTTCAAGTGTGTCGTTCTTGCACACATCGAAAGACTCAGGTGCACTGGGTGCTGCGGGCGTGTACGGCAGATCGGTCGCTCGCGAACGACCTGCTGCAGTGTCGAGCAGTTGCTCGAGACTCAGACGCACAGCTTCGGCTGCCCGAGCCGCATCTTCGGGCCGCATGTGCGCATCGCCCATCAGCACGATCGTATTCGCGCCTGCCTGCCAGGTACGAATCTCGAGGCCACTCTCGTTGTAGTAGTCATGCGTGCCTCGACGCTGCGATACGTCGCCCCACGTTCCCGCGACGTGTCCCGCGGCAAAATCGTCTTCCATGAAGTGAAGCGCAAATGCTTCGTCGGCAAGCATCGCGCGCGCGAGAACGGCGCGTTGATCAGCCGACAGATTTTCACGTGCAAGGCGTGTTGCCTTCTGCAATGCACTTACGTGATATCGGCCCCACACACCGATCGCATTGATTTGAGATCCGACCGTGACCGTCGTCTCCACGTACTCTCGTGCTGTGAAGTCCACTCTCGGTCGTGCCAGCAGGAAGTGAGCATTGTTGGATCCTGCGCGTGTCGCGTATTCACGATCGGCGCGCTGCGCGCGGACATCAGCAATGCGAAGCGCATTGCTGCGATCCGCTCTGACAGCTTCGCTTTCCACCTGCCGTCGCAGATCGCCAATCAGACTTCGTTCTTGCTGCTCGACTGGGGTGGGAGCTGTCGCCGCGATACGCGTCAGATCGACCTTCAGCTGCGCGGCAATTTCAGCGATAGCGAGAATCCATGTCGAGTTGCTCGCGGTATCCAGCAACTCCGCACTCGAGCAGGAATGGTCTCCGGCGATCGCTGACATGGCTGCCCAGTCGATGCAATTGGGCATGACGCCCTGAGCAGTGTCCGCTCCTTGCTCGCACAGCCGTGTCTCATGCCCGATGCGAGCTTCGGTCCACAGCTGGTCGAACAGCGCTTTGCGTTGCGCATCCAGATTCTCGATCCCGAGCAGCGCGATGTCGCGATGTTCAGGGTAGACCCATGCACGAGCCTGATCGGTGATGCAGGTGAGCATCAGAACAATCAGTAGCAGTCGGAGTGCCATCAATGAGCCTGCGTACTCGTGATTGGGGCGACACTTTCCCTCGCATCGCGAGTCGACAGGTCTTCGTCGATGAAGCGCAGCAGCGCCTCCATCAGTGCTTCGCGCGGATACGCATTCTGGTTGACGAACATGGCACCTATCGTGGAATGCGAGCGCGCAACCGGCACAGCCAGTGCCCAGTGATCCGCGTTGAGGTATGCAATCAATCCGCTGCCCGGAATGACTTGGTCATAGAAGATGACCTGACCGTCGTTGCGCGTATCGATGTGCGCGAGTTTGCGATAGCTCGACTTCAACGCCGTGGAAACATTTTCCGGAGATGGGAACGTGACCAACGAGTAGTAAGGCACTTCGGGCGGTAACGGATGAGCAGCGAGCCAGGCTCTTCGAGTCGCCGGGCGCAGGCTCGCTACTGCAGTGCTATCGCCTGCGGTGCAATCGGCATCCGGCAGGTGACGCAACATGGCAGCCTGATATTCCTTCGCGTCATTGGCGAGCGGTGAGCCACCCACCGCGCCGGCCGCGCTGACGACCGCAGCGATGCGGCTGCGGATTTCAGGATAGGCCACGACCGCATCCAGAATATCCGGCGCGCCTTTCGAATAGCCGATTAAAACCAGACGCGGCTCGTCAGGCATGGCAAGCAGCGCATCGCGAATCTGCCGCGCATTGTTTTCGGTGCCCGAGAATGCGTCGACCTTGATCAATGTCTGATCGTAGCCGTAACGACGCACATGCTCAGCGACGGTGCCCAGGGGCTTGAGCCATTCCTCGATACAATCGAATCCCAGGCCCAGCACAAGCACGGCCACGAGATGCCGTTTGGATGTTCCAAGATCCACCGCTCTCGATGCGCCATAGGGCTCTTCACCCACACGCGTGAGTGCTTCTTCGCAGCGACGGTAATCCGGAAGATCTCTGCGCGCCTCGAGCACTGCACAGTAGATCTCGCGGAATCGAGGGCGTTTGTCGACAACGCCTGCCTGAAATGCAGGTGCTAGCACGAGCGGAGGCGTATCGGTGGAGTAGGGCACCAAGGGTGAGTTACAGGCGGCGCTCAGCATGCACACCGCGCCCGTGAGCAGAGACGTTGATACACAGCGCGTGCGCGACTTGCTCACTCAGTTGCTCTCACCGATTTCTGAAGCCTGAAGATCTCACCTCTGCGAGGCCGGATGCCTCTATGTCTTCTTCGCTAACGCCGATGACTGTTGAGCATCGTCGTCCTGATCCAGTGCGAGGTGGTAAGCCACCCAGTACTTGAGGATGTTCCGAACGTAGTCGACGGTTTCACGGCCAATCTTTCGCCCGGCGATGATCTCAACATTGTTGAACCACTCATTTGGATCGAGCCCTTCCTTCGCGGCCGTCGTTCGCAGTTCCTGAATGCGCGCAGGCCCCGCGTTGTAGGCGGCGAAGGCAAAGACGTGTCGATTGAGCTGATCGAACTTCGCATCGCCGAAGTAGCGATCGGACACAAACCGCAGATACTTCACGCCCGCATGAATATTCGAGTCCATCGCCTGCACGTTCTTGATCTGGACGTTGGGATCCGATGCGGTCGCAGGTTTGATCTGCATGATGCCCACCGCGCCAGCAGGACTCTTGAGCTTTTGATTGATGCGCGACTCCTGGTAAGCCTGCGCAGCGATCAGCAGATAATCGAATTCATACTGCTGTGCGTATTTCTGAAAGAAGGGCAGCGCTTCGCGGAACCGTCGCAGATCTTCACTGGTGTTCGGATTGCGCACCCAGCGGTTGTCGCGCGTGTAGCGTTGGATGAGCACGTTGCCGAACGTCGTTCCCGGTCCGTGCGTTTTCATGAACCCAGCGAGCGCGCGATTGAGTTCAGTGCTGTCCTTGCGAACGATCGGTCCCAGATGCGCCTCCTCTCGCAGCATGAGATCGGGGTGAACGGTGATTTTGCTCAGCACCGGCGCCCAGAGTTTTGCGATGTAAGCATCGACGACGGTGATCGGCACGACACCGGCATGTGTCAGTTCGAGAATGTCTTCATCCTCCAGGTGCTCATCCGCAAGCTTGATCTGCACGGGCGGCTTCCCGGCGGCTTTCAACCGTGCATTGAGTGCGAGAAGACTCTCGTAGTAGCTGCTAGAGCGCCGAACGAATACTTTGTGACCGGAAAGCGCTTCCACCGACTGCAGTGCCGGCGCACCCGGCCCGGTCACAACGATCTCGTTCATTGTGAGATCGTACGAAATGAAGTCGACCTGCTTCTCACGGGAGTCGGTGACTGTGAGTCTGGCAATCGCAACATCACCATAGCCATTCACAATATCCGTGACGAGGCGATCCCGCGCGGAGGGCAGAAACAGCGCGTAAACACGGGCATTGATCGGTTTGCCTGCATTGAGTGTGTCGACGAACTTGTTCATGAACTCGTACGCGAGCCCGCGAGGCTGCAGCCCGTCATAGAAGAAGAAGGTTCGGTTATTGGGCACGAGCACGCGGATCAGCCGCCGCTGGCGCATGTCGGGGAGGTCGCCCTTCCACACCACTTTTGCAGGCGCGCGATCCGCGAGGACAGCTTCGATCTCGAGCGGCGCAGAGGGTGTGGGATTGGCAGACTGCGCGACCGCGCAGATCAGGCAGCACGTTGCAATCAGCGCGTTGAATAGAAGTTTGAAAGAACACATCGCGGTTGATGACGCAGCCTGCGATCAATGCTGCCGCAACGTAGCAGTAGTCTTCGTAGCGCTGCATACGGGATAGGTGAATCGGGATTGATCGACATCCGTTACTGCCCCGACTCCTGATTGTCATCCGAGCAGTTTGTGCGGAACCTCAATCAATTCGCGTTCACGAGGAATCCTCATGAGATCCGCTGCCCGCACATCGACCCTGTTCGCCGTTTTCGCTCTGCTCACTGCGCTCACCGTGCGCGCGGACGAGTACGACGACACGATCGCGATTTTCAAAAGTGCTGGCCAAAGCGCGAGCTTCTTCAGCAAGAGCTACGGCTATGCGGTCTTTCCGACCATCGGCAAGGGTGGATTAGGAGTAGGTGCTGCGCATGGCACCGGCCGCGTCTACTCGAAGGGTAAATACGTCGGCGATACGACAATGAATCAGCTGAGCGTGGGCTTGCAGGCCGGCGGCCAGGCGTTCAGCCAGATCGTCTTCTTTCAGGACCAACGCTCGTTCGACGAATTCACGTCCAACGAGTTCGAGTTCGGTGCGAACGTGCAGGCTATCGCCATCACTGCATCAGCAGGTGCGAGCGCAGGCACTGCGGGTACCAGCGCAGGCGCGAGCGGCGGTAAAAACGATGCAGCAACGGTGGGGAATTTTCACAAGGGCATGGCCGTGTTCACCGTCGCCAAAGGCGGGTTGATGTATGAAGCCTCGATCTCAGGGCAGAAGTTCAAATACAAGCCACTGTGAAAAGGTTTGGCATTGGATCGGTCGCCTTAGGTTTCAGTCACCGTTTGGCTTCGGCAGGTCAGCGGCCCGCGACGGTTTCCGCTCGCTGTTCGAGCTAGTGCGCTGGCCCGGAACGCCCGTAGTCGGTTCATACACCTGTTCGTCGCAGAACGATCGCGCAGGTCCCGTCAGGGCTCTGCCGAGAACCGAGCGCCGAGCGCCATGCTGATCTCTATCGTCGCTCCTCTTTGCGTGAAACCGTAACCGGACGCGGCGCGAAGGCGATTCGCGCCTCTCGATGTATCCCCCACGAATTCGAGGCGTCTCA
>JBJMWN010000421.1:0-3312 GCA_045810085.1 Povalibacter sp. | reverse complement strand
CGAGGACAGTCCGAAGGGATACGCGATGTTCAAACACAAGCAGGATGGTTGTGTGCGAGCGGTGTTCTCACCGTAGGCACGGCCTAGAGGAGAATCTGTCAAGCAGCGGCGCTGGTTGGGCAGCGCCGCTACCGCGCTGCTGCGACAGCTAAGCGCGTTTGCGTTGCAGAACTAAGAAGCTTTGGCGCGCTCCTGGCGGCTCAACACGATTCCCATGCAGGAGTGCGAAGGCTGCAAATCTGCTGACGTTCGCGTTGACTGAGCGGGCCTTCGAAAACCCGGTCGAGATATGGACAAAAGAGAGTGAACGAATACGCACGGCCCAAAGCGTTCCACATCTATTCAAGCTGGACGACCGCATCACCCACGCCTTGCTCTGTAAGCAAAGTCGCCCTGATTAGCGTTTCTCCGCGCCAGGAGACGCAGCAGTGCGCACGAGCACTCCTTATCGAGTGCTCACATATTTCCAGAGAGCCTCAACACGATCCACCGTCCTGGACTCTGATGCGCATCCTCGACGCTGAGAAGAGAGCCATTGCGATCACCGTCATAAAACGAGCGACGACGCAGCGCAGGGCTGCCCTGTACCGACATGACTGAAAGATTCAATTTGATGCTGCCTGTGATCGCGCGCTCCACAAACACATCGAGCGAGGGGCTTTCTCGGGTGCGATCGGTTTGGTCCAGCCGATAATCCGTGCGCGAGGACTGGGCTGTGTAGTTGATGCCCCACGATAGTTCGTGAAAGTGCGTGTCCTGTCGAAATGCTGCCTTCACCTTGTTGCCTTCAAAATCCGAGATCGTTCGCTCGCGATGAGTCTGAGGATCCACAACCGAGGCCTGCTGCAATGTTGCATCGACGGTAAGCGTGCCACCGGGAATGAACGAGGGCAGTGGTGTTGCGAAAGTCACTTGCATGCCATCGACATCGCCCGACCCGATGTTGCCCGGTGCTGCGATTCGACCGTCAGCGCCAGCGAGCGGCACGAGATCGACGACGTCGCTGACCCAGTAGTGATAGACGCGCACACCCAATGCAGCTTGCGAAGCAAAACGCAGATCGACGCCAAGCTCTGCTCTCCACGAGGTTTCCGGCTTGAGATTTGGATTGCCTCCGTCGATCAGATCATCGGAGAGCGAGACCACAGAGGCAAAGTCAGCGAAGTCGAGCTGACCCACATCGCGATAGACGCGTGCACGCCATTGATGCTGAGTTCCGAAGGCGCGTGAGAGTTGCAGTGACGGCTTGATATAGGACAGATCGACAACCTGTTCTACATCGCCTGTGAATTCGAGTCGCGAGACTTCTGCAGCAAGCCGCGACTCTGCGGACCAGGGACCCGCGTGCCAGGAATGTGAGACGTACGCTTCGCTGCGCTTCTCATCCAGACTGATGTTCGCGTTGGGCACTTCGATCGGAACTGTGACGCCGCCGAACACGCCTGAAAGATCGAGGTCGGCATCGAGTGTGTTCAACGCACCTTCGATACCGAACTCGAGTCGATTCGATTGCCCGAGCGAGCGTGCAAAAATTCCGCGGACGATCGATTCGCCCGTATCTCGCACCTGCAGTTGCCGAAACACCGATTGCTCGCTCAGATCTGCATCGCGTTCGGTGACCCGAGTATCACCGTCGAAGCGAGTTCGCGTGAAGATGGTCGCGAGTGTGGATTGCCAGGCTGGCCCACTGATCTCGAAGTTCGTCCCAAACTCGAGAGTCTTTTTGTTCTCTGAGTAGGGTGTCAGTTCATCTCCCAGAAAGATGTCGTCCGTCGATCGGCTCTCGAGGCTGTTGTCCTGATGATAGTGGGATCGATATGCCTGACCGGTTGCGCGAAGGCGCCCGCCGAACAGAGCGCGGCTGACCTCGCCGTTGATCGCGTATTCCTCAAACTCACGCGGTGATTCTTCGTCACGGGTTTCCTGCAGGACGCCGTCGCCATCGGTGACTCGTCGTCGTCCCGGCAACTCTCGCTTCAGGCTGTAAGTGTTGACGCCCAGTCCATAGTCGACTTTGCCGATGCGGCCGGCCCATGAGGCGTAGCCGTTCGGCGCGGGTTCGTGCTGTTGGGCGAGTTCGAAGCCCGTGGACCAGACGCCGCTGCCCGCCGCCGGTGTGCGAACGACATTGACCATCAAAGAATCGGACGCGCGATCGCCGGTGAGGTCACTGCCTCGCAGTACTTCGATGCGCAGCACCTGCCCAGCGGGAATACGCTGGAGAATGTCTTCAAGCGTCTGGCTTTTGGTGCTGGGCCGTTCACCGTCGATCAGTACGTTGCCAGCCGCTGCTGCATAGCCGCGCTTGTCCTCGTCAATATCCTGTAGAGAAAAACTAGGCACCTGCTTCACCATATCCAGGGCCGTGCGCGGTGCGAACTTGCCGAAGAACTCCGCCTCGTAACGCACGCTGGGACTTTGATCCTTCGACTCTGCCCAGCCCACAGCGGGCAGCAAGCTCAGCGCAATCGCACTCATGAACACCTGTTTGATTGTCGACATGACTCACCTCGAAGCTCGGTCGTTTGCGGAAGGAAGGGACGAGCCTTCGACGGAGGGGACGCGATCACAATGGTTTCGGCGCTACACGCATCTCACAGGCGTCTCACACGCTAAATCCTTGTTACGCATTTCATTTTTCGCGCTCGCGTGGAGCGTCATCGCGCAGCGATTTGGTATCGTTTGGTCATGGACACGGTGAATCCAACGATCGCGCGCGTCGCCTTCGATGATTTCGAGGCGGATCTGCGGACGCAGGAGTTGTTGCGGTCCGGTCGGCGCGTGCGGCTGCCGAATCAATCGTTCGTCGTGCTCGCCACATTGCTGAGCCGGCCTGGCGAATTGATCAGCCGCGAGGATCTGCGCAAAGCGCTGTGGCCGAAAGAAACCTACGTCGAGTACGACCAGGCCTTGAATGCCGCCGTGAATCGGCTCCGTGAGGCACTGCGCGATTCCGCTGACGCACCTCGTTATATAGAGACGCTACCTCGTCGCGGCTACCGGTTCATCGCCGCAATCAAGCCTGCTGTCGAAAGCGCCGCGACCGTTCCGGACGAGAAAGCCACGCCAACGAAAATGAAGCCGCGCGTTCCGTGGACGGCCATCGTCGGGGGCTTACTCACGGTCAGTGCGATCGCATGGAGTCTTCTGCGCGGATCAGGGATCGAACAAGCAACTCCAACACTCAGTCCTTTGACGAGCCTTCCGAATCGCGAGGTCGCGCCTACGTTCTCGCCCAGCGGAAACGAGGTCGCTTTTGCGTGGAACGGTGAGCGCGCGGACGGTCCCGGCTTCGATCTCTATGTGAAAGGC
>JBJMWN010000420.1:0-3356 GCA_045810085.1 Povalibacter sp. | reverse complement strand
TTGCTCGAGAACTGGTGCAGCCCGGCGAGTTCTTCGAAGTGTTTGTAGATACGCCACTTGAAGAGGCGGAGAAGCGCGATCCGAAAGGTCTCTACAAGAAAGCGCGGCGCGGCGAACTGCAGAACTTCACGGGCATCGACTCGCCTTACGAGCCGCCAGAAAATGCGGAAATCCATTTGCGTACCGCGTTGTTCTCGCCGGAGCAGGCGGCGGAACAGATTCTCGAGACGCTGCGTGATGCAGGCATGCTGTACCCGGCCGATAACCTGTCGGGGCTATGACGTTCGATGGACGCCTTGCTTTCATCGGTGGTCGATGTCGCGAAGCGCGCAGGCGCAGCGATTCTCGAGGTCTACAGTCAGCCGTTCGATGTCGCTCACAAGGAAGACAAGTCGCCGCTGACCGAAGCAGATCTGCGTGCGCACGCGATCATCGTCGAAGGCTTGCAAGCGATTGCTCCCACGCTGCCCGTGCTTTCGGAAGAAGACAGCAATATCTCTTTCGAGAAGCGGCGCGGCTGGCATCGCTACTGGTTGGTCGATCCGCTCGATGGCACCAAGGAATTCGTGTCGCGCAACGGAGAGTTCACCGTCAACATCGCGCTGATCGAGAATCACGTGCCCGTCCTCGGCGTGGTGCACGTTCCGGTCAGTAACACGACCTATGTTGGTTCGCGCGGGCACGGCGCCTTCCGACAAACTGATGATCAATTACCGGTGGCAATCAAAGCCGCAGCGCACGCGCACTCTCCGGTGAGAGTTGTGGGCAGCCGCTCGCATGCGAAAGCCGGATCCATGGACACCTATCTGGATCGGTTGGGCGCGCACTCTTTGCGCAGCATCGGCAGCTCACTGAAGTTCTGTCTGATCGCGGACGGCAGTGCTGATGTTTATCCGCGCTTCGGGCCCACGAGTGAGTGGGATACCGCCGCGGCACACGCAGTCGTGGAAGCCGCGGGCGGAGCGGTGGTGGATCTGCGTGGTCAGCCGCTGCGCTACAACACCAAGCCCGATTTATTGAATCCGAATTTTCTCGCTTACGGCGAGCACACCGACCGCTGGGTTGCCGCGTTACACCGCTGATTCCGATTCTCGGTTGGCCCGATCATCAGGGCACGTCACTCGCAGTCGCTTCCTGCACGCGTATGAATACCTGCGCCACGCGTGTCGTACCGTCGGGTGCAGGGATCAGGCTGGTGAATCGCACCGGATATTCTCCCGCCGCTGCCGGCGTCACGCAGATGTCCTCCGAGCGGCTCTCGAGACCCAAAACGTCGCGATGATCCTGGCGAACGCTGACCGACAATGGGGCTCGCTTAACGGGTGAGCGATTCGCGCCCGTCGCCGCGATTCGCAGCGAGGTGAAACAGAAGCGTTGACCCACGATGAGAGAGCTCACGGTCGGCTCGACATCGAGCTTGCTGACGGAGACTTGTTTCATCGACATCTCTGCCAGATCAGAGGCCATGAACAGATGCCTGCCTGCACGCCCGGGTTCAGCACCTGCAGAAGAGACCGCATCTCCCACGACCACCCACACGATCTGAAAATCGGCACTGCGCGCGGCAGACACGCTCGCAAACAACTCAAGCACAGCGAGGCATGCTGCGCATGAAAGCAATCGGACCACGCTCACCTGTTGCATCGGACCCTGCACTCGACCACTCAACGCCGGTAAATTTCGGCTGCATGTCTTCTCAATACCGGGTGGCAAGGGTGGGTTCCGGCACAAAGAGCCGCAAAGGCTTGAGGCGTCCCCTGATCCTGCGAGTTCCTCCCCAGGCAGGTGTGAGGACTTGCCTTGCATTGGCTTCCGCAGTGCTGCTAGATTCCGGCCATGCGCATTCACCAGCAAAATTCGGCTTCGCCCCTTCGTGGCGGCCTGCTGCTGCGTGCGCGCCTGCACCTGCGTCGCTAGACGCAAAGAACTCCAGTAGCAGCGCCCTTGGCGCTCTCCAAAAAAAGCACCGCGTTTCGTTTCCGCTGACCCAGCTTCGGCCTCGTGCTCTAGCGCAGTCGGCCTCTCACAGGACTTGAGTCATGTTGAAGGATCCCTCAAGCAAGTACCGTCCATTCGCGCCGATCCCGATCAAGGATCGCACCTGGCCCGACAGGGCCATCAGCACCCCTCCGCAGTGGTGCAGCGTGGATCTGCGCGATGGCAACCAGGCGCTCATCGAGCCGATGGATGCTGCACGCAAGCGCCGCATGTTCGATCTGCTGGTGAAGACCGGCTTCAAAGAGATCGAAGTCGGATTCCCTGCAGCGTCACAAACAGACTTCGACTTCGTGCGCGAGCTCATCGAGCGCAACCTCATTCCCGATGACGTGATCATCCAGGTGCTCACGCAGGCAAGGGCCGAGCTCATCGAGCGCACATTCGAATCACTGCGTGGCGCAAAGCGCGCCATCGTCCATCTGTACAACTCCACCTCCACTGTTCAGCGTCGAGTGGTGTTCGGATTGGATCGGGCAGGAATCGCCAACATCGCTGTACAAGGCGCGCGTTGCGTTCGCGAGCAGGCGCTCAAGCAACCACACACCCAGTGGTTCTTCGAGTACAGCCCCGAGAGCTTCACAGGCACCGAGCTCGACTTCGCCGTCGAAGTGTGCGACGCCGTGAACGAAGTGTGGCAGCCAACCCCGCAGCACAAAGTGATCTTGAATCTTCCTGCGACCGTTGAGATGGCAACGCCGAACGTGTACGCCGATCAGATCGAATGGTTCGGGCGTCACATCGCCAAGCGCGATTCGATCGTGCTCTCGGTACATCCGCACAACGATCGCGGCACCGCAGTCGCTGCAGCGGAACTTGCCGTGATGGCGGGTGCAGATCGAGTCGAAGGCACTCTGTTCGGCAACGGCGAACGCACCGGCAACGTCGACATCGTCACTCTGGCGATGAACCTCTACACGCAAGGCGTCGATCCGGGTCTGGACTTCTCGAACATCAATGAAGCGGCACGAGCGGTGGAGCAGTGCAATCAACTGCCGATTCACCCGCGGCATCCTTATGTGGGCGATCTGGTATTCACCGCCTTCTCCGGTTCACATCAGGATGCGATCAAGAAGGGCTTCGGTGCACGCAAGGAAGGCGATCTGTGGGAAGTGCCCTATCTGCCGATCGATCCACGCGACCTCGGACGTACTTACGAGTCTGTCATTCGTGTGAATAGCCAGTCGGGCAAAGGCGGCATCGCTTATCTGCTCGAGCGCGACTACGGCGTGGCAATGCCAAGGCGTTTGCAGATCGAGTTCAGCCAGTCAGTACAGGCCGTGACGGATGCGACCGGCAAAGAGCTTTCGTCTGAACAGATCTGGGACATGTTCAAGCGCGAATACCTGGACCAGGAAGCC
>JBJMWN010000419.1:0-12087 GCA_045810085.1 Povalibacter sp. | reverse complement strand
CACGATCGCGACATCCTGCGCTACAACCCACATGCGCTCATCGAAGGCATGGCAATTGGCGGTTACGCAATGGGCGCGACCGTGGGTTACAACTACATTCGTGGCGAATTCCTTGAAGAGCCTGTGCCGCGGTTCGAGGCCGCACTTCAGGAAGCGTACGCAGCAGGTCTGTTGGGCAAGAACCTGCTCGGGTCGGGCGTCAACTTCGATCTGCATGCGTATGTCGGTGCGGGCGCGTACATCTGCGGTGAAGAAACTGCGCTGCTCGAGTCGCTCGAAGGCAAGCAAGGTCGTCCTCGCTTCAAGCCACCGTTTCCGGCGAACTTCGGTCTCTACGGCAAACCCACGACGATCAACAACACGCAGAGTTATGCCTCTGTGCCGACCATCCTGCGTAAAGGCCCGCAATGGTTCGTGGATCTAGGGGTAGCAAATTCTGCTGGCACGATGATCTTCTCGGTGTCGGGCCATGTGAACAAACCCCAGAACATCGAATTGCCCCTTGGCATTCCCTTCAAGGATCTGCTCGAGATCTGCGGTGGCGTGCGCGGCGGTCGCAAGCTCAAGGCAGTCATCCCGGGCGGTGTCTCGGTGCCCGTCGTACCAGGCGAGATCATGATGGGCGCAAACCTGGACTATGACTCGGTGAAGAAGGCGGGATCGGCGCTCGGTACCGGATCCCTGATCGTCATGGATGAGACGACGTGCATGGTGAAGACGCTCGAGCGCATCTCTCGTTTCTACTACGCAGAGTCTTGCGGTCAGTGCACGCCTTGCCGTGAAGGGACGGGTTGGATGAATCGCGTGCTGAAGCGAGTCCTTGCGGGGCAGGGAAAGACGAGCGATCTCGACATGCTGGTCGATGTCGCCAATAAGATCGAAGGCCACACGATCTGCGCCTTCGGTGATGCTTCTGCGTGGCCGATCCAGAGCTTCATGAAGCACTACCGTCACGAATTCGAATACATGATTGAGAACGGCCATAGCATCGTCGAGCGCGACACGCGCCGCGCTGCCTGACGAACACAGACGATATGAACGCTCCTGCGACAACAGACGAAGTCAACATCGAGGTTAATGGCGTGCCGATGAAGGCGCGCAAGGGCCAGATGGTGATTCAGGCGACGGATGCGAACGAGATCTACGTTCCACGTTTCTGCTATCACTCGAAGCTACCCATCGCGGCCAATTGCCGTATGTGTCTGGTCGAGATCGAGAAGGCGCCGAAACCAATGCCGGCGTGTGCGACGCCTGTCGCCGAAGGCATGAAAGTGTTCACTCGTTCGCCGAAAGCCATCGCAGCGCAGAAAGCAGTGATGGAATTTCTGCTGATCAATCATCCGCTCGATTGCCCGATCTGCGATCAGGGTGGCGAATGCGAGTTGCAGGATCTGGCGATGGGTTTCGGACGCGACATTTCGCGCTTCGCCGAACGCAAGCGTGTCGTGAAGGACAAGAATCTGGGGCCGCTCGTGTCGACGGACATGACGCGTTGCATCCATTGCACACGTTGCGTCCGCTTCACGCAGGACATTCAGGGCTTTCAGGAGCTCGGCACGGTGGGCCGCGGCGAGAGCACTGAGATCGGGACGTTCATCGAGAAGAGTGTCGACCACGAGTTGTCCGCCAACATCATCGATCTGTGTCCGGTCGGTGCGTTGAACAACAAGCCTTATCGCTACCGCGCACGTGCCTGGGAAATGACTCAGCATCCGCTGGTGTCACCGCACGATAGCGTCGGTACGAACCTCTACGCACACGTGCTGCGTGGTCGTGTCATGCGCATCGTGCCGCGACCGAATGAAGACGTGAACGAAACCTGGATTGCAGACCGAGATCGTTTCGGCTTCCAGGGAATGTACAGCGAGGATCGGCTGGACAAGCCGATGGTTCGCGAGAACGGCGTCTGGCAGGAAAGCGATTGGGAGACTGTCCTCGCACTCGTTGCTGAAAAGCTCGCCAAAATTTCGCGTCAGCATGGCGGTGGGCAGATCGGTGCGCTCGCATCTCCAGGTTCGACCCTCGAAGAGCTCTATCTGCTTGCGAAAGTCACGCGCGGTCTCGGCAGCTCGAACCTCGACCATCGGCTGCGTCGAACAGACTTCCGGGACGAAACCTCCGAGCCTGCGTATCCGACTTTGGGTTGCACGCTATCTGAGCTGGAGCAGGCGAGCTCCATTCTGGTCATTGGCTCGAATCTGCGTAAAGACGTTCCTTTGATCGCGCATCGCATCCGCAAGGCGGCCGTCAAAGGCACGAAGGTTTCGTTCGTGAACGCTCAGCGTTACGACTATCTGTTCCCAATCGCCAGCTACCTCGCTGCGAACGGTCTCGACAGCTTTGAGCATCTGGTCAATATCGCAGCTGCCGCGGTCGGCATCACAGGCAAGAGTTCACCTGCTTCGATATCGACGTTGGTCGCGAGCGCGCAGCCGTCTGACATTCATCGCTCCGTGGCGCAACAGTTGGTAGATGGTCCGCGCCGTTTGATTCTGCTGGGTGCGCTGGCACAACGTCATCCTGCATTTGCCGATCTGCGACTGGTTGCAAGCGCGATTGCGGAGCTCACCGGTGCAGCACTCGGATACCTGCCAGATGGCGGCAATTCAGTCGGTGCGCACATTGCCGGCGTGTTGCCGACTCGTACCGCGGGCGGTCGTGCCGTTCAGACGGGTGGTCTGAATGCGGCTGACATGTTCGCTGCTCGCTTGAAAGCTTATGTGGTGCTGGGCGGAATCGAGCCGCAGCACGACATTGCATCACCGACTGCGCTGGAAGCATTGAAGGCTGCAGAGTTCGTGGTTGCGTTGTCGCCGTATTCGACGGCAAAAGAGTACGCGGACGTCATCCTGCCAATCGGGACGTTCGCCGAAACTTCGGGCACCTACGTGAATCTCGAAGGTCGTTGGCAGAGCGTCCCCGGTGCTGCGAAGCCCGTAGGCGATGCTCGTCCAGGCTGGAAGGTGCTGCGGGTGTTGGGCAACCTGCTCAATCTGCCCGGTTTCGACTACGTGAGCTCGGAGCAGGTTGCAGAAGAGCTTCGCAAGCAGGTGAATGAAGCTGCTGCGGAGCCGCCCAAAGCGGCAACTCGTACGTTGCAATCGAAACTGGCTCTGTCGGCACCCGCTTCGAACAACGAAGTGGCGCTCTATCAAGTGGATGCGCTGGTGCGTCGGGCGATCTCGCTGCAACAGACTCCGGAAGCTCACCGTTCGGGTGAAGCATGATTCCAGAATTCGCATCGAACCTGCTGTCGTTCCTGCCGCAATGGATTCAGGCGATCGTCTGGTACGGCGTGGTGGCGGTTTTATTGTTCATCAGCGTCATTCTCGTGATGGCGTTTCTCACACTCGCTGAGCGGCGCGTGATCGGGTCGATTCAGGCTCGCATCGGCCCGAATCGTGTCGGGCCCTTTGGTCTGTTGCAGCCGTTCGCTGACGTGCTGAAGCTGATGTTGAAAGAGGTCGTCATCCCGGCGGAGTCGAACAAATTCCTGTTCATTCTGGCGCCGCTTCTTGCGCTGATTCCAGCCCTGTCTACATGGGCGGTGATGCCGCTGTGGCCGGGATTCACCGTCGCCAATATCAATGCAGGATTGCTCTATATCCTCGCGCTGACATCGGCTGGCGTGTACGGCGTCATCCTCGCGGGTTGGGCGGCCAATTCCAAATATGCCTTCCTCGGGGCGATGCGTGCCGCCGCGCAAATGGTCGCATACGAAATTGCCATGGGCTTCGCGCTGGTCGGTGTGGTGATGGCATCGCGGTCTCTCAATCTTGGCGACATCATCGAAGGGCAGCGGGGTGGTTTTTTTAGCTTCTACGTGTGGTGGCTGTTCCCGCTGTTCGTGGTCTATTTCATCTCTGGTCTCGCGGAGACGAACCGTGCACCGTTCGACGTCGTTGAAGGTGAGTCAGAAATCGTCGCTGGATTCCACGTCGAGTACTCGGGCATGGCATTCGCCGTGTTCTTCGTTGCCGAGTACGTGAACATGATCCTGATCTCGGCGCTGACGTCGGTGTTCTTTTTCGGCGGATGGTTGTCTCCGTTCGAAGGCTGGACGTTCATGCCAGCGTTCCTGCAGGCGCCGCATTTCCTGTGGTTCTTCGCCAAGATTTCATTCTTCCTGTTCTGCTTCCTTTGGTTCCGCGCCACGTTTCCTCGTTATCGCTACGATCAGATCATGCGGCTGGGCTGGAAAGTCTTCATCCCCGTGACGCTGGTCTGGATCTTCGTCGAAGCCGTTCTTGTGTATTACAAGATCGGCCCGTGGGCAGCGTGAGGTCGATGATGAAAACACCTGCCAGTTTCCTGAAGACGTTTTTTCTCACCGAGCTGCTCGTCGGCCTCGGTGTGACGCTTCGCCAATTCGCCTTCAAACCGAACGTGACGGTGCAATACCCCGAAGAGAAGACGCCGCAATCACCGCGCTATCGTGGCTTGCATGCGCAGCGTCGTTATCCGAATGGTCAGGAGCGCTGCATCGCCTGCAAGTTGTGCGAAGCGGTGTGTCCTGCACTCGCGATCACGATCGAATCCGACGTGGCTGCGGACGGAACTCGCCGCACGACGCGTTACGACATCGATCTGTTCAAGTGCATCTTCTGTGGCTTCTGCGAGGAAGCCTGTCCGGTCGATGCAATCGTCGAGACACGCATCCACGAGTACCACATGGAGAACCAGGGCGAAAACATCATGACGAAGGACAAGCTGCTGGCCGTGGGCGAGCGGTACGAAGCCATGATTGCTGCCGATAAAGCGGCGGATGCGCGTTACCGCTGAGCGAGCCATGACTATCACCGAGATTCTTTTCTATGCCTTCTCCGCGGTGCTCGTCGTCGCCGCGGTTGGCGTCATCACGGCTCGCAACCCTGTGCATGCCGCGCTCTTCCTTGTGTTCGCGTTCTTCAACAGCGCAGTCATCTGGTTGCTGCTGGAAGCCGAGTTCCTGGCGATCGTCCTTGTACTCGTCTATGTCGGCGCAGTGATGGTGCTGTTCCTTTTCGTTGTAATGATGCTCGACGTGAACGTGGCGCAAATGCGTGAGGGATTCACACGCTATGCGCCGCTTGGAATCCTGATCGCTGCACTCGTGGTCGTCGAAATCGGCAGCGTGGTGTGGGTTAAGCATCTTGGCGTCACGCAGACTGCTGCTGCAGTAGCGAACGCGGCTGATTACAGCAATACACGCATGCTCGGTGAGCTGCTCTATACCAAATACCTGTATCCCTTCGAACTCGCGGCTGTGTTGCTGCTCCTGGCGATCGTCGCCGCGATCGTGCTCACGATGCGACATCGTGTTGGGCTCAAGGCGCAGGACATTGCCGGTCAGGTTGCGGTGAATGCGCGTGATCGCGTCCGCATCGTCAAGATGGATCCGGAGAAGCAGACATGATTCCGTTGCACGCTGTTCTGATGCTTGCGGGCCTGCTGTTCGCATTGAGCGTTGCGGGCATCTTCATCAATCGCAAAAACGTCATCCTGCTGTTGATGTGCATCGAACTGATGCTGTTGGCCGTGAACTTCAACTTTGTGGCATTCGCTCGTCAGCTCGGCGATCTGAATGGCCAGGTTTTCGTATTTTTCATCATGACGGTCGCCGCGGCGGAATCCGCGATTGGCCTTGCGATTCTCGTCGTGCTGTTCCGTGAGCGTCGGAACATCAACATTGAGCAGTTGGACACGATGAGAGGCTGACCTCTCCGCACTGCCGCAAAGCCGCCTCCGACGTCTTCGAACAAACTCAACACTGACGCCCGCGACACTCATGATCTCTGAATCCACATTACTGACCATCGTGCTGGCGCCGCTGATCGCGTCCCTTCTGGCGGGTCTCGCGGGGCGGGTGATCGGCCGGGCAGGGGCCCACAGCGTCACGATCCTGGGCGTGGCGGTCTCGTTTGCTTTGTCGGCTTACGTACTGAAGCAGTTGCTCGATGGCGTGCCGGTCTACAACGATACCGTGTACACCTGGCTCGTGAGTGACGGTGTGCGCATGGAGATCGGTTTTCTCATCGATCGGCTGTCCGCATTGATGATGGTGGTGGTGACCTTCGTTTCGCTGTGCGTGCACGTCTACACGATCGGTTACATGCACGAGGATCCTGGCTATCAGCGCTTCTTCTCGTACATCTCGCTATTCACGTTCTCCATGTTGATGCTGGTGATGTCCAACAACTTTCTCCAGCTGTTCTTTGGCTGGGAGGCGGTCGGCGTTGTCTCGTATCTGTTGATCGGATTCTGGTACACGAGACCGTCAGCGATCTTCGCGAACATGAAAGCTTTCCTGGTGAACCGGGTGGGCGATTTCGGTTTTGTGCTCGGCATTGCGGGGATCGTTTACTACACAGGCTCGCTCGACTATCAGACAGTGTTCGGTCTTCGCGAAGCGATCGCTTCGAACACAATGCAGCTGCTGCCTGGTGCCGATTGGCAGGCCATCACGGTGATCTGCATCTGCCTGTTCATCGGTGCCATGGGCAAGTCGGCTCAGGTGCCGTTGCATGTGTGGTTGCCGGACTCAATGGAAGGTCCCACACCGATCTCTGCATTGATCCACGCGGCAACGATGGTTACCGCGGGCATTTTTATGGTGGCGCGCATGTCGCCGCTCTTCGAACTCTCTGAGACCGCTCTTTCAACGGTGTTGATCATCGGCGCCACGACCGCATTCTTCATGGGTCTGCTGGGTCTCGTAAACAACGACATCAAACGAGTCGTCGCTTACTCAACACTTTCGCAGCTTGGCTACATGACCGTCGCGTTGGGCGTGTCGGCTTATGCAGGTGCGATTTTCCATTTGATGACGCATGCCTTCTTCAAGGCGCTGCTGTTCCTGGCTGCGGGCTCGGTGATCATCGCGATGCATCACGAGCAGGACATGCGGAAGATGGGTGGGCTCAAAAAGTATCTGCCGATCACCTATTGGACTTCGTTGATCGGCACGCTCGCGCTGGTCGCATTCCCGGGTACTTCGGGTTTCTACTCGAAGGACGCGTTGATCGAGGCCGTGCACGAATCGCATATTCCGGGCGCGACTTACGCCTACTGGTGCGTACTGCTCGGAGTGTTCGTCACATCGTTCTACAGCTTCAGGCTGCTGTTCATGACGTTCCATGGCTCAGAGCGCTTCGGCCAGGCTCACGCGCATGCCGAGAGCGAGAGCACGCATGTGAAGACCGATACCGATGCGGGTCACGAGCCGGATATCAGCGATGATCATGGCCACAACGATCACGCGGCTCAGGACGATCATGCACATGATCATCACGGCCATTCTGGTCCGCCGCATGAAAGTCCCTGGGTGGTCACTCTGCCTTTGATTCTTCTTGCGATCCCTTCCTTGTTCATCGGCGCGTTCACGATCCAGCCGGTGCTGTTCGGCGGCTACTTCGATGGAGCGATCTTCGTGGAGGAGGCGCATAACGTGCTCGGCGAGCTCGCGCATGAATTCCATGGACCGCTCGAGTTTCTGGTTCATGCCTTTCTCGGTGCGCCGTTCTATCTGGCACTTGCCGGCTTTCTGGCAGCCTGGTTTCTATATCTCAAGCGTCCCCATCTGCCCGGCGTCATCGCTGAGAAGGCTTCGGGTATCTACAAACTGCTCGCCAACAAGTTCTACTTCGACGAGATCTATCAGATGGTTTTTGCCGCGGGCAGTCGCAATCTCGGCAATGCGCTGTGGCGGGTCGGCGATGTCGCTGTGATCGACGGCACGTTCGTCAATGGCTCGGCCAAAGTCGTGGGCTGGATGTCCGGTGTCCTGCGTCGTCTGCAGTCGGGATATCTGTATCACTATGCGTTCGCGATGATCATCGGCCTCTCGGTGCTGCTCGCCTGGTACGTGCTGCGCTGATCGTTACGAGTCAACCACAAGAAGCAATTCGAAAGCCCTCATGCAATTTAACTGGCCCATTCTGAGCGTCTTGATTTGGCTGCCGATCATTGGCGGCGTGGCGCTGTTGCTTCTCGGCGAGCGCGGCATTGCTGTCGGTCGCTGGGTTGCGTTGATCACGACAGCCGTGACGTTCGGCATTTCCACTTTGCTCTACACAAATTTCGACGCTACGACCGCAGAGATGCAGTTCGTCGAAAAGCTCACCTGGATACCGACGTTCAATGCCTGGTACGCACTCGGTGTGGATGGCATTGCGATGCCTTTGATCATTCTCACGACGTTCGTAACGCCGCTCGTGATCATCGCTGCCTGGAACGTGATTGAGAAACGTCCCGCGCAGTACTTTTCGGCGTTCCTGATTCTCGAAGGATTGATGGTTGGCGTCTTCGCCGCGACCGACGCACTACTGTTCTATGTTCTGTGGGAAGCAATGCTGATTCCCATGTTCATCATCATCGGTGTCTGGGGCGGCGCCCGGCGCGTCTACGCGACCCTCAAGTTCTTCCTTTACACGTTCCTCGGATCAGTGCTGATGCTGGTCTCATTGATCTTCATGTATTTGAAGACGTGCGACGCCGGCCAGTGCAGCTATGCAATTGCAGACTTCCAGGAACTGCCACTCGCGCTCAATGCGCAGCTGCTCATCTTCGTCTCGTTCATGGTGGCCTTTGCAGTAAAGGTTCCAATGTGGCCTGTGCATACCTGGTTGCCCGACGCTCACGTCGAAGCGCCGACCGGCGGGTCAGTGATCCTTGCTGCGATCATGTTGAAGATGGGTGGCTACGGATTTCTGCGTTTCTCACTCCCGATCACTCCCGATGCGAGCGCCGAGCTGGATTGGCTCGTGATCTCACTCTCGCTGATCGCGGTCGTCTACATCGGCTTCGTCGCGCTGGTGCAGAAGGACATGAAAAAGCTCATCGCCTATTCGTCGATCGCGCACATGGGCTTCGTCACGCTGGGTTCATTTCTCGCATTCGAATTGCTCCGGGTGAATGGTGATGTGAGAGGCGCAGCGATGGGTATCGATGGCGCGATGGTGCAGATGATTTCGCACGGACTCGTGTCAGGTGCGATGTTCTTCTGCGTCGGCGTGCTGTACGACCGTGTGCACAGTCGCGAGATCAGCGCCTACGGAGGTGTTGTGAATACCATGCCCATCTTCGCCGCATTCTCGGTTCTCTTTGCAATGGCGAATTCGGGGCTGCCTGCCACTTCAGGTTTCGTCGGTGAGTTTCTCGTGATCCTTGCGAGCTTCCGCGCCGATTTCTGGTACGCAGCGCTGGCGGGAATGACGCTGATTCTAGGTGCTGCTTATACGTTGTGGCTGGTGAAGCGCGTCATCTTCGGTGCGGTCGCAAACGAAAACGTGGCAGCGCTTCAGGACGTAAACGGTCGTGAGTTCCTGGTATTGGGTGTGCTCGCGGCGGCGGTACTGCTGCTCGGTGTCTGGCCTGCGCCACTGCTCGATGTCATGCGACCCACCGTCGAACATCTGGTGCAGCAGATCACTGCGTCCAAACTCTGAGCAATAGCACGTCATGTCGGAACAAGTGATCACTCATCTGAACCTCGGCGCCGCTTCGGCGGAAATTTTCATGATCGCAGCGATCTGCGTGATCCTGCTGATCGATGTCTTTCTGAGTGATCGCTCACGCTGGATCACCTATGCCTTGTCACTGCTGAGTCTGGTGGGTGCAGCGTTCGTGACACTTCACAACTCGGTCTCGAGTCGTGTGTCTGCTCTGGATGGGACCTTCGTTGCC
Source organism: Povalibacter sp. (assembly GCA_045810085.1). Lineage (GTDB taxonomy): Bacteria > Pseudomonadota > Gammaproteobacteria > Steroidobacterales > Steroidobacteraceae > Steroidobacter. The sequence goes on along the minus strand of JBJMWN010000419.1, from coordinate 2,424 downwards.
GATCCGATGGGCGATGTGCTCAAGCTGTTCGCTTACGGCACGGTAGCTGTGACGTTCATGTATTCGCGAGAGTATCTGCGTCGCCGCAATCTGTTCAAAGGCGAGTACTTCATCCTGGGGCTCGTCGCGCTGCTGGGCGTGATGGTGATGACTTCCGCGGGCAGTCTGGTCACCGTCTACATCGGTGTGGAGCTCTTGTCGCTTGCGCTGTATGCGATGGTCGCCTTCGATCGCGACTCTGGCATCGCAGCCGAAGCTGCCATGAAGTACTTCGTGCTCGGCGCGATCTCCTCGGGCGCACTGTTGTACGGCTTTTCGATTATCTATGGCATGACTGGAACGCTGCAGCTGGACGAGCTGGCCCTGGCGATTCGCGAAGTCGGACCCGATCGTGTCGGGCTCGTGTTCGGACTGGCCTTCGTGATCGCGGGCGTTGCTTTCAAATTCGGCGCCGTGCCGTTTCATATGTGGGTACCCGACGTCTATCACGGTGCACCGACGCCCGTGACCTTGTTCGTCAGCACGGCACCCAAGATCGCATCGTACATTCTCGCCATCCGTGTGCTCGCGGAAGGTCTCGATGCAATGGTCGCGAGCTGGCAGGGCATGCTCATCGCACTGGCCGTGCTCTCGATGATCATCGGTAACGTGGTGGCAATCGCTCAGACCAACCTCAAGCGCATGCTGGCCTATTCAGCCATATCGCATGTGGGATTCATTCTTCTCGGAATCCTCGCCGGCACATCGGCCGGTTATCGTGCGTCCCTGTTCTATACGATGGCCTACGTCATTATGACTATTGGCTCATTCGGGATGATTCTGTTGCTCTCGCGCGAGGGATTCGAGGCTGATCAGATCGATGACTTCAAGGGACTGAACCGCAAGAGCCCGTGGTTCGCAGCCGTGATGATGATGCTGATGTTCAGCACGGCAGGTGTGCCGCCATTCATCGGGTTTTGGGCCAAGCTCGCCGTGCTCGGGGCAGTGATCGACATCAATTTGTCGTGGCTCGCAGCGGTCGCAGTGTTGTTGTCAGTGGTCGGCGCTTTCTATTACCTGCGCGTCATCAAGGTGATGTACTTCGACGAACCCGCGGACGCGGTGGTCGTCGATGCAGGCGGTACGCTGCGCGCCCTGTTGACTGCAAACGGGCTCGCCGTGCTGGTGCTTGGAATTTTCCCGGGCGCCCTTATTGAGCTGTGTGCGCGGGTCCTGCCGTAAGATCCCAAGCGTTCTGATCTCTCAAGACACGCTGAAATCTTAAGCTCCGCGCTCGATGCGCGGATCTCGCCTTGTAATACCCATTTCAGGCCCTTACAATCCGCGCCCTCTGTTGCGGGGTGGAGCAGTCTGGCAGCTCGTCGGGCTCATAACCCGAAGGTCGCAGGTTCAAATCCTGCCCCCGCTACCACTTCCTCGGTGGCTGACGCATGCCGTCAGACTATCCAGGAAGTGACTACAGAGGCCCCGTGCAGGGTAATGGACGCTTTAGGCGGGTCTGCCATGACCATGCCGGCGAGGAAAGGATGATCGCGTGAATGGGCCTCGGGCCCATTTTTTGTTTCTGAAGGTCGTAAAAACGGGCCAGAGATCGGAGGTGACCCATGCTGCGAGACCAGCTGATCGAGCTGCTGCAGCCAGTCGTGGTCGACCTCGGTTACGAGTTGTGGGAACTCGAGTACGCGGCCCGTTCGGGCGGCGGTTTGCTGCGGTTGTATATCGATTCTGCGTCGGGAATCAGCGTGGACGACTGCGAACGCGTCAGTCGGGCCGTCAGCGAGATCCTGGATGCGGCGGATCCTATCCAAGCGGAGTACACGCTCGAGGTTTCATCGCCGGGTCTCGATCGTGTGTTGAGGACGGCCGAACATTTCGCTCGCTTTAGTGGCGAGCGCGTCCGAGTCGAAACGAGTGCGCCACTGAATGGTCGCAAGCGATTCTCCGGACGACTGATGGAAGTCGCTGACGGGCAGATCGTTTTGGAAGTGGAAGGCGGCACGGTGAAGCTGCCGATCGACGGAATACACAAGGCGCGCGTGGCGCCGGAAACCTGACCGGACAAACGCCGGAGTTCGCGAGATGAACAAAGAAATTTTGATGGTGGTGGACGCCGTTTCCAACGAGAAGGGCGTCGACAAGGAAATTATTTTCGAGGCGCTCGAAGCGGCCCTCGCATCTGCCACGCGTCGCCGCCATGGCGAAGGCATTGACGTGCGCGTCTCCATCAATCGGAAGACGGGCGACTACGACACCTGGCGTCGCTGGAAAGTCTTCTCCGATGATTCCACCGAGCTCGAATTCCCGGACAGTGAGCTGCGTCTCGAGGATGCCTTGGATATTTCCAAGGACGGGGAAGTTGGCGGCTACGTCGAAGTGCCGATGGAATCCGTGGCCTTTGGTCGCATCGCCGCTCAAACGGCAAAG
>JBJMWN010000418.1:0-9059 GCA_045810085.1 Povalibacter sp. | reverse complement strand
CTCAGCAGAACGAGCGATCAGAGCCCAGCCTCTTACTCCCTTCTCACCTTGCGTCTTTTGAGCCTTTTTGCGGCCGCTCAACTCTGAATCTTCGAACTTCAGTGCACGGGCGCAGTTGCCTCGCCAGACGTATCGACCGTTTCCAGGAACTGCGGTGCAATCCGCGCTCTGCTGCGCTGCTCGTATGCGAACGCCGCTTCCAACAATTTCTGCTCGCTCCACTTCTCGCCGATGAAGGACAGTCCGATGGGCAGATTCTTGACTGCGCCCATGGGCACCGTCACGTGAGGATAGCCGGCGACCGCCGGTAAGGTGCTGAACGATCCGGTGTACTGATCTCCGTTCACGAGATCGATGCGCCAGTCGGGTCCGGTCGTTGCCGCGACCAGGAAATCCAGATGATCTTTGGTCAATACGCGGCTGATGCCTTCCGGGCCGGCGAGGCGTTTGGAAGTCGCCAATGCGGTTCGGTACTTTGTGTCATCTAGTGATGGGGATTTATCCGCACGTTCGAAAATTTCCTGATTGAAGACGGCAAGCTCACGTGGACTCGCACGATTGAATTCAATCAGCTGGGACAGATCGCGAGCTTTCACCGACGGCGGTGTTGTCGCGAGATAGGCATTGAGATCAGTTTTGAATTCCGTGTAGAGCACCGTCTCTTCTGCCTCATCGATCGGCGCGGTGTCACCGAAATCCACTTCGACCAATACGGCGCCTGCGCCTTTCAGCTGATCGAGTGCCTGTGCATACAGCGGGTCCAGCTGTGGCGATCGGTCCGCCTTGTAGCGCAGCACGCCGACGCGTTTGCCCGAGAGTGACGCCTCAGGAAGTGAAGCGGCGTAATCGATTTTGCTGCATCCGGCTGCGAGGCAGATCGGCTTTGCGCCCACCATCGCGGTCAGCATGATCGCTGCATCCGTGACGGTGAGCGTCATCGGACCTGCGGTGTCCTGACTGTGAGAAATCGGAACGATGCGTTCTCCCGACAACAATCCCAACGTCGGCTTCACACCGACGATGCCATTCAAGGATGCGGGACACACAATCGATCCGTCTGTCTCCGTGCCCACCGCACCTGCGGCGAGTCCTGCAGCAACGGCGGCTCCACTTCCTGAACTGGATCCACACGCGCTGCGATCCAATACGTGCGGATTCCTTGTCAGCCCACCCATGCCGCTCCACCCGCTGGTCGAATGAGTGGATCGGAAATTGGCCCATTCGCTCAAGTTGGTCTTGCCCAGAATTACGGCTCCCGAGGCACGCAAGTTAGCGACGATCGGTGCATCGCGATTGGTTATGTTTTCCCGCAAGGCTAATGAGCCCGCTGTCGTAGGCAACGGATCCAGCGATTCGATATTGTCCTTCAGCAGAATCGGGATGCCGTGCAACGGACCACGCAGCTTTTTCTTTTTGCGTTCGGCATCCAGTGCCTGAGCCTGCTCCATTGCTTTCGGATTGATCGCGAGCACGGCATGCAGAGCAGGACCGCCACGATCGATCTCCTCGATACGCTTCAGATAAGCCTCGACGAGTTGCGCCGAGGTGACTTCACCGCGCTCCAGCGAGACTCGCAGTTCAGCGATCGATTTCTCCGTCCACTGATCGGCTGCAAGGACTTGCGAACTCATCCACACAGCTGCAAGCACCGCGAGCGTTCGTGTCTTTGTATTCAAGCGACAGCCTCCCCTTGATTGATGCATTGCATGCTACACGACGCCGCGCGCGAGCAAGGTGCTTCAAGCCACCTGGGAGACCGACGATGCTTTTGTACACAGAGCTCCTCCGAAGCATCTGCTCCGGTCGCGTGAAAGCCTGGGACAACTTCAGCCGAGCATGAATTCGTTCGTCGAACTACAGGCAAGCGCCTCACGCTCTTGGTGAATCGTCTTGCCTTGCGAATGCCGTGTGCAATTCATTTTCCGCAGACCGATGTCGGAAGCCGAAACGCTCGCCCGTCCTTTGCAGCGAACACCCTCAACACCAGGAGCCATCCATGAGCGCAGTTCAGAACGACACCGTGCCGCCAGCCCAAGCAGAAGTCTTAGGTGGTGTTGTGCCTTATCTCACCGCGAACGGAGCGAGCAAGGCAGCCGAGTTCTACAAGCGTGCATTCGCGGCAAACGAAGCCTTCCGATATCCGGAAGATGAATCGGGTCGCACGATGCACATTCATCTCTATATCAACGGGTCATCCGTGATGCTGTGCGATCCGTATCCCGAGTACGGCCATACCTGGAAGGAGCCCGCTGGATTCAACATGACTCTTCAGGTCGACAACATCGACCTATGGTGGGATCGAGCCGTTGCTGCGGGCGCGGAAGTGACTCAGCCCGTCTCGCTTATGTTCTGGGGTTCGCGTTACGGCCAGCTGCGCGATCCGTTTGGCATCACGTGGGGGATCAACGAGAAGCCTCGCGGTTGAAGTTCTGTTCAACTTGTCTGTTGGAGCTTTCTGTTGAAGTTCTCTGAGACGGCGTGCCGGTGAAGCGGCACGCCTGTGAGGTGTCGAGCGCCTTTCAGCTCTTTTCTTCTTCGAGTACGAGTGGGCGCTCAATGCTGAGACGCCAGCGGCCGCGGCCGATCTTTTCAATCTGAACCGGTGAGCGCTGCTCCGCCAATCGCCGATGCAGTAAGACAAGTCGCACCTCGAGATTGTCTTGTACGTCTGGCAATCTCAGATCGGAAGCCATTCGCAGCTCGCGGTTGGTGAATTCACATTTGCCGCTGCGGATGAATTCGCCAGCGATTTTCCAGAGTATTGCGCCCGCGACGCCGCGAATGAGATAGCGATCGTCCAGGAACATGCTGTTGTCCGCGCTGAATCGTCGTAATTTCAGCGGCGGTCCCGAAATATTCGGCAGCGCCGGCGCGACTGCTGGTTCAGGCACTTCCGTTTCACTCGTGTGCATCAAGGTCAGCGACACCGCCAATTGTCCACACAGCAGCATCAGTGCATCTTCGTCGTCGTAACCGAAGTACTGATCGTGCAAACTTTCGACGAACAATGCGCCGAGCACGCGACCTCGCGCTCGCAAAGGAACAGCCAGCTGACTTCGCGGCTCCTTCAGTCCCGGTAAAGGTATTTCCTGTACCACGGAAAAATCGAGACCCAGCTCACTCGCGCGATCGCGAACTGCGCGCCCGTAGGTCTGCATGTTCATCATGTGACCTACGCGGATCGGCACACCTTCACGCACAGCCGTTCCGACCAGACCTTCGCCGATCGTGATCTCTGCGCCCACACCGCCGATCTCGTACCCACGACTGGCCAGCACTGTGAGACTGCCGCTCGTATCGAGCAGCCAGAGAATCGCATGATCGATGCGCAGCAACTCGGAGAGTCCATTCATCAGCGCGTCGAGCAATGCATCCATGTCCTCACACGCGGCAATGCGCTCAGAGAGCACGCGCGAGTTGGCAGCCAGATCGACTCGAGGCAAGGCTGCCGGTAGTTCGTGACGACCCGGCACCCGACGCAGTTCCGTCACCTTGTAGATGTCTACGCCACGTAGCTTGAAAACTTTGTCCATGCGCATATGCGAGGCAACGCCCGCGAGTTTTGCCCACAAGCGCTCGAAAGTCGGACCCGACGTTTCGGTCCGCTGATACTCGAGCTGTAACACCACACCTGCGCCGGTGTACGGATCGTCGAGCGTCAGCGAGGCCCGCCGAGTGGCAAGGACGTTTTCGCGGGTGCGATTGAAGAACTGGAACGTCAGCGCGAGATGTTGTGGATCGACGTACTCCGCGAGCGAGAGATAGGCGACGTTCGGCATGCCCTCTGCACTCACGGTGCATATGCTCGGCGGCACGACGCCTTCCATCATGCGTCGCACGCCCAGCAATGTGAGCGGTGGTTCCTGTTGAAAGCTCACGAGCGCAGCTCCAGCGCATTGCCAGCGCCAGGTCCAGGCGTTTGATTGCGAGCGATGATCGGAGTGAACAGGATCGCCATCAGATCCTGATCGGGCGGGTTGTACCAGGCGGTGCTATACGCCGCCGGAAAACCATAGGGCGCGATCTGATCGCGAAAAGCCCGATGCCTTGCATCAACCAGCGCGCGGTATTTCGTTCCCCCATGAACAACCACCGCATCCCTTCCCGTGAGATTCAGTGATTGAAAGGTGCCCGGATGAGTGAAGTTGACGCTCACTCGCCCCGTTTCGCGAATCGCAGCGAGAACCTCGAAACCCGATTCCCCCGAGAGAATTACGGCGAGTCGGCCGTCTTCTTCCATTTGGGCCGCAAGACCGCGGCACACCACTGGACGGCCGCCGCCGGTACAGCCGCCCACCTGGTGAGCAACGCCTGCAGCGAGCATGTCGATCATGTCCTGAGTGAGCTTCATACGACGAATGCGATCAAACGCTGTTGATGTAATGGTCGTCGACGTTGTCGATCTTACTGCACGTGCACCTACGCTGCTTATGATCAATTTAAGGAAGGCCTAAGGAAGAGTTACGAACTCGCCCGAACGGACCTCCCTAATCTTCCGCTCCTCGCAAAGACGCCCGCATGGTGGCGTTTAAAGACCTGGAGCACGTCATGTCTTCACTGATCATCACCGTCTTCGGCTCAACCGGCACACAGGGTGGCAGTCTCGCTCAGGCGCTGTTGAGCGATCCGCAAAAACGATTTGCGGTGCGGGCGGTCACTCGTAAGCCCGAGTCGCCTGCCGCGCAGAAGCTCAGGCAATCGGGTGCTGAGATTGTCGTGGCCGATCTGGACGATAGCTGCAGTGTGTACCGGGCACTGGAAGGTGCGTACGGCGCCTTCTTTGTCACGAATTTCTGGGAGCATTTCTCGGCAGAAAAAGAACTCACGCAAGCTCACGTGCTTGCCAGCGCGGCATCTCAGGCCGGTATCCAGCACGCGATCTGGTCCACGCTCGAAGACACACGCGAGTTCTTTGCCGCAGACGGATCACGCATGCCGGTGCTGCAAGCCCGCTACAACGTTCCGCACTTCGACGCGAAGGGCGAAGCGAACCGATACTTCGTTCAGCAGCGAGTACCGACGACATTTCTGTATACGTCCGGATACTTCGAAAACCTCATCTATTTCGGACTCGGTCCCAAACGTCGCACCGACGGCTCCCTTGCAGTTCGCTATCCGACGGCAGATCGGAAGATTCCATGGGTGGCCGCTGAAGACATCGGCCGCTCAGCATTCCAAGTATTTGCACGCGGCGACTCGATGGCAGGAGTGTCGATCGGAATTGCAGGCGATCACTTGACCGGCACTGAACTCGCTGACGGGCTGGCCTCCCATTTGAAAGAGCCCGTGAGCTACGAAGCGGTGAGCGCCGATGCCTATCGGGCAAGCGGTGAACCCGGCGCAGATGAGCTGGGCAACATGTTTCAGTTCAAGCGTGATTTCGAAACGCAATATCGCGCACAGCGAGATCTCGAACGAGCACGAGCTCTTAATCCGCAGATGCAGACGTTCAAGCAATGGCTCGCAAGGCACGCAGCGCAAATTCCTGTGGCCTGAGGACCAGCCTGAATTCCTGTCATGCGCTTCACGGCTATCAACGCAGGCGTGTTGAGCATCGTGCTCAGCATCGCATGCTTCGCGCAGGAGAATGCGGGTACTGCTGCGGCTGCGTTGCCACTGCATTTGCGCGACACCGGATTGTTCGCGCCTGATTCTGTCGACCAGATCGCCGCGAACAATCTCTCATTCTCACCTCAGTATCCACTCTGGTCCGACGGCGCAGTCAAACGTCGCTGGTTGTACTTGCCACCAGGCACGCACATCGACGCCTCCAATCCCGATGCGTGGGACTTTCCTCGAGGAACTCGTCTATGGAAAGAGTTCAGCTTCGAACGTCGCATCGAGACGCGCTACATCGAGCGACTTGCCGATGGTTCTTGGCAGTACGCCTCATACATATGGAACGACAGCGGCACTGATGCGGTTCTCGCTGCGAGCGCTGGAGTTACTCAAACGAGTAGTGGCTATCAGATCCCGTCGCGAGAGGATTGCCGCGCTTGTCATGAAGGGGGTGCAGTGCCCGTGTTGGGCGTCAGTGCGCTCCAGCTTTCGCGCGATCGCGATGCCCTCGCTCCTCATGCCGAGAAGATCAATGCTCTCGATCTCAATGAACTGGTGAAACGCGGACTGATCGTCAAGCTGCCCGCAAGCTGGATCGCTCAGCCACCGCGAATTGCTGCCGCCAGCGCGCGAGAACGTGCGGCACTCGGTTACCTCCACGGCAACTGTGGCCAATGCCACAACGACGATGGCCCGCTTGCAGTGCTGAATCTTTCACTCACACAGAGCGCTCGCCATCCAGAGCTCACCCGGTTGCGCACACACGAGTCGATCATCAACGCACTCAGCGACTTTCGATTCGGTGAGCGAACGCATCGAGTGATCCCGGGAAACGCGGACGCAAGCGTTCTGCCTGCGCGCATGCGCTCGCGCGATGCCGTGTCGCAAATGCCTCCGCTCGGCAGTCGCCGACCGGACACTCAGGCCATCGCGCTGATCGAGCAATGGATCAACCAGGATCTTTCATCACCCCAGGAGTAATTCGTGAACACCGTCTCCCATGCCCTTCTGACCGCCGGCACACTCATCGCTCTGATGGCCGCACACGCGAACGCGGACGAAGCGAACGCATCCGCAGTGGCTCGAGGCAAATATCTCGTGACGATTGCCGGCTGCAACGATTGTCATACGCCCCTGAAAATGGGCGCGACCGGGCCAGAGCCCGACATGAGCCGCATGCTTTCCGGCCATCCGCAGCAGCTGACGCTGCCACCTGCGCCGGCGTTGCCTGAAGGGCCATGGATCGTGAGTGTGGCCGCAACGAACACGGCCTGGTCTGGACCATGGGGTGTGAGTTACACCGCGAATCTCACACCCGACAAAGACACGGGGCTAGGTAAGTGGACCGTGCGCACGTTCAGCGACACGATTCGAACGGGTCGGCATCTCGGTCGCGGCCGTGTGATCCTGCCGCCGATGCCAATACCGATGTACAAGCATTTCACCGATGAAGATCTCGCAGCCATCTTCACCTATCTGCAATCCATTCCAGCGGTGAGCAACAAAGTGCCGCAGCCTCTTCCGCCTGCGCAGCAATCAGCCGCGAACGCACCCTAGCAAAGAAGGCGAGGTGCAGTCTCTTGCACCTCGCCTTCCAAACTAAGATCCAGCAATGCGTCAGAGCTGCCAGCGAACTCCGAGCGACAAGAAGCGTGCATCCTTGTCGTAGCTGACTAATTCAGCTTGCGCAGTCCAACGCGGGGTGATGCGCCACGCACCGCCCACGCCTAAATAAAAGCTGGTGCTGTTCTCGCGGTCGTAGTGAATGCGCGCATCGGTTGCAGTATTGCGAATGCTGACCAGTCCCGCCTTGAGCATCGGATAGAGCTTCGCGCTCGTGCCTTGTTCAAGTGGCGCCCAACGAGCACCCGCTCCGTACATTTCATATTCGATATCACCCAGATGCCCAACGTTTGCGTTGTCAGACGCAATCCCTGATTTTCCTGCATCGGCAAAGAACGCTTCTGCGGCCCAGTGTTGTGACCATGCGTAGCCGGCGCTCAACCGAAACCCGGCACTGCTGTTGTCATCCACCTTGTAACCGCCATCGCGGTTCTCCGGCGCGAGACGCGTCATTCCCACATCGCCGCTGACGTAAAGACCAACCTCATCTGACTCCTGTGCCTGTGCGCTCGGAGTCGTCATCAGTGCACACGCGACTGGCACTGCGAGCACAGCCGATGCCACACGACGCCGGAACAGAAGCAACATCGCTCCAGCGAGCAGCCACAGCGGATCGAATGCACCCGCGCCGTTCACTGCCGTACCCAGTTTTCCGGGTTGATCGCGGTAATCTGGAATGCCGTCCCGGTCGGAGTCGCTGCTGCTCTCAACACGATCGCTCATGCCATCACCATCGCTATCAGTATCCAGACCATCGACCACACCATCCCCGTCCGTGTCAGGACGGGCAAGCGCGTGACCACCCGTAAAGCTCGCATCAACGCTGTCGGCCAACCCGTTGTGATCGACGTCAGCGAATGTATCGATGCGACCATCGCCATTTGCATCGACACCGCCGGCTTCGAGCAGATCGCTCAGAGCATCGCCATCGCTATCCACATCGCGGAAATTCGGGAAGCCATCGCCGTCGGTATCGATCGCGAGCAGTGCAATTCCTCCCGCCGCCGCGTCGTACACATCTGCGAGGCCGTTGTGATTGGCATCGGCGAGGTTGTCGGCGACCCCGTTGCCATCGAGATCAGCGCCACCCGCTTCGATGAGGTCGGGAATGCCGTCGTTGTCGCTGTCGAGATCAGCAAGGTTCGGAATGCCGTCGCCATCGGCGTCCTCTGATCCTTCGATGTCGTCCGGTATGCCGTCGTTGTCCAGATCGAGATCGATCGCATCGACGACGCCATCGCCATCGTTATCCGCATACGTTCCCGGAACTCGCGGTGCCGGGTCCGAAGAATCTGGAATACCGTCGCCATCGCTGTCCGGGCCCGCATCGATGCGACCGTCGTGATTCGTATCCACACCTCTGGAGACGAGGATGTCGAACTTGCCGTCTTCATCCGAATCGAGATCGAGATAATCCGCAGTGCCGTCACCATCGCTGTCGATCGGCGCAGTCGATTGCGGCACGCTCGAATCGGCGCGGCCGTCGTGATCGGCATCGATCACGCCTGCCTCTTCAACATCGAGCAAGCCATCGTTGTCGCTGTCGAGATCGAACAGGTCGGGCACGCCATCACTATCGTGATCGGGCAGCACGTACGCATCATCGATGCCATCGCCGTTCGCATCGATACCGCCGGTGCTGTTCACGTCCGCCGCATCATCGATGCCATCACCATCGGCATCGTGACCGCTCACGCCTGCTTCGAACTTGTCCGCGATGCCATCGCCGTCGGAGTCGGTGTCGATGAAATCCGCCAGTCCGTCACCGTCGGAGTCACGCGATGCGACAGCGTCGCCGATGCCATCGCCGTTCATATCGGGCTGGCCTGACGTGTCCGCATCGAACGCATCGTCGATTCCATCGTGATCGGTGTCAG
>JBJMWN010000417.1:0-25542 GCA_045810085.1 Povalibacter sp. | reverse complement strand
CAATCCGAGCTTGCTGGTGAACTTCTACGCCAACGTGCGAGAGCGCACCGAGGTGCGTTCTCGTCCAGGTGTCGGTGCCGGTGGCGTCGGCTACTACGGTTATCGTTACGGCCTTTACAGCGCCTGGCCGCTATACGAGAACGAAGTGGAAACGGTGACGTACCCGATCGGTACTGCGAACATCGACATCGTTGATGCCAGCAAGAAACAACTGATCTGGGAAGGTGTCGCGCAGGGACGCATCTCGGATAAAGACATGGATCATCCGCGCGAGGCGATTCAGCGTGCGGTGACGCAGGTGTTCGCGCATTTTTCAGGAAGAGCCGCACCCGTCGACGAAGCAAAGGCCACTGCGACTACGACGGGTCGCTGAAGGCAAAGCAAAACGGGTGCACTCAGGTGCAGTGCACTCGTTGGCCCGGCGCCCTCGCTCACGAGCGAGACAGCATTTTGTAGAAAACGACGGTGTCGCAATAGGCACCGTCTGGCATCAGCGCGTAGTTGGGAATCGTGCCGCAGCGTTGCCAACCTGCCCGTGCGTACAGGCGTTCCGCCTCCGCACTCGCCGTGTCGAGAACCAACACCATACGGCCCGCAGCCTGAGCACTCTGCTCGGCCGCTCTCAGGAGTGCCGCCCCCACTCCGCGACGCCGCGCGCGTCGATGCACCAGCATTTTTGCCACGTCGGCGCGATGCGGTTGATTCTCTGCCTGCGCCCAGATGACCTGAACGGTGCCGAGGATGCCTTGCGAATCCTCCGCGACGATGACCTCACGTTCACCTCGCGCCAGGCTCTGGGCAGCGGTGTCCCAGAATTTTTCGGCTTTGCTGCGAGACATGGGCAGCATGAAGCTCACCGAGGCGCCGCCTTCCACACAGTCGATGAGCACCTCAGTGAGTGCATTGAGTTGCTCAGGGCCTATCGTGACCAAGGATCGAACGCGAATTTCGTCCACCCTTCATTTCCTCGAAGCACGCGGCCGCTCGGTCGCAAGGACGACGATATAGCGAGCCACGCGGCGGGTTGGATTGCGAAACGCAGTCGGCTCGTTCAACTGCATGGCCAGACAATCGCCTGCAACTAGTTTGTGGGTCTGCGTACCGAGCCTGAATTCGATCGTGCCTTCACGCATCCAGATCTGCTGATGCACGGTCAGCTCTCGCGCACCGGTCTCATATGCAATCCGAGCGCCGCCAGGCAGTTCGACCTCGACGATCTGTAGCGGCGAGGGGTAGTTCACAGGCGAGATGTTGCGTCGAACGTAGCCCGACTGCGGATCGCGCCAGGCCGTTCGATCCTGCTCACGTGAAAGTGGATTGGGCGGCACGCTCGAATCCTCGAACAGCGAAGCGAGCGGCACTTTCAGCCCGCCGGCAATCTTCTCCAGCACGACCGCCGTCGCACTGCTTTCTCCACGCTCGACCAAGGAGAGCATTGACCGGCTGACATCGCACTTCGCTGCAAGTGCGTCGAGCGAAAGCTCGAGCTCTGTTCGCAGAGCCCTGACTCGCCTGGCGATTCGCGCGTTGATATCCGGTTGTTCCGACATACTGGACGTGAATCTCCAGTAAAGTGGATGGGTCTGTCAAGCGAATCGCGTTTGTTGAACCTGGCTCTGGAACAGCGCACGTCGCACCGACGTTGCCGGTCCTAAGTGCCATTCATCCGTCGGGCGAATGAGTCTTATCGCTCCAGCCCGAATGATCTGCACCGCAGCGCTCGGTACCTTGTCGGACGCTTACCTCTGAGCCGGAGACCACGATGACTCACAAAGTTGCAATTCTGATTGGCAGCCTGCGCAAGGAATCCTTCAATCGCAAAGTCGCAAACGCGGTTCAGGCTCTCAAGCCCGCGGGTCTGCAGTTCGAAGAGGTGCCGATCGGAGATCTGCCCTTCTACAACGAAGATCTGGAGACCAGCTCACCCCCGCCGCAATGGGCGGCATTCCGTCAGCGCATCAAAGCAGTCGACGCAGTTTTGTTCTTCACTCCGGAGTACAACCGGTCAGTACCGGCTGTTCTCAAGAATGCAATCGATGTGGGATCCCGCCCGTATGGCCAGAGCGTGTTCGACGGCAAACCCGCTGGTGTGATCAGCGTGTCGATCGGCGGCATTTCTGGGTTTGGTGCCAATCACCATCTGCGCCAGTCGCTGGTATTCCTCAATATGCCGGCCCTGCAACAGCCCGAGGTCTACATCGGCAGCGCGCACGGCCTATTCGATGAAAGCGGAAAACTGAAGAACGAATCGACACAGCAGCTTCTGAAGCTTTACGTCGAAGCGTTCGAGAAGTGGGTGAATACGATTCGCGGCTGATCAACCGCAGCGTTTCAACGCGTCAACACGCGCCGACAAAACGGGTCCGAGAACAATCTCGGACCCTTTCGTATCTCTGAAGGACAGTAAGCGTTAGCGACTGCTCTGTTCCTTTTGACGCTGAGCAGAATCGTTGGTCGCAGGACTCTGCTGATTCTGACTCGCCGAATTGCTCTTGGTGTGCGTGCTTGTGGTAACGCTCGTGTCGCCCATCGGGCCGTTCGTCGTGCCTCCTGCTCCCTTGTTCGGTTTCGCGGTTGCATCCGAACCGGTCGAGCTCGAAGCAGAGCTGCTGCTGTTGCGCCGATCGCCCGAACTCTCACTCAAACGCGTCCGATCACTCGATGAACTCGAAGAATTCATCTGCTGCGAGTTCGTGCTCGAGTTGCCCATGCTGCTCGAACTGCTCGTGCTCGATCCGTTAGCGTTCGACGTTCCCTGCTGACCTGTTGTACCTCGATTCATCTGAGAGTCCGATGGGTGAGTCCGTGTGCCGTACTGGCCGGAATCCCGGCTCTGTGTACTGGAACTACCCTGAGTCGAACGCTGCTGGTTATAGCGTTCAGTGTCTTTTCGTCTCTGACACTCAGTGCGTTCAACCCCTTTCAGGTTTTCACAGTTCTGCTGTGTCATCGTGGACGTGTCGCTCGAGGAAGTGCTCTGCGCCTGCGCGAGCCCCGCGATTCCCATCATGACCCCCGATACCAACAAACCTGTCCCGCGGCTCAACCAACGCCGCGTCATGTCCGGTTTCATAGTTCATCTCCTGTGATGGCTTCAGGCGCGAGTCGCCTGCATGATTGCAACGTTCGCGTGCGATGCACGTTCCGATCGTTGCTTGCGATCAAGGATCGAGGGTTATTGCGTCGTCAACGGCTGACCAGTCGCAGAAGGAACTCACGACAGGACCGCATACAAACGATCACGCGATCAGTGGCTGACGGCGCAGTAGTTGGAAGCCGCAGCATCCAGTCGAGGAAACGCTTGCGGTGTTTCACTTGCCTGACATCGGCTCGGTCCTGCAACGGCAGCGCAGGAGACAGTGAAATCGCGAAGGTCACGTGTTTGCGCGCCGAGGCAGCGCACTGAGTAGATCGCCGGCCCATCGGCAGCCAGCTTTTTCTGAAACCGCAAGTACCAGCTTTCGCCTGACACTGTCGCGAGCGATTTCACACGGCTCTTGCATTCATCGCTCGCACCATCGCGGCAATAGCGTTGTTCGCACGCCGAGAGTGAACCACCATCGCAGCTAGCTTCCTGTTCCTTCTCGAGTGCGCGTAACTGCTTCGGTCCACCGCCTTTAGACCAGGTCATGCAGGCGGCCTCGTCACCTTCATTGCAGCGCTTGAGCAGCAACTGCAATTCTTCGGATGACTTTGTCGCAACGGGCGTGACCGAGGCTTTGGGAGCGATGCGCTTCTTCGTTCCAATGTCCTTGACGAGCTTGGCATCGGGTCCACACCGCTTATCCGAGAACACGCGACTGCCATCACTCGCAGTGCATGAATAGATTTGAGCGAGCGCGGGATGAACGTATCCCGTCAGCACGATCAAAGTGGCAGCGATCACGGCTCGCATTCAGCTCATCCCTTTTCTCAACCTGAGGCGATCATAGCGATGTTCTCGGGGCATTAACGCAGAGCGGGCGGTGCGGCACGTGCGATCTGTGCTCTGGTGCTCAACTCGGGCGCGACGTAGCTCTCAAAAAGGATATTCACCCTGCACTACGCATCATCAGACCGGTACCCTTGCTCGGCACCCAGAGATCCCATTTTCCTATGTCGGCAGCTTCTGAACGTCCAATGCCTCGCCGCGCGCTCATCGTGAGCGCCGATGTTGTTGCACTTGAATCCACGGCGGCACTCATGAAGCTCGACGGCTTCGATGTGGCCGAAGCTGCCGATGCGGTCCACGCACTGACCATTTTTGCGCGCGACTGGTACCCACTCGTGATCACGGATCGAAGCGTGCCTTTGATCGATGGCATCGAGTTCGTCTCCCGCTTGCGCGTCATCGCTCTCGCGCCGATCTACGTCATCATGCTCACCGACAGCAACGATGTGCGCGATCATGAGCTCGGGTATTGCAGCGGTGTCGATCAGTACCTGATGCGACGAAACCATCCGACCGACTTGCGGCCGAAAGTGCACGCAGGTCTGATCGCTTTGCGCCGGCGACAGTCCGTCCGCACAGGACAGGCCGATGGACCCGCAATCGTCGACCTGGAGACTGGTGCCCACACAGCGCGGCACCTGGTCGGACGCCTTCATGCAGAAATCGCTCATTCCGCTCGCTCCGGTGGCGCCCTGCAGATTCTCAGCATCGCGGTTGAAACTCACGACGAACGCGTCTTGTCACGTAAAAACATGGCAGGCACGGTTTCGGAAAAATTATTGACTGCTGTCTGTGCCGAGATTCGGCCGCGGGTGGATTGGGTTGCCCGCTTGCCCGCACCAGCGCATACGTGTCGGCTGGCTCTTGTCATGCCGGAGAGTGAATACGTGGATGCTGCCGCAGTGGAACAGCGTATTCGCAATGCGTTTGCCCATTGGAATACGCAGTCTGAACATAGCGAGCTGCGCCTGAGCGCAGGCCTGGCCATGCTCACGCACGGTCCGGAACTCCCCACGGCGCTCGGATTACTTGGCCAGGCGGAACGCAGTCGACGCGGACGAGACACCTCGATGACGGGCATCTACCACGTCCAGCGCGAGATCAACGCAGAGGCGCAGAACGCCGCCTGACCGGTGACGCTCGCTTGCTCGTTTCCCTGAAGGGATTTTTCGAGCGCCACGAAACGCTTGCATGGTTTTCCAATCGCCGATGGAACCCGCAAAGCCGCTGCACCATTGATGCGTCAACGTCAAGCGGTACCTTCTCACTGCTGCCAGGAATATCCACAGAGCCTGTGGATAAGCTCCGGACAACCGCATCTTGACTTCGCGCATCTGCGGCAATTGCCGCAGTCCGTATTAATTTGATCAAAAATTCATCAGCGCAGTCACGCAACCTTCTTTTTGGACGTGCGTGAAGGTTTTGTTGCGCGCGAACCGGCCGCACTTGCGCGACCTTTCCTGCCGAGGAGCTTTTTCAGCTTTTTGCTGAGCTTCTGCAGTTCCGCTTTCGCTCGCTTGGCCACTTTCCGCGCCTGCTTCAGCAACTTGCGCGCTTCCCTGGCCTGCCGCTTGGCTTCTTCACGTCGTAACCGCGCCTCTTCGCGACGTGCCTGAAGGTCGGTGACTTTCTTCTGGACAGGAGCTCGCGTTGTCCGGGTCCGCTTCGCCATAAGTTCTCCTTATCTTATTGATTGAGGATCGAGTCTCTCAGAGAAAGCGTCGCCAGATGAACCCCACCAGAGTGACAACGCCGCTCGCGACCACCAGAAACATCACGCGCCAGAAAGCAGCCGCATCGTGAAGTCCGGGCATACCCGCGACATTCATTCCGAAAATCCCTGTAACGAGTGTCATGGGCAACAGTACGGCGGTCAGAATCGAAAGAACATAGAGATTGCGACTCGTGGTCTCAGCCAATCTCGCAGCGAGTTCCTCCTGCAACAGCTTGGCCCGCTCGTAAATCTCAGCGATCTCCTCGAGCGTAAATCTGAGCGACTCCGACTCTTCGTGCAGAGCAGTGGCATCGCCCGGCGAGAATTGCGCTTGTTCACGCTGCAGGAATTTTCCCAAGTCGCTGCGCTCAGGCGCGAACGAACGCCGCCATCGGGCGCACACGCGACGCGTACGGCCGAGCTGTTCCCGTTGTTCGTGAACATTGCCCGCAAGGATTTCATCCTCGATGTCATCGAGCAGATCGACCATCTTTTCGACGCGTCGACGCAGATGACGCGTGCGTAATTGCAACAATTGCGTCACGAGTTCGAAACCGCTCGCCGCACTCGACCGATCGCGCATGGACAGGCGTAAATCATCCGCACTCTTGAGCGGATGCATGCGAGCTGTGATCAGCAGGTCGCCCCTTGCGAACGACCATAGCGGAGCAACATCCGAAGGATCCGCCACGTCTTCGAAAGTGAAATCATTGAGAACCAGCAGCAAGCCGTCATCTGTCCATTCGATGCGGCGATTCGCATCATGATCGTTCAGGATCTCGCGCAACGTGAGTGGCAGAAATTCCGAGTCCAGGAGCCAACGCCTCGCACGTGTTTCACTTAGATTGAAATGAAGCCAGGTGACGCCGCCGCGACTCAGCGATTCGACCAATCGTTCAACGGCAATCTCCTGGGGAAACTGCCCTTGAATGATCCGATAGCCGCAGATCAGACCGCGATCAGCGCCAGCACCTTCGGTGAGAAAGGCGGGAATAGGTCGGGCAGACGCGATCATGTCGTGACGGCCATGTGGCGGTTTCGTGGAATTCCAGTGTCAATGCGAAGGTCATCTGTGCCTGCGCAGCACAGATGACAAAGATCCCTCCTCAATGTGACCGTTTGATGTCAGCGCCTGCCGATGCGAAGGTCCGTCCTTGGACCTTCGCGCGACTGCACCTTTAGAACCGAGCCTTCGCAGTCACGAAGAACTGACGCGGAGCACCCAGGAGCAGCGTCTGCGTGGTTCCGTTCGGATCGCGTTCCACGAACCCGTTCGAATCAATCGTGCTGAAATATTCCTTGTCAGTGACGTTCGTGATGTCCGCCTGCAGGATCAACTCATCGACGACGCCCAGATTCCTGAAGCGATAGCCCGCACCCACATTCAACAAGGTGTAGGCATCAACGCCGCCTTCATTGAGATAGGTGTAGAAGCGCTCGTCCGTGTAGTTCACGTCGGCTCGCGCGAACAGCGTTCCATTGTCGTAACCCAGTTCGGACTTGATCAGGAACTTCGGAGCATCGGGCACTTGCTTGCCATCCACTGGAACCACGCGCTGGCTGCCGTTCGCCTGCGTTACGGTGTAGTTGCCCTGGAACTGAGACTCGTTCCATGCGACTGACGAGAACCATGTGAGGTGTTGAACGGGTCGCCATTCGATCGCTGTTTCAACGCCATTGGTCTTCACGCTGCCGACATTGGCCAGCACGCTCGGGTTGCCCTGGATGCCGGGACCCTGCGTGATGCCGAGCAATCGATTGTCGAAGTCGACGTGATACACCGCAGCGAGTGCTTCGATCGTGTCACCGTGCCAGCGCAGTCCCGCTTCATAGTTGGTGGATTTTTCCGGTTTCAGCACGTCACGAATGGCATTGAAACCCGCCGCTGTCGTGCTGAACGGACCCGACGTGCCGCTGCTCGCAAAAGCACGCATGTTGCGCGCGGCCGAGCCGAACACTTCCGTTTGTCCGTTCACGTTCCAGGTGAAGCCGAGCTGTGGCAGGAAATTATCGTCTGCCTTGATCGTCCCATTCTTCGGATCGCCAACCACAGTCGTGGCTTCATTCTCGACTTTGAGCGATCGCACGCCAGCGTTCACTCGTAAGGCGTCCGAGACTCGCCACGTGTCCTGCACATGGAGCGCGATCGTTTCGGTATCGAAGTCGTACTCCCAACTCGTCAGCATCGGATTGCGCTGGAAGTTCTCGAACGAGCGCGTTGGATGATCTACTGTCGGCTCACCGTAGAAGCGTCGCGCCTGCGTGAAATCATTGGTCTCGTACCACACACCGCCATTGATCTCGTGATTACCTGCGGTCCAGGTGAGCGCAGTGACAACGCCCGAACGGTCCAGATCATATTCAGTGGTCCGAATCGAGAGTGGCGCGCCACCGGGTGTCGTGGTGTACGGCGTACCCCAGAGTCCCTGCCCTTCATCTTTATGAAGGTACGCAGTCGCGTTCCATCGCAGATTGTCATTGAGGGGCAAGTCGAGCGCGAGATAGCCGAGATCGTCTTTGCGCAAACCCGATGCGTTCCAATAGGCGTCATCGCACACGATCGCATCATTGCCGCCGCTCGCTCCACACGCCTGCGCCGCCGCGACTGCTGCATTCCAATCCGGATAGTAGTTGTCCCACTGCGAACCGCGACGATTCACGATGTCGACCGACAGATCCTGATAGTCCGTCTCCATTCGATCTGAATAATCGTAGTACGCCGTCAACGTGCCCTCGCCGACCGGTTGCACGACTTTCAGCGTGTACATGCGAGATTGCTGATCGCCCGCACCTTTCCATTTCTCAGTGGAGGCATCGACTGCAGAAACATACGCGCGCGTACCTGTCCCCAACTCACCTGTGTCGAGCTTGACGAATGTACGCCGCGCCGAATCGCTCCCGAACATCTGAGCCGCGGTGACGCCGAAGTCTCGTTGCGGATCGGCAGAGGAAAACTCGACCGCGCCTCCAAGGTTGCTGCTGGATGCAATATCGATCGAGCCGGTGCCTTGTGACAGCACGATTTTGTCGACCAGCTCAGTGGGAATCGCACGGCTGATGTGCAAGCCATTGTGATTTCCGTACGTCATGTCACCGAGCGGAACGCGGTCCAGCGTGAACCCCAGGCGATTCTGATTGAAGCCGCGCACGGTGATGCGCGTAGACCACTCGTACGCACCATAGGGATCAGCCGATTGGAAATTCACGCCCGGCAAATTTTCGATGGCCTTCAAGGGGCTCGTTCCCGGCGGCAATGAATCGATCTGTTGCGCATTGATCGACTGCACCTGACGCGTTTCGCCCTGACCCAATACGAATACTTCTTCAAGCGTTCGATTGTCCTGCTCCGTTGCGGCTTCTGCTTCCGCGCTCGCGTTCGCAGCGAACAGAACGCTGTGCACTGCCGCCGCAATCGAAAATAGCCGCCCAGCACGACACCAGGCGCCCTGCGAGTGATGGTTACGCATGAAATGAATCCTCAGTTTTTACGGCTGCCAGATGCCGCTCATCGCAGGTTAGGCAAGCGCGATGACAGCTCGTTAACCGTCCAGTTGCGATCGCGTTACAGCGCTGCGTCTTTTGTGTGCGCCACATGCTGTGCGCCACAAACCTGCAACGAAGTTGAGCTAGCGTCGGTCGTCTGAGTTTTTCTTTTCGAAGTGATCGAAGATCGGGGCCGCTATTCTTCTTATTGCCAGTCACAGAAAGCGTGAGATGCCATCCCAGGCACTACACTCATCAAACTCTCAGCTCGTCACTCACATCATGAACATGATCCGCATTCTCCTGCTCCTCGCCTGCACTCTGACCTTCACGACGAGTTTTGCCGCTCGCGTACTCGTCATTTCGATCGACGGGTTGCATCCCGCCTATGTGACGCAGGCAGATCGTTATGGATTGAAGATTCCCACGCTCAGGAAGTTCATGGCTCAGGGTTCGTATGCTGAAGGTGTGGTTGGCGTCGTGCCCACAGTCACTTATCCGAATCACACGACCTTGATGACGGGCGTTGCACCCTCAGTTCATGGAATTCTTTCGAACACCCTTTTTGATCCGCAGAACGTCAATCGCGAAGGTTGGTATTGGTATGCGGAGGACATCAAGAGCGAAACATTGTGGAAAGCTGCCAACGCGGCCGGCCTCGTGACCGCGAGTGTCAACTGGCCAGTGACTGTGGGCGATACCAACATCCGCTATCTGCTTCCCGAATATTGGCGCGCACAAACCTCAGACGATCTCAAGGTTTTGCGTGCGCTGAGTCGGCCTGAAGGCCTGCAGGCCCAGATGGAAAAAACCTTGGGCCCGTTCATCGATGGCAACACCGACTCCGCTGGATCTGACGAGATTCGCACTCGCTTCGCGGTTGCGATGTTGCGTGAGCATCGACCTGACTTCATGGCCGTGCACTTGATCGA
This sequence comes from Povalibacter sp., assembly GCA_045810085.1. Classification (GTDB taxonomy): domain Bacteria; phylum Pseudomonadota; class Gammaproteobacteria; order Steroidobacterales; family Steroidobacteraceae; genus Steroidobacter. The sequence goes on along the minus strand of JBJMWN010000417.1, from coordinate 15,482 downwards.
GCTCGATGGCATCGAACATCACGACGGGCCTTTTCAGACCACGGCGTTCGCCACCCTGGAACGGCTCGATGCCATGATCGCCCAGATCGCGTCCGCGGCATTGACCAACGATGCATCCACGATCGTCGCCGTTGTCTCCGACCATGGCTTCATCGCCACGCATACCGCAGTGAATCTTCGCAGCGAATTCGTGACCGCAGGCTTGCTCAAGCTCAAGACACCTACAACTCCAGACACGCTGCCGATCGTCGAAAGCTGGGATGCCCAAGTGTGGAATGGTGGAGGCAGTGCTGCCGTCGTGCTGCGCGAACCCAAAGATGCGTCGGTTCGGCAAAGGGTCGCCGATCTGCTCGATCGCTTGAAAGCCGATCCGCGCAATGGCATCGCGAGAGTTGTCAGCGGCCCGGCACTTCTAAAACTTGAGGGCTTCAGCGGTGCGGAGTTCGTTGTCGAATTCGCGCCCGGCTTTTACTTCGGTTCCTCGTGGCGTGGCGAGCTGCTGACCCCAGCTCCTTATAAAGGCACACACGGCTATCTTTCCGATCGCGCCGAGATGCACGCAGCGTTCTTTATTAAAGGAAGCGGCATTGCCGCCGGACGTAACCTCGGCGTGATCGACATGCGCCAGATCGCGCCAACGCTCGCAAAGACACTGAATGTCGCGTTCCTCAACTCCGGCGCAACACCCTTGCAGGTCAGCCCTTAGTCGAACGTCCACGGCTCGTCGCAACCCAGGCACGCATCGCCGAACAGAACTCCGGTTGCTGGTATGCAATCGGAGGATTCGTCGTTTAGGCCCCGTCGACGATCAAGTAAAGCCGGTTTCCAGCATCTCGGCCTGGACGATCCCAGCGCGGGTGATCTCCCAAGCAATTCGCTTTTCTGTTTACCCGCCCTGACCTGGCCGGCAGCGTTTTCCCTGACCCGCCGGAACTCAAACCTCGTTTGAAAAGTTGCGCAGGTCATCTACGCCCACCCGCATTGTATGCATTCGTGCGCCTCGGCCACTTCTCGCCTGTAACTCCAACTCAGCAACGCGGCGCCATCGCCGGCACTGCGTGAGATGATAGGCAAATATCAGAATAGTCTGAGCGGTTGCGCTCGGGCGTTGGCCGGGACCAACACCTGGAACGCGGATCGCACCTCCCGCAACTTTGGAACGGTACCTATGCGAATTCTGCTCTGCTTTTTTGTCTTGCTCGCGGCCCCCTTGATGGCCGCGGAGAATTTTCCGCAAGGCAAGCTGCCTGACTCCGCAACCCCGCTCGCCTATCGCCTTGACCTGACGGTCGTCCCTGAGCAGCCCCGCTTTTCTGGGCACGTCGAGATCGACGTCATGCTCAAAAACGCATCACGCTCGCTCTTCATTCACGGTCGTGACCTGAACATGACCAGGGCCATCGCGCAGAGCGGCCAGCAGCAAGTGACGGCCAAGTACGCTGAGCTTGATCAACTCGGCACGGCGCGCCTGGATTTCGATCGTGAACTGCCAGCCGGAAAGATCACTCTTAAATTCGACTATGACGCGCCGTTCGGCGACGGACCTGCGGGACTCTATCGAATCAAGGTCGGAGAGGACTGGTATTCATGGACGCAGTTCGAATCCATCGATGCACGCGCCGCGTTTCCTTCCTTCGATCAGCCTGGCTACAAGACACCTTTCACTGTCACGCTGACCACCAAGCCGGGCTACCTCGCGCTTTCCAATGGACCTGAGTCCGGCACGCCCGTGAAGAATGGAAACCTGGTGAAGCATGTGTTCGCGCAGACCAAACCACTGCCGACTTATCTGGTGGCATTCGTAGTCGGACCGTTCATCACTGTAGAAGGTGTTGCGCCGCCAACCGCCGTCCGCAAGCAACCTCTGCCGCTGCGCATCGTCGCAACCAAGAATCAAGCTGGACGTCTCGATTACGCGCTGGCCGAAACCCCGCGCATCATCGAACTGCTGGAAAACTATTTCGGTCATCCGTTCCCGTTCCCAAAGCTCGATCAGATCGCCTCGCCTGTCATGGGCGGTGCAATGGAGAATGCCGGCGCCGACATTTACGACGACAACATCATCCTGCTGGATCAGGGCGCCTCGACACATCAGAAGCAAGTGTTCGGCATGGTCGTCGCGCACGAGCTGTCGCATCAATGGTTCGGCGATTACGTCACACCCGCCTGGTGGGATGACATCTGGTTGAACGAAAGTTTTGCCAACTGGATGGGCTTTCGCATCGGCAATGAATGGCGACCGGAGCTCAACATCGGCGTGAATGCGATCGAGGAAGGTCTTTCGGCAATGGGGACCGACGCGCTCTCGGTGGGCCGGCCGATTCATCAGCCCATCGTGAGCAATGGGCAAATCGATTCCGCCTTCGACAAGATCACTTACGGCAAAGGCGGTCAGGTGATCGCGATGATTGCTGCCTACCTCGGCGACGAAAAATTTCGCGATGGCGTGCGCTTGCACATGCAGCGTCATCCGTATGGCAGCGCCACCTCCGATGAGTTCTTCGGTTCGCTGGCCGACGGGGCACACGATCCACGCGTCTTGAAGTCGATGCAGAGCTTCGTCAATCAACAGGGCGTGCCCGTGGTCGATCTCGTTCGCAACGGCGAGCGCTTCAAGGCCACCCAGGCGCGTTACGCGCTGCCCGGCGCCTCCAAGGCTCCCGATCAACTGTGGGTGATCCCGTTCTGTGTGCGACGTGGTGAATCAAAATCCTGCAACTTGCTCGACGCCAAAACCCAGGACATGACCATCGAAGGTCAAGGGCCTGTGATTCCGAATGCCTCAGGCACGGGTTACTACCGCTACAACCTGAGTCCGGCGGACTGGAATGCTTTGATCGCACAAGGCAGCACTCTGCCGGCTGGAGAGGCGTTAGCTGCGAACGACAGCCTCTGGGCGCAATTCTCGAACGGCAAGGTTTCCGCGACTCAACTGCTGACCGCTGCAAAAAATTTCGCGGCTAATCGCGATTCCAACGTCGCCGTCGCGGCCAGCGATCACTTTTCGGGCTGGCGCGAGTATGGCCTGATCGGCCCCGCTCAGCTGGGTGACTATCGTCGTGTGATGAGCAACATCTATGGACCGCGATTGCGCGCCATCGGCTTCAATCCCGCCGCTGGTGCGCATCAGTCCGATGATCCTGACAAACAAAAGCTGCGGCAATCACTCGTGTCACTGGTGAGCGATGAAGCGCAGGACCCAGCCACTCGCAAGCTGCTGCAAGATGCTGCCCAGCGCTATCTCAAAGGCGACACCAAGGCGCTTGATCAGAGTTTCTATCATTCAGCGATGATGGTCTTGGTGCAGGAAGGCACTCTTGCGACGACGCGCGAACTGTTCGAGCGCTTCGCAACCTCTGAAGATGAACTCTTTCGCAGTGCTGCGCTGACGGGGCTCGGTTTCAGTCGTCGTGCTGACGATGCTCGTTGGCTGCTGACGCAGTTCAAGGACCAGCGACTGCGTTCGCCAGATCGTATCGAGCTGATGCAAGGCCTCATGCTCAATGCAGAGACGCGTGACATCGCTTTCGACTGGCTCAAAGCCAACTACGACGATTTCGCAAAGCGTGCGGGAATCTTCGCCGTGTCGTGGATCCCTTCTCTGCCGAGCCACTATTGCTCAGCAGAGAAGGCTGACGAGATCGATCAGCTATTGCGACCCAAGGTGCGCCAGGCGGGTCGCGGCGAATTGCCATTTAATCGAATGCTCGAATCCATCCGCGTTTGCGGTGCGCTCAAGAACCAGCGCGCTCCAGAAATGGCGACCGCGCTGCACGCAGCGGCCGGTACTCGAGAATAGCCCTCCTCGAACAAGCGGCTGCAGCGGACGCTTGTCGCTCGTTGCAGCTGTCACCGCATGCTGCCTCGGTGCATGCGGAACACGAACAGAGTGAAGGCGTTGACTTCGGACATCGCAGATTCGATGCCCGAGGATCCTTCCATGAGGCCGCTTTCTTCCATTCTGATCGCGTCCGCAATTCTGAGCGGCTGTGTGGCGACACGCAGTACCCCCATCGATGAGCCCTCGACGCTCGAGGGACTGCAGCGGGTGCAGGTCGATGGCATCGATGCAGTCTATCGGCGTCCCAATGCGGATTTTTCGCAGTACCGACGTTTGCTGATTCGCGACGCAGACATCGCGTTCAGCCGCGGGTGGGAGCGTGACCAGAACTCCGCGACGAACTCGTGGACGCAGGAAGACAGCGAACGAATTCGCAAGGATTTGCGTGATCTCTTCGCTGAAGTCGCGAAACAGGAGTTGCAGACGCGCGGCGGTTACGAGCTGGTCTCACAGCCGGGCCCGGATGTTCTGGAGATCAGACCCTCGATTGTCGATCTGTACATTGCCGCACCGGACACATCACGATCCGAGCCCGGCATCGTGCGTCGCTATACGACGGATGCCGGACGTATGACGCTCATCGCCGAGTTGCGAGACTCGCTCAGTGGTGAAGTCCTGGCGCGAGCCTTCGATAAGCACGAAGCCATGCATACCGAGCAGTGGGAATGGACGACTTCTGTCACGAACAGTCAGAAAGCGCGCATTGCGATTTCGAGCTGGGCATCCACACTGCGCGAAGCGCTGGATGGCGCACGTGCTACCTCTCGCACTGCGCAGCGTTAGCGACCATTCAGCTCATCGATTGTAGCTAGCGATCTGCTGCTGCATTTCCTCAGCCGCCTCTTCTGCCAGCGTGCCTTGCGTCTGCAGCCGCCATAGCCGATCGAACAGACCACGGCGCGCGATCAGTTGCTGCGCGGTACCTTCTTCGACGATCTTGCCTTCGGACAGCACGAGAATGCGTTCGAAGTTCACGAGCGTGGAAAGGCGATGTGCCACCGCGATCACTGTGCGATCCTCGAGAAGCTCGATCAGATTGTGCTGCACACGCATCTCTGATTCCGTGTCCAGTGCGGAGGTCGCCTCGTCCAGAATGATGATGGGCGCATCCTTGAGCAGCGCGCGAGCGATGCCTACGCGTTGACGCTGGCCACCCGACAATTTCACACCGCGCTCACCCACCAACGTGTCGTACTGCTGCGGAAGGCGACGTACGAACTCATCGCAATGGGCCGCACGCGAAGCAGCAAACACCTCTTCATCGGTCGCATCCGGCCGAGCAAACCGAATGTTGTCCATGATGCTGCGATGGAACAACGTAATTTCCTGCGGCACAACAGCGAGCAGCGAGCGCAGATCGTCCTGCTGCAAGCTCCCGACAGGCTGGCCGTCGATGAGAATCTCGCCTCGCTGCACCTCATAGAGACGCTGAATCAAATGGATCAACGTGGATTTGCCGGCGCCGGAAGGTCCCACGATGCCGAGCTTCTGACCTGCAGGCACATGCAGATCGAGATCCTTGACGGTGTATCGACCCCGATCGTAACGAAACGACACTCGTCGGAAATCCAGGGAACCCCCTTTGCGCTGCAGAGGCTTTGGCTCGGCAGGATCGTTGATGCTCGGGAGCTGACCGATCACATGCAGCGTATCGTCGATATAGCCAAACTGCTGCACCAGATCGATGAGAGAGATGGCGACGTCGCGTGAGCCGTGAAGGATACGGAAGGTCATTGCACTCACGACCACCACATCGCCGGGAGATATCGAGCCTCGCGCCCATTGACTGACCGCCCACGCCAGCATGCCTGCGGCCATGATCCAGAGCACAACGTCATAGGCGACGCGCGTCTTCTCCGTGTACATCCAGCTCGCGCGCTGCGCAGTCGCTTCATCATTGAAGTGCTCTCTCAATCTTTGCCACTCACGATCGCGCGCCGAAAAGGCCTTCACTGCCCACATATTCGAAATCACGTCGATCAGCTCGCCGCCGACCGAGTTGGACTTTCCGGCATACGCGCTATGGAGCGGCCGGCCCTTGGCACCGAATACGATGAGTGCAGTCGTCACCAGTACGACATAGGCAGCCATCAAAGCAGCCATGTGCCAGTTCACTAAAGAGAAGATGACGAGTGCGCCGAGGAAATCGATGGTCGGCGGCAAGATTCTCCAGATCAGCGTGTTGGTGAGCGCGCCGAAATTGCCCGCAGCGCCTGTGAGTCGATGTCCGAGAGACCCAGCCAGGTTATCGGCGAAATAACGCATCGACTGCGCGCTGATATGGCGGAACAGGTCGAGGCGCATTTCCACGCCGACCCCGATAGTCGTGCGACACGCCATCCAGCCACTCAGTCGCCACATCAGGCTTTCCACCGCGACCAACCCGATGAAGAACCACAGCGCCATCCAGGCTGCGTGTGTCTGGCGCGGACTGATGGCCATCGCATCCACGAGCACTTTCATCTCGAACTGGATGACGACAGCACATACCGCTGCGACGACGACCATTGCGAGAAGCGCGATGAAACTCCAGCGCCATGAACGCAGATAGTGAAGGACGAACGCCCGAGGCGAGCTCAGATTCTTCGGTAGGGCCCCTTTGTGTTCCTGTCGCGGCATTTCCGGAATCCGCGACTCGCCAAATGAGCCGTCAGGCATGACGCGCCTCGCGCAAGTTGTCGTTGAATCGCGCAGGACGAGAGAACAAGGCGACTTGATACTCGAGTTCCGCCTGCAAAGCCGGGCAAACCCTGCGTTTTCCGTGCGAATCCGGAAGCGATAGCAGACCCACGCTGCACTCGCGCCCGTTGTCCCAGCCGTGATAGTCGGTAATGGGATAGAGGCAGACGCCTTGCACGTCGATGCCTTCGCTCAGAGCCTCACGAACTTCGCCGCACACATAGTGCAGCCAATACGGTTTCGCTAATCCCTCCGCGCCTGTTTCAGCGATCCACAGAGGCCGGTCATACCGATTGGCCACTTCACGGAGCAACTGTCGCAGAGCGAGATAGGCATGATGGCCGAGCGGGATGGTCGTGCCGTGCAGATACCACTGGTTGTCGGGATAGAAATTCAGTCCGACGAGATCCAGGCAATCGGGCCGACCACCCAGCTCGGGGAACTGCGCGCCCGTGATCATGTCGTGAACTTCGAATTGCGAGCGCCGGTAGTCTTCCGCTGAATCCAGGTCCGACTTGTGATCCGATCCTGCGGCGACGTGAATCAATGGCTCGACCACACTGAAACGTGCGCGCGGGTCGACCGAACGAATAGCTTCAAGCGCAGCGATGTACGCGCGCACGAGTTGCTTCTTCAGCTCGCGGCCACGTCCACGCTCGGCGGGATTGATGCGACCGACCTCGCCGCCCGCCCACGCCCAATAGGACATTTCATTCAGAGGGCAATACACCGGCGCACCTTCGAATTGATCGCGAATCAGCGTGGCGAACGCCCTGGCGAACTTCGCAAAGCGCGTGATGAAATCAGTGGACCAGATATCGAGTCCGTCGGGCCAACCGTAGTGACACAGATCCCACACCACCTGCGTGTCGTTTGCCTGCGCTGCACGTATTGTCGGTAGAACGCTGGACCAGTCATAGAAGTTGACTGAGCGCTCGGCCAGATGCCAACGCACACCGTCCCTGACTGCATTGATGCCGTGCTCCGCGAGCACTGCGTAGTCGTCCTCGACGAGCGCATCGTGCTTTGAGGAAGCCAGCAGATCCAACCGCACGCCATCGGCGCGACGATGTGCCGAGCATTCGAATCCGCCCAGCATGAAAGATTGAAAACTATCGTTCATCGAATGCTCCGATCAGAGTGTCGTTGACACTGATGTGGTGCTGAGTGCACGCGGAGCGAATCCTGTTTGTGCCATCATCGTTATGAACTGGAATCCGAACGTGTGCGCTGAGTGATTGATACGAACACCGCGATGCAGTGTCAGTCATTAAGCTCCTGCGCACACAGGTGTTCCTGATCCTTGAATTTTTTTGTCAGCGGGGCGTCCGCAGTGTGCGACAGCGCAGTGCCTTCGCCGACGAGTGACTGGTAAAGCAAGCACGTTTCGACGCGACCGACGCATTCACAAGCTCACTTCGTAACTCAACGGCGATCGAGAGATGAACCCTGCGAACAGTGCGCAGGCGAAACTATCGAGACGGTCGTGCGCACTTGATATGCTGATAGCTTCCCGATGATTTCAGTAAAGAGGAATGAGCAATGACAATACACACGCATGCCTTTGGCCGTACCGGTTGGAAGGTTTCCGAAGTCGGATTCGGCGCTTGGGCTATCGGCGGTGCGTGGGGAGATGTTGCCGAATCGGATGCACGCGATGCTTTGCTCGCCGCGTTGGAATCAGGCACAACATTCATCGATACGGCGGACGTGTACGGGGATGGCCGCTCCGAGCGCATCATTCGCGATGTGTTGAAAGAGTGGCGCGGCACGCGACCGATCGTTGCAACCAAAGCGGGTCGCCGACTCTCACCGCATACGGCCGACGGCTACAACCGCAAGAATCTCGAAGCCTTCATCGATCGCAGTCTGGAAAATCTCGGTGTCGAAACACTCGACCTGGTGCAGCTGCATTGCCCGCCCACGGAGGTTTATTACCGACCCGAAGTGTTCGATGCGATGGATGCGCTGGTGAAAGCCGGCAAGCTTCAGCACTACGGAGTGTCAGTCGAAAAAGTAGAAGAAGGCTTGAAGGCGATCGAGTATCCGGGCGTGAGCTCCGTTCAGATCATCTACAACATCTTCCGACAGCGTCCGCAGGAACTGTTCTTCCATGAGGCGAAAGCCCGGAACATCGCGGTCATCGCGCGTGTACCGCTCGCGAGTGGCTTGCTCACGGGCAAGATGACGCGCAATTCGACTTTCGCATCCGATGATCATCGCAATTTCAATCGCCACGGCGAAGCATTCGATGTGGGCGAGACCTTCTCGGGTGTCCCCTACGAAGTCGCACTGGATGCGGTCGAAGCGATCAGGCCGCTGGTGCCCTCGGGCGTCTCGATGGCGGCGTTCGCACTGCGCTGGATCCTGATGGCCGATGCCGTTTCGGTTGTGATTCCGGGTGCGAAGTCGCGCAATCAGGCGCAAGCGAATGCCGCGGCGAGCGAGGTTGCAGCGCTCTCTCAGGAAACCATGCAAACGTTGCGTGCGCTCTACCAGAACAAGATCGCGAAGTACGTGCATCACCGCTGGTAGGTCACCGTCCGGCTAAAGCCGGACCCACAAAATAAGCGGAGCGCTCAGAAGCTCGCTTCTCCTTGTGGGTTCGGCTTAGTCGAACACTGAGTTTGTTGTCCGGCTGAGCCAGAACAGAAGAAGAAGTCTCGTTTCATAGTGGAGATGCCAAACGGATGGCCAAACGGATGGCGATCTACGCTGCGACCGTCGTGCTGAGCGCATGCCTGCTGTTCCTGATACAGCCACTCATCACGAAGATCATCTTCCCCTGGTTCGGGGGTGCATCTTCCGTCTGGATCGTCGCGTTGATGTTTTTTCAAGTGTGCCTGCTCGGTGGTTACAGCTACGCACACTGGCTCACGAGCAGAGCATCGCCCAAAAGACAGATGCTCATTCATGCAGTGGTCCTGATCGCAGCCTGTCTCACGTTGCCCATCAGCCCTGCCGATGCCTGGCGTCCACAAGACTCTGCGAATCCCGCAGCTCAGATATTGATTCTGCTCGCAGCGAATGTCGGCTTGCCTTGCCTGGCTTTGAGTGCAACCAGCCCATTGCTTCAAGTCTGGTACGTGCGCGAGCGCGGCACCTCGATTCCGCTGTGGCTGTTCGCGGTTTCCAACTTCGGATCACTTGCCGCGCTGTTGAGCTTTCCCCTGCTGTTCGAACCGCTCTTCAATACCAAGGTGCTCGACTCCGTCTGGAGCATCGGCTTCGCACTGTTCGCTGCGATGTGCATTTACGTGAGCCTGCGGCAGCGGCTTCGCACTTCCGAGCAATCGATAGCCACGCCACGAGAAGCTGCGCCGCCAGCAAGCTTCGAAATGGCCTTCTGGGTTTTGCTTGCAGCCGCCGCCTCTGCGCTTCTGTCCGCATCGACAGTGCAACTCAGTACGAATGTTGCGCCCATCCCCTTACTGTGGGTCGTGCCGCTCGCGGTCTATCTGCTCACCTTCATCCTCAGCTTTAGCAGCAGACGAGTCTACGATCGCAAAGCATTCTTCCCTTTCGCGGCGGCTTCCGTCGCCTGCCTCGCATGGCTCTACATCCATAGCGAAAGTCATCAGCAGATTGGCTATGTCATTCCGCTGTACCTGATCTGTCTGTTCGTCCTGTGCATGACGTGCCACGGCGAGCTCGCACTGCGCGCTCCGACGACTCGCTATCTCACCCGCTACTATCTGTTGATTGCGCTCGGCGGAGCGCTCGGGGGCATCTTCGTCGGTGTGCTTGCCCCGATGATGTTCGACACGTACCTCGAGCTACCTGTTCTTCTGATCGTGCTCGCCGAGTTGATCATCTACGTTCAATGGAAGCGCCGCGGCGCACGCAGCCTGCTGTGGCCTGTGCGTGGAGCAATGATTCTTGCGTTGCTGGCATTGGCAGGCAGCCTCCTGTTTTCAGAAGCACGTTCCCGCGAACAGAACCTGTTGATCAGTCGTAACTTCTACGGCGTCCTTCAGGTGCGCGAGTTCGTTGAGAACGGACGGCGCAGGCGCAGCCTGGTGCACGGCACGATCCGGCACGGCTATCAATTCACCGATCCTGCGCATCGTGACATGGCGACGAGCTATTACTCACACCCTTCAGGCATCGGACGAACCTTACTTGCGAAACAGGCACACGGCCCCGTTCGCGTCGGCGTGGTCGGCCTCGGCGCCGGCACGCTATTGAGTTATGCGCGGCCTGGAGACGACTTCAATGTGTATGAGATCAACCGCGACGTCATCGACATCGCCAATACTCAATTCACTTATCTCCCCGCCGCACGAAGCCGACGCGCGAACATTCAGATCGAACTCGGCGACGCACGGCTGACGCTCGAACGAGAAGCGCCACAACAGTTCGACCTACTGGCCGTAGATGCATTTTCGAGCGATGCCATTCCGACGCATCTGCTCACACGCGAAGCATTCAGTGTGTACGTGCGACATCTCAAACCCGATGGCGTTCTCGCCGTGCACATCTCGAATCGCTACCTGAATCTGGAGCCCGTCTGTGAACAGGCTGCACAACAACTGAATCTTTCGAACAGGTTCGTGCACGCGACGGCGAGCGACACTGTAGACGCCAGTGATTGGGTTCTATTCACCGCGGATCAGGGACTGTGGATTGACGAAAGCTTTGCGGGCGCAGAGATCAGGCCACTGCAATCCCAACCTGGTTTCAAAGGATGGACCGACGAATACAGCAGCTTGTGGCCGGTGCTCAAGATCGGCAGTGAGCACCGCACATCTCATTAGAGCGAGCAGGATGGCGCTATCGCTGGACTATTTAAGCGGCAGGAACAAGTCGGTTATCGCTTCATGCTCAGCAACGTCGGGAAAGAAAAGCACGCGCTGCATGAACAAAGGATAGTCACGCGGCTCCTCACCGCTCGCCGGCAACCAGCGCGCGTACAGGTATCGGATTGCATGCCCGAGCGTCGCCTCCGAGCCCACGTGCCGAAGTTTTGCACAGCGACCGCCCGGAATGACCTTGCTGATGACGTCGTGCGAATTGGGTGCCACTTCCTCTTCGGTCGCCGCGCAGATATCGAATCGAAATTGAGTGGGATCAGTGAGCTCAGGATCATCGTATGCGATGTTGAACGTCGCACTCACACGAGGTGACAGTCGGTTCTGCTTTCGCCAGTCGATGAACTTACGAACCGAATCGCCCAGTCGATCGGGAGCACCGCGATGTTCGAGAGCGGCGACCCGTGTAGTTTTGAATTCGACGATGCTGACATCTTCTGCAGTATGAGAGAGGGCCATATGTTCACTCCTGAGCTGATGCAAGGGATTCTTGATCGATTGCCAGGAGTTCCAATCGGGTGCTTCCCGAAATTCGGAAGGTGACTGACCGAGTTTTCGCCTGAACGCACGCGCGAACGATTCAGCGCCGTCGTATCCGGCGTCCTGCGCGATCCTCATGATCGACAGCTGTTCGCGATATGCCAGCCTGTGGGCAGCACGATTCAACCTGAGCAGTTGCACGTACTGGTACACGCCGATGGCATAGAGCTCGGTGAATTGCCTCTGAAAGTGAAACTTCGAAAACGCAGCGACCTGACTGAGCCGTTCCAACGGCAAAGGTTCATCGATGTGTGCGTCAATAAACTCGAGCACGCGACGGAACCTCGCGTGGAAGCGAGCAGCAAAATCGTGGCTATCGTTTTCGGTCACGCGATTCCTCCTGACCGCGACACATTACGCTGCGTCGACCCGAAAGGCCTGACAGAAATTGCGCAATGATGGATCGCGGCGGAACGCGGGCTGCTTGCAATCAGGCTTTCAGAAAGTGAAAGAGCAGATAGATGGAAAGTGAACCGCCGATGTAGCAACGCTCGACATTGATTCGTTTCGCTTCGTCATCGCGCGCGCCGGTGATGTCCAGAACAGCCTGTCGCAGCAGGAACGTGTAAAGAACGTAGTACAGAAAAGGAATCACGTGGAGGTAAAGCGGATAGTTGCTCAATGACTTGCCGAAGAGCGACAGCATCCATCCCATCTCGGTATAGATCCCGAACACACCGAGAGCCGCGTTGATCAACATCCATTTCACTTCTTCACGGCCGAAGATGCTCAGGTAGAACACGACATACACGCAGATCGCGATACCGCCATGTGCGTACAGAAATGCGATCGGAGGCGGCTTGTCCGCATACGCCATAAAGAAGCCCGAGCCGCCGAACATTCCCATGTGCAGCAGAAAGAACGGATAGATCAGCGTCCAGCGAACATCCTCGCCGGCCCGATACTCCTTACCGTTGATTGTCAGCGGGGTTTTCAGTTTCACGGTCTAACAGCCTGCCTGGAGCAGCTGCTGTTTGTAGACCATGACGCCGAGTGCGTTGTTGAACCAGGTCGCACACTTCGTCGGCAACGCGAGCGGGAATTGAACTTAACGCCTGGCTCAGCGCGTAACTCATCCTCGGACGAGTCGTTCAGGGCACTCCGATGTGCCTGGCGGAACGACTGTACAAATCGCCGCTAAATCCCGTGCGCCAGAGGCGATCCGGATAACTGCTTGGTAAGGTTCGCGGACTTCGGACACAGACCTCACATCCAGATCGCGATCGCATCCACCGCGCTGCGGGATCAGCTGGACGTCACGCCTTGAAACGATCTCGGATGCGTTCTCGTCGTGGAACGGACCCTGGGCGTCGTCCGTTTGAGTCTGCGATGTGCGAGTGAGCCGCGAGGACGTGAGCATGCCCAAGGCGAGATCAAAACCCAAAATTGCGGTGAAGCAAGTGCCATGGTGGCTGGGCACCGGTGATGTCATGTGCCCGCACTGCGGACAGCTCTATCCGCACGAGCTCGAATATCGCTGTCCCGACTGCGACGAGCCGAGCTGCAAGGATTGCCGTTGTCCGGAATGTCACAGCCAGGCGCACGAGGAGTCTGAACATGGCCGCTAGGGCGATCTGGAAAGGTGAATTGCGTGTCGGCGAACACAAAGTTGCCGTCAAGTTGTATTCCGCGGTGGAAGATCGAACGATTCACTTCCATCTGCTGCACACGAAAGATCGTGCGCCGGTGCAGCAACATATCGTGCGCAAGGACACCGGCGACGATGTCGACAAAGCTGAGATGCGCAAGGCTTTCGCCATCGATCGTCAGACCGCCATTATTCTTCAGCCAGATGAACTGCAGAAACTCGAGCCGCCCGAGTCACGCGACATTCACCTGTGTCGATTCATCGCGCCTTCGCTCCTGGGCGATCAATGGTACGACCGACCCTACTACTTGGGTCCCGATGGCGATGACGACAATTACTTCGCACTCGCCCAAGCGCTCGAACGCAAGAAAGTGACGGGTATCGCGCGCTGGGTAATGCGCAAGAAACGCTATGTCGGCGCCTTGACTGCACTCGATGGCTATCTGGTGATGACGACCTTACGACGTGCCGATCAAGTCCTCGCCTTCTCTGGTGTCGAACCGGCGAAGACCGTCGCACCTCAAGCGAATGAGCTGAAACTGGCAGAGCAACTCGTCTCATCCATCACGGCCGACTTTGATCCGGCGGCATGGCAGAACGAGTATCGACAGCGATTGTGCAAGCTCATCGAGGCCAAAGCGCGCGGCGAGAAACTGGAGCCCGTGCCTGTGAAGAAGAAGGCGTCGCAAGCGAGTCTCGCTGAAAGTCTGCGGGCCAGCATTGCGGCAGCAAAGAAGGAGAAGCGAGTTGCCTAGAGGAAAACGCCACAGCGACACCGAAGAGGAGCTGCAGAGCTCTGCGGCACCCGTACGTCCGACCTGGACAGGAACGATCACGTTCGGACTGGTCAGTATTCCGGTGAATCTCTATTCAGCTATTCGAGCGCGCCAGACCGCGATGAAACTTGTGGATAAGGACGGGCATGCACTGGGCCGTCGCTATCACTGTTCGAAGGAAGACACCGAGCTCGACCAGGAAGAACTGGTGCGAGGCTACCAGACCGAAGACGGCAAGATGGTCGTCATCTCCGATCAGGAGTTCGAATCCGTCGCGCCTGAGATGTCGGGTGACATCGACCTCAAGAGCTTCGTCCCTCTGGATCAGATTCCGCCGATGTACTTCCAGCGCCCGTACTTCCTCGCGCCTTCTGGAAAATCAGCGAAGGCTTATCACTTGCTCGCAGAGACGATGCAACGTTCAGGACGCATCGGCATCGGCAGCTTCGTAATGCGTGGCCATGAATATCTCGCAGCCATTGTCTCGGAGAACGGCGTGTTGCGTGCCGATGCGCTGCGTTATCACGACGAGATCCGCACGCCCGAAACCATCGGGTTACCAAAGCGCGGCAAAGTCGCTGCGAAAACAGTCAATGCTTTCGCGAAAGAGCTGGAAGATCTCACGCGCGACAAGCTCGACGTATCAGAGCTCGAAGATGAAGATGCAGAAGCTCTTCAGAAACTCGCTCACGAGAAGGAGAAGCACGGCGACGACGTCATTCACCAGGCGGGCCTCGAAGAGGCCGACGCCGAGGGAGGTGGCGCACAGATCATCGACCTCATGGACGTGCTCAGAAAAAGCCTGTCCAAGAATGCAGTCGTGACCAACGCGAACAGCGGCCCGCCGATTTCGCTCGCCGAGCGACGTGCGCAGAAGACGGCGTCAACTGCGAAGCCAGCAAAGAAGAAAGCTTCCAAGAAGAAGAACCCGCGCAAACGCGCGAAGCGCGCGAGCTGAGCGCTCGGAAATTAGTTGTGGGTTCGGCTTCCGAACAGAATTCAAGGAGCCTGTGGGTTCGGCTCTCGCCAAACGAAATCCTTTACTGATTCAAAACTGTGGGTTGGGCTTTAGCCGAACATCCCGCTCTCTCCGCTGCGGGTTCGGCTTTAGCCGAACATTCCACTCTCTCCTTGTGGGTTCGGCTTTAGCCGAACGATTTCTCTAACGTACGGCTAAAGCCGAACCCACAGTTGGAAAGCAGCTCAACTCTCTCAAGGCACTCCGTCCTAAGGTGACATCCGATCCG
>JBJMWN010000416.1:0-6802 GCA_045810085.1 Povalibacter sp. | reverse complement strand
GCGCTGTACGAACTGTCCGTCGATGGTTACGAACAGCACGATCCGAATAACGCGATGATCCCGATCGTTCGCGCATCGAGCCTGCTGTCTGAAGTTCAGGATCGCGATCTTGAGTCAAAGGTTCATGCGCAACATGCGTTGCTGGCTCAGCAGCAAGGAATGCACGAGGAGGCGAGACGACTTGCAGATCTCTCGATCAATGCCGCTGAAGCTGCGAGATACCCGACTGCGCGAGTCGATGCGCTCGCGACTGCGATGAATATCAGCATTCAACAAGGACGCAGCGAGGCGGCCATGCAGTACGGATTGCGGGCGTTGAACGAGATCGAGGCACTGCATGCACATCTCGACGCGGAGCGGCTCGGTCCTGCATGGAGCGGTCGTACGCGGGAGATCTACGACAAACTTTCGCTGCTTGAGATCGATCGGTATCGCACAAGTAGATCGTCGGACGATCTGCAACGTGCGCTCCAGATCATAGAACGCGGGCGGGCGATCAGCTTGAGGCAGCAGTTCAGCACTCAGCCAGGCGTGCGTGCGCAGCTTGCGGCGAGTCCGTTGCTTGCCACGCTCAGCGCCATCGCGAACGATCACGCGAAAAGCCCGAAGTCCGCGGATGGAGATTCACTGCCGCTCGCTTACTACCATGCGCATGACTTGTTGACGCGATCACGACTGGCAGGCGTCGATGATGTTCCCGTGCCGACACCTTTGAGTGCCAGGCAGATTCAGCAGTCACTGTCCGATACCGAGACCGCGCTCCATTACTCGCTTACATCACAGCGCGCATTCCTGTTCGTGATCAGGCGCGACACTCTGGAGTTCAGAGAGTTGAGCGATCGGTCCAGCATCGATGCCGCCATCGCGAAT
Organism: Povalibacter sp.; assembly: GCA_045810085.1. GTDB lineage: Bacteria > Pseudomonadota > Gammaproteobacteria > Steroidobacterales > Steroidobacteraceae > Steroidobacter. The sequence continues at coordinate 5,932 of JBJMWN010000416.1, read as the reverse complement.
GTCCGCAGTGCTTTGCTGTCAGGACCTGGAGCCGCCATTGAGCCGCTGAAAGCATTATCACGATTGATCCTGCCGAGCTCGGTTCTCACTGGAAGTGGAACACTGATCTTCGTGCCGGACGGGACCTTGCATGTCGTTCCGTTTGCGGCGCTGCACGCGGGTACGCCGACAATGGCCTATGCGCCTGTCATGCAACGATTCGCGATCAAGGTCATCCCGTCGTTGAGTGCGTACTTCATGCCCAAGTCTCAAGGCTCGCGGCCGCATGACATCGAGCTCGCCGTTTTTGCCAATCCCACCTTCGATGCAAGCGCTGGCAAAACGCCGGTGCGGGATGCGCAGGCGCTGCCATCCACGCAGCGTGAAGCTGAGAAGCTGGCGGCGCTGTTTCCGCCGGATCGCACTCGAGTATTCACTCGGGCGTCGGCGAGTCGGGCCAACTTGCTCAGTCCTACAGCACGATACGCACGCGTGCTTCATATCGCTTCGCACGGACATTTCGATTCGGCGAGTCCCGACAATGTGGGCTTTGCATTGTCGACTCAGCGCAGCCGCGGAGAGTTTGATTCCGGCTTCGTCACCTTGAGCGAGTTATTCACGCAGCCTTTTGACAACGATCTCGTCGTGATCAGCGGATGCGATACCGCCATGGGCTTGCAGCGCGAAGGGGAGGGCATGATGAGTGTGGCAAGAGCTTTCATGGCTCAAGGTGCGCCGCACGTGATTTCAACGCTCTGGGCCGTATCGGATCAGGCCTCGGCAGAGTTCATGCCCTTGTTCTACTCGCACCTGACCGCATCGCATTCGATTGCCGAGTCGCTGCGGTACGCGCAACAGCAATTGCGAATGCAGAAGGCGTATGCCGATCCGTTTTTCTGGGCGCCTTACGTGTTCACGACCGTGGAGCCCAGCGACTCGTTGCGTTTCGAGCCCGTCGTTGTGCCGAAGGCGAAATAAAAAAGCCTCCGCAACTTGCGCTGCGGAGGCTTTTGTCACTCACTCAGTCTGAGCGGAGTTAGGCGACAGCTGCCGCCTTCGCTTTTGCAACTTCCGCGATGACGGTGTCAGCGACCATCTTCGGCACTGGATCGTAGTGCGAGAACTCCATCGTGTACGAAGCACGACCGCTGGTCATGCCACGCAGATGGCCGATGTAGCCGAACATTTCGGACAGCGGAACGGTTGCGACCACAGCGATGTTGGTGCCGCGCTCGAGCTGCTCCTGGATCGTGCCGCGACGACGATTGATGTCGCCGATGACGTCGCCCAGGTAGTCGCCCGGTGTCACGGTCTCAACACGCATCACCGGCTCGAGCAGGATCGGGTTTGCCTTGCGAATCGCTTCGCGGAAGCAGGCCTTCGCCGCGATTTCGAACGTGAGTGCGTTCGAGTCGACGTCGTGGTAGCTGCCGTCCGTCAAAGTGGCGCGGAAGTCGACCGTTGGATAGTGCGCGAGCACACCATCTTCCTTCTGGATCTTGAGACCCTTCTCGACTGCCGGCACGTATTCACGAGGCACTGAGCCGCCGACTGTTTCATCGACGAACTCGAAGCCCTTGCCGCGCTCAAGCGGCTCGAACGTGATCCACACTTCGGCGAACTGACCTGAACCGCCCGTCTGTTTCTTGTGGATGTACTGTTCGGAGATCTTCTTGGTGAAGGCTTCGCGGTACGCGACCTGCGGCTGACCCATCACACCTTCGACGTTGAACTCCGTACGCATGCGATCGAGCGTGACTTCGAGGTGCAACTCACCCATGCCGCGCAGAATCGTCTGGCCGGTTTCGCGATCAGTCTCGAGGTGCAGTGATGGATCGGCGCGAACCATCTTGCCGAGGGCTGCGTTGAATTTCTCCTGCTCCGCTTTGACTTTCGACTTGACGGACACGCTGATGACCGGATCCGGGAAGCGCATGCGCTCGAGGATCACTGGGTTCGCGGCATCGCAGAGCGTATCGCCCGTATCAGTTTCCTGAAGCGAGACCAGCGCGATGATGTCGCCGGCGCGTGCTTCTTCGATCGGGTTTGCTTCCTTCGCGAACATCTCGACCATGCGGCCGATCTTCTCGCGCTTGCCGCGCGTGGTATTCATCACGGACGCGCCTTTCGTCAGCACGCCCGAATACACGCGCACGAAGGTGAGCGCGCCGTAAGCGTCGTTGATGACCTTGAATGCCAGTGCCGAGAACGGCTCGTCATCCGAAGTCTTGCGCTCGCCGTTCGGGTTGCCGTCCGCGTCCACCGTGTTGATTGCAGCAACGTCAGTCGGGGCGGGCAGATAGTCGACGACGGCATCGAGCACCTGCTGAACGCCCTTATTCTTGTACGAAGAGCCGCAGAGCACTGCGTTGAACGCTGAAGTGGTCGTGCCTTTGCGCAATGCCTTCCGCAGCGTTTCGGCTGAAGGAACCTTGCCGTCGGTCAAATAGGCTTCCATCGCCTCGTCGTCCTGCTCGAGGCAGGTGTCCACGAGTTCAGTGCGGTACTTCTCGACGTCCGCGAGGATCTTGCGATCGCTCGGCACGTGAATGCCAAGCTTGTCGGCGAGATCCGGCGTGACATCGAGGACCTGCCACTCGGCATCCTTGTCGTCCGAATCCCATACCAGTGCCTTCATCTCGACCAGGTCGATCATGCCCTTGAAGTTATCTTCGGACCCGATCGGCAGTTGGATGGGCAGAGGACGTGCGCCGAGGCGCTTTTTGATCATGTCCACGCAGCGCAGGAAGTTCGCACCGCTGCGATCCATCTTGTTCACGTAGCAGATACGCGGCACGCCGTAGTTGTCGGCGAGACGCCAGTTGGTTTCAGACTGAGGTTCGACGCCAGCAACGCCGTCGAACACAACGACCGCGCCGTCGAGAACACGGAGCGAACGGTTCACTTCGATCGTGAAGTCGACGTGTCCCGGGGTGTCGATCAGGTTGATCTTTTTGTTGCGCCAGAACGCAGACACGGCGGCGCTCTGAATCGTGATGCCGCGCTTCTGTTCCTGCTCCAGATAGTCAGTCGTCGTGGAGGTCTTCAGGTCCTTGGTGTCGTGAATATCGATGATCGTGTGCTTGCGCCCCGTGTAGTACAGGATGCGCTCAGTCGTCGTGGTCTTACCCGCGTCGACGTGGGCGATAATGCCGATATTGCGAATGTCAGATAGAGGCGTAGTACGGGGCATAGCAGATTTCCATGACTGTTCTTAAGCGACGGATAGGGGGCAAACGAATATGTGCCACCGAGTCCAAACTCGGCGGGGAGAATAGGGGCCACCCCTTCGAATACCAATAAGGTTATTGCTGGAATTCCAGTGGAAGCGACCTCAGACCGTCCAGGGACCGCTCCGCCAAGGGCGGCGCATTCTAGCCAAATTTATGGCCGAAAGAGCGTTTAAAAAGAGGCACTTCGCCGGGCAGGCCTTTTGTCAGCTCGCTCGACGCGAATGCCACGCTCCGGGGGCTTGAAAACAGCCCGAAATCTGCTGGAAGGCACGGTCCGGTGCCTCAGAAGGATCGTATTCAATCCGGGTTTGAGCCCGTCCATGTCGCAGGCTGGCGGCACAGATTTGACGAGTTTTGTATGCCGTCTCGAGCGTTCAATGGCTCGCTGAGACGGGCTGTTTGGCTTCCCGAGAAGGGGAGAAATTGCGCTCGAACTCGTTGCGGAGTGCTTCCTGATGTCCGAAATACCGGGTCGAAAAGTGAAAGGGGATGGCGGCCCTGACCCCCGCGGTACGAGCGATGGTGCCGGACTGTGCAGCGGTCAGATGCGCTTTGCGGGCCGCGTGTTCGGCATCCTGCTCCAGGAACACCGCTTCCATGAACGCCATATCGGCCTTCGCCAGAAATGCGATCAGCGCCTCCCGATTCCGCTCATGACCGGCAACATCGGTCACGTAACACACACGCTGACCGGGTAAGAACTCGAGCACCTGGCGTTTCAAATCTCCCAGCTTCAGTTGCTGGATCCTTTCACCCTCGCGCGTGCGCCAGCGAACATCGATGGTCGCCTCGTCCGGCTCACCAGCCCGAACGCGCTGTTTTAATTCAGTCAGCCAGGGTCCCGTCGGCAGACCGAGCGCATCGAGCCGATTTTTCCAGACGTTGATATGCAGTTGCTCTTCGAATGCGAAGGCGAGCGAGGGCAGTCCGTGATGATCGAAGGCCTGAGCCTTGACCTGAAACTGATCATCGCTGAGCAGAGTGCCGCTGCTGCTTTCGACTTCAGGCAGATCCTCGCGCTCGAATCGCACATGGCTGCGAAATCGCGCTCGACGGATGAGTCCTTCGTTGTGAAGCTCGTGAGCCGTGATGATGAAGTCGCCCGTGTAGTTCTCGACCAGGTTCCAGGTGTAGGCATGCAGCTTGTGCCCGACCTGATCGATGAACTGCGGCGGTCCATAGAGCCTCACACCCCAGTCCCGTCCGAGACACACACGCAGCAGGTGATCGAAGCCGGCGAAGTGATCCATATGCGTGTGCGAGACGAAAACATCGCTCACGCGCAGCAGTTTGCGGGTGGGCAGATCGCTGACGTCGCCAATATCGAAGAGCAGCGCCCGGTTCTGGAATTTCAAATCGATGTAGACGCCCGGATCTCCGAAAACGTCGTTCACCAGATCTGCCTGAAAGCTCGGTCGCATTGTTTCAGTACGCGCCAGTGGAAGCTGTGGTTCAAGCTTCGAGCGGACTAAAGGAGAATGTGAGCCGCAAAAAAGCGCACAAAACACAAGGTCGATCTGAACGACTGAATTTTGCGGCACTTTCAGCCCAGACCTCATCGCTGACACGATCTATTTCGCTTCGTTTGTGCTTTTTGCGTACCTCCAATCCGAATCTCTGCTCTTCGCAGTCGCTCCTATCGGCACTTTTGCGGCCCTCGTGCGTATTCACAGGACTCCCGAATAGCGAGTGACTGTCGTGATCACAGACCTCTGGTACAAGAACGCGATCATCTACAGCCTCGATCTCGAGACGTTCATGGATGGCAACGGCGATGGTTGCGGTGACTTCCGTGGATTGATGCAGCGCCTCGATTATCTGGACACGCTCGGTGTCGATGTCATCTGGCTCGCTCCGTTTCAGCCCTCGCCGAATCGCGATAACGGCTACGACATTTCGGATTTCTATGGCATCGATCCGCGTCATGGCTCAAGCGGTGAAGTCGTAGAGTACAAGAATCAAGCGAACAAGCGCGGCATCGCAGTCATCATGGATCTCGTGGTGAATCACACCTCCGATCGCCACCCCTGGTTTCAGCAGGCGCGCTCTGATCGCAACTCACCGCTGCACGACTATTACATCTGGTCGAAGAAGCGCCCGGCGGGATGGAACAAGGGCATGGTGTTTCCGGGCGTGCAGAAATCCGTGTGGACCAAAGATGCGAAAGCAGGCGAGTACTACTTTCACAACTTCTACGATTTCCAGCCTGATCTGAACATGGACAACCCGCACGTACGCAGCGAAATCCTGCGCATCATGGGTTATTGGCTGCAGTTGGGCGTCCAGGGCTTTCGAATGGATGCGGTGCCGTTTGTGATTCAGGAGTCGCCGCTCAACCGCAAAAGCAAGAGCAAGTTGCGCTTCGATTGGCTCGAAGAAATGCGTCGCTTTCTGCAATGGCGTTCCCGAGACGCGATCCTGCTCGGTGAAGCGAATGTGCTTCCACAAGACACCTTGCCGTACTTTGGCGAGGACGGGGAAGGCATCCACATGATGTTCAACTTCTTCGTCAATCAGCATCTGTTCTATGCACTCGCATCGGGGAATGTCGGCCCGCTCGCCGATGCGCTGCGGGCAACGAGCCGCATTCCCAACACTTCGCAGTGGGCGCAATTTCTGCGCAATCACGACGAGCTCGACCTTGGGCGTCTCACAGACGAACAGCGTCAGACTGTTTTCAATCGCTTCGGCCCGGAGCCGCAGATGCAACTTTATGACCG
>JBJMWN010000415.1:0-6482 GCA_045810085.1 Povalibacter sp. | reverse complement strand
CCCAGTTGTCTGGGCCCGAAAGGATAGGCATCAATAGCGATAGGTCCGCGACGCGGCGTGCCAGCGGCCCGGTTTCTTGAAAGTTGTCGAACGGACCACCGTAACCAACGATGTGTCCTGTGCGCGGCACACGACCTAATGTCGGCTTCAGTCCGGCGATGCCGTTTACATAGGCCGGGCTGCGGATCGATCCGCCGTAGTCAGAACCGATATCAAAAAATGCACCGCCTGCCGCGACGATCGCGCCGGCACCGCCCGACGATCCGGCAGGCGAGTATTCGGTGTTGTAAGGGTTGTAAGTCTGGCCGTAGACCAGGTTGTAAGTGCCGCGCGCACCACCACCGAGTGTGAATTCCGGTGTATTCGTTTTGCCCAGCAGGATGGCGCCCGCCGCACGCACTCGCGCAACGACAGTCGCATCTTTGCCAGGCACAAAGGTCTTGCGACCCAGCGTGCCGCCCGTGCTGACAACACCCGCTGTATCAAATGAGTCCTTCACGGTGAAGGGCACGCCATGCAGCGGACCCTTGCTCTTGCCCGCGGCGAGCATGGCATCGGCCTCTTTCGCTTCCGCGAGCGCACGCTCGCGGCATGTTGCGACCACTGCGTTGAGCTTCGGATTGACTTCGTCGATGCGCGCGTAGCAGAGATTCACGGCATCCACTGCGCTGATCTGTTTGTCTCGGATCATCGCGGCCAGTTCTGTCGCCGACAGTCCGATGAACTCGTCCTTCGGTACCGAGGCATACACGTGACGCGCATACGGTGCGAGAGCAACGAGCGCACCAGCTGCCGCGCTGGTACGGATAAAGCGACGGCGCGACCGGTTGAATGCAGGCTGCATCAACGTGTCGTCCTGCTTGCCAAGAGGATCGAAGATCGATGCGTTCATTGGAAACTCCGTGATGAGGGACGGTTATGAAATGGATTGCGCAACGCGACGCCAGCTCGACAGCGCGCGTTCGGCGTCTTCGGTTTCGAATGTCGGACGACTCGGGTGTGCGAGCGGCGCGCCGCTGACAATGGCACGCTCGAGCAACTCCACTGCTTTGGTGGCCGCATCACGATAGGCGGCGCGCTGTGCGCCACCGATGCGGGCACCTGACGCAGAGGGCAGCACAACGTTTGCGTAGTACGACTCGTTGTAGATCAGGAATGCCAGCTCCGCTTCGCGAGCTGCGCTCGGATCCATCTGTGTGAGCTTGCGAACAACAGGCAGTTCGCGGCTCATGGCAGTCTGAGCGGCCTGCGCCTCCGCAATCGCCTCAGACATCAGTCCTTGCTGACTTAAGCTCTGAGCGCGGTACATGTGCTCGACAGAACTCGTGACCGGTGCCTGCCATGCCGTGAACGCGCCGATACTCAACACCAACATCGGCACACCGAAGTACAGCATCTGCCTCGCCAGCATGGTCCGTGCTGAATGAGGTCGCGCCGGCACCGGCAACGGTGGCGGCTTGGGCTTCTGACTGGCTGTTTCCATCGCGAGGTTCTCGCGATTCGGCCGTTGCCGCACTTTCCAGATGAAACCGTCGAAGTAGTAGTGCAGCAGCGTCGAGGTGAAGCCGAGAGCCAGCAGCACCGACATCACTCCGCGACTCGCCTGCTCTGTCGTAATCAGTTCGCCGTACGTCAGGCACAGCAGCACATAGCCGATGCCGACCGCCCAGCCGCCGCGTCGAAACAGTTTGTGAAACCAGCCGTCGCGCGCCAGCCCCGAACGCGCGGCGAGCGTGCGGTTGTAGCGCCACACAATCGCCAGGTACTGAGTCATGTGCACCATGCCGATGACGGCAAAGCCGACCTTGAACGTCCAGCCCGGCGCCATCATTTGCATCCATTCATTGGGGACGTACGCGAAGTACATCGCGCCGAACGTGGCGACTAGAAGCGCGAGTTTCGCGAGACTGATGAAGTAGCCGGTCAAACGACACCACACCAGGTACATGGAGTAGGCAAGCGTCATCAGAATCGCGAGGTCGCGTGCCACGCGCGTGACGATCGCACCGAGATCGGCAGGCACATACAGCAGCAGCGGAATCCTGACCGTCTGATTCAGGTCCGCGAGAATGCCTGCCAGCCAGGCGCTGCTGCCGAACAGGATGTAGATGAACCATGTCGCGCACAGCCACAGATCCATGCGCGAAGCGAGCTGCTTCGGCGCTTCATTAGGTCGGTCGTAGATGCGGACGAAGCCGTAGTGCTGACGCAGAAAATGCCAGGGATCCCACAGCACCAGCATGATGTAGAGATAGAGAAAGTTCTCGACCGGGAACGCGTGATGGTTGATGTAGCCCAGCACTACAGCAGAGAACAGCAGTGGCACCACAGGCGCCATGATGAAGTGCCATCGATGCTGCCTGAACAACTCGACATCGCCGTAGATGCGAATGAACGTGGGCAGATGATGCGCAACGGTAAAGACGATGTGAGCCACGATGATCAGTGAAGTCGCGGCTGCACTCCCCAGCGTGCGAAACATGATCAGTGCCAGCGCCATCACCAGGACGGGTGTCGCAACGACGAGCAGCGAATCCTGCAGCGGACTGAGGATCCAGTTCTGCATTGGGCCTGTTCGCGTGCGCGCGAACGGCGGCGCTGCGAATTCAGTCAGCGCAACTCTCGTACCTGCAGTCTGCGAGGGATGGCTTCCGCCCATGCGTCTACTCGTGTCCCCGCGCGGCTTCGGTGTATTCGAATCGCTCGCCACTCAAGGGCGGCGTCGAGGCCGGCACACGACGATTGCTGGTGACGGCTTCGAAGCCGCTCGCCAGTTTGATTAACGTCGGCTCGCTCCAGGGTCGCCCCATGATTTCCAGTCCCACCGGCAGACCCTGCGGTGTGAAACCCATGGGTACGATGAATGACGGCAGGCCGGTATTGGGGCTCAGCTGATTCGGCGTGTACTGGCGCTCCGCATCAAGCCGCGGACCGATCTTCAGAGGACCGGACAGCTTGTGCGGGAAGATCAGCGCATCGAGCTGGTAGCGATCCATCAGCGCAACCACGGCTTCGCGCAGCTTCGCCTTGCCTTCAAGCGTCGCGCGATACTCGGGATCGTGGTTGAGATCGATGAGATTCGTCACCGCATCCTTGTCGGTCGGACGGCCCGGCACGCCAGGATGATTCAGCAGCAGCTCGGCCGCATTCTTGTATGGATAGCCCGGCCCCTGGTGCGCGAGATACTGATTGATGGCGTGAATGCGTTCGTAGCGACTGGGCGAACCGTTGGTCTGCAGATAGTTCACGAGATCGATATCGAGCGACACGGGCTCGAACACCTTGGCACCGTTATCGCCGAATACCTTGATTGCATTCTTCGCGAGGTCGATCACGGCTGGATCGACAGGTTTAAAGTCCCACGCCTCCTTGAGCACGCCCACACGCGCACCCTTCAGTCCTTTCGCATCGATGAAGGAGACGTAAGGCTGCTGCGGCATCTTGCCAAGACTGTTGGCCGTCCACAGATCGTCACTATCAAAGCCGGCGATCACGTCGAGTGTCGCGGCCAGGTCATAGACGCTGTGCGCCATCGGCCCACCACGCTCGCCGGTGATGTAGCTCCACATCTGGCCTGAGCGGCTGATGAGTCCAGACGTTGTCGACAGACCGAAGAGATTCGAATCGCTTGTCGGTGTACGAATGGAAAAGCCAGTCTCGCTGCCCAGACCCACTGTGCCGAAATGCGCCGCAAGCCCCGCGCCGGTGCCGGCACTTGACCAACCGGGTGTCCGATCCAGCGCAAAGGGATTGAGCGTCGAACCGCCCAACGTGCTGCTCGCCATGATGTCCGGCTGCGCATACCAGTCGCTCTGATTCATCTTCGCCAGAATGATGGCGCCGGCATCGCGCAGCTTGCGCACGATGGTCGCGTCTTTCGCAGGGATCACTCCTTTGAGCGGGAGGTAGCCACCGGTCGTGGGCATGTCAGCCGTATCGAATACGTCTTTTACGATGACGGGAATGCCATGGAGCGGGGATCGCGGCCCTTTCGTGCGCCGTTCCACATCGAGCGAGCGCGCTGTCTCCAGCGCTTTGGCGTTCATCGCCAGCACCGCATTGATCTTCGGACCCTTGTCGTCGTACGTCTCGATGCGCTTGAGGTACATCGACACGAGCTTTTCAGAAGTCAGTGCATGAGCATCGAATGCTGCGTTGATATCCGCGATCGTTGCTGTCTCCAGTTCGAACGTCTTTGCTTGCACCGCTCCCGCCAGCAGCGATGCACAGACCGCCGAGCACACGCTCAGATGTTTAATCGCGAGGCTCATTGGTGATCACGAACCGGGCCGTCGAAGTTGAAGCGTTCACCGGATAGCGGCGGCGTCGAAGCCGGCGCCTTGCGATGATGAGTCGTTGCCTCGTAGCCGCTGGCGAGCTGGATCAGTGTCGACTCACTGAAAGGCATGCCGAGGAACTGCACGCCGAAGGGCATGCCATCCGAGGCGAAGAATCCACCCGGCACGATGATCGTCGGCAGACCTGTGTAGGAAGCGAGCGCGTTGGCCCCTTCTGTCATTCCACTTCCGCCACCTGCAGGATTGGGTACAGTCGGACGGTCATCAGTAAGCACAGTTCGATAAGGCAGGATGACGGCGTCGAGTTCGTACTTGCGCATGACGTCAATCAGCGCCGCACGAATCATGTCCTGCTGTTTGTAAGCTGCGAGCAGTTGCGCATGATGATCGAGCGAGCCAATTTTCGCGGCTTCAATGATTGCGGGTTTCACTAGAGCGCCGCCCTTCGCAATCATTTCGTCCACGGTGCGAATCGGCGCGGTGGGCGGCAGTGCGGCCAGATACTTGTTGATTGCATCAGCACGCTCGAACTGCGCAGCGCCCGCATCACGCAGCGCTTCCGTCAACTGCAGTCCAGTCAGCACCGGATCCACCACAGTCGCGCCAGCTGCCTTGAAATCAGCGACGGCCTTTTCAAACAGCGCCACGCCCTCAGTGTGCTTCGGACCTGAGCGAACCATTTCGCGCAGCACGCCCACGCGTGCGCCTTTCAGGCCGCCGGGCGCCACGAAAGTGGTGTACGACCGATCGGGAATTTTGCCGAGCCCGGCTTCGGTCGCGAGATCGGCCGGATCGTAGCCGGCGATAGCATCGAGTACGGCGGCGCAGTCATACACGCTTCGACACATCGGTCCGCCGCTTTCCTGTCGCGGCGAACTCCACATCATGCCGGTGCGGCTGACGAGTCCGTGAGTCGTCGAAAAGCCAACAAGGTTGTTGAGCGTCGTGGGAATGACGATGGAACCGCTGGTATCACTTCCCAGCCCGACCGTGCCCAGCCATGCCGCCATCGAAACGCCCGTGCCAGAGCTCGAGCCGCCTGTGGTCTTCTTCGGGTTGTACGGGCTGATCGGCTGGCCCGCCAGCGTACTGCCGCCACTCGGTGCCACGCCGTACCAGTCCGATTGATTGAGCTTGCCAAGAATGATTGCGCCGGCACTGCGCAATCGTGCAATCACGAATGCGTCGCGCGAGGGCTGCGATGTCGCCATCGGCTTGAAGCCACCGGTCGTCGGCATGTCATGAGTGTCATAGACATCCTTCGCCAGCACGACAATCCCATGCAAAGGCGAGCGCGGGCCTTTGTCCTTGCGTTCGATGTCGAGTGCGCGCGCCTCTGCCAATGCATTCTTGTTCAATGTCAGGACCGCATTGAGCTTCGGACCTTGCTGGTCGTAAGCGGCGATGCGCGCCAGGTAAAGCTGCACCAGCTTCTCCGACGTCAACGCACCTTGATCCATTGCGGCCTGAATGTCGGCAATGGTCGCGGTCGACAGATCGAACGTGGCAGCCTGCGTCTGGGCCAGTGTGAGCACCGATAACACTGCACCCAGCACGCAGGCTGCCAGCGTCGATTTAGGTCGTATGTTCATCGTGATCCTTTCGGTAGTGGCTTCGCTACGGTGTAGCCGCGGCGAATGACCCTTGCGTCGTCGTGACTTTTTCTCCGGCGAGTGCCGGCGTGTACTTCGGCAACACACGGGCATGCGTGGCCTGTTCGAAGTCATAGCCGTACGCAAGAAGCTTTGGCTCACTGAAGGCGAGACCAAAAAAAGAGATGGTCACGGGCAGGCCATCCTTGGTCATGCCGGCCGGAACGATCAGATCGGGGAAGCCCGTCCGATTAGCGATATTGGTTGCCGAACCTGGGCCACCCGCGGCGGGCGGTGTCGCCGGCGGCTCGATCGGCAATGCCGGACGGGGCGACGTGGGATAGATGAGTGCATCGAGCTGATGTTTGGTAAAAGTCGCCTCGACAGTGGCGCGAATCAATGCCAGCCCCTGATTGCGTGCGACGAGATACTCGGGTTCGTCGAGGCCGCCGACCGATGCCTGTGCTTCCTTCATGGCGTTCAGGCGCCACGGGTTCGTGTAACCCGAACCCGGAGCCTCGGCGCGCGCGATCAGTTCAGCGAGCGAGTGCGGATATTCTGGTTTCAACGTTGCGAGATACTGACTGACCTG
>JBJMWN010000414.1:0-28837 GCA_045810085.1 Povalibacter sp. | reverse complement strand
CACTGAAGTTCGAAGATTCAGAGTTGAGCGGCCGCAAAAGGCGCAAAAGACGCAAGGTGAAGAGGGAGTACGAGGCTGGCTCTGACCGCTCGTTCTGGTGAGTCTGATCCTTTTTGCGGCCAGCCTTTCCGCTCTCCGATTCAGATCGCCCGTCTGAGCTTGTCCTTCGCTTGTCGCAGCAGATGCAATGTCGCGCACATAAAAAGACCGGGATGGCGTCCGGCCATCCCGGTCGTTCGTTCAAGAAAAATCGCCGCGAGCATCACTGCCAATAAGGTTTGGCCTTGTAGTACGCGTACGCACGATCGCGATAGCCCATGCCGTCATTCTTCGTGAGCTCCTCGATCGAATCAGCAGGTGCTGACTTCAGCTGTTCGCGGCTCAGGTTGACGATGTAGCTGCCTTCATCCTTGTCGTAGTTAAGCGTGCTCCAGGGAACGGGTGTGAACTTTTCACCCATGCCGAGGACGCCGCCTACACCGACGATAGCGAACATGATCTGATTGGACTGCTTATCGAGCACGATGTCTTCGACCTCGCCGATCTTCTCGCCGGCGGCATCCTTCACGTTCGTACCGATGACCTTCTTCGCGCGAATCGCGGACGTGTGTCCTGATGGTGTTGTCATGTGTCACTCCTATGGAAGAGAACGCGAATGGCGTTCGGCAGTGACTCAATGCGATTGCGCCGCAGAGGTTCCCTGCGCAACGCTGTCGATGTGTGAGTGATTTTCCTCGATGAATTTCGTACTGAAATGCAATCGCTACATTGCAAAGACTTCACAGTCGCACGAGATCACTCTGTTCGTACTCACGATCCGCGTTGCGAATCATGTCTGCTTCTTTGCGACGCCTCTGCTGAAGTCCCGCAACGCCGGGCCACAAGCGCGCCATCTGCTGCACCTGGTTGGCGATTGCCACCAGATCTTTATCGCGACCGGCAATCAACGGCTTCATCGCTGCCATCTCCGCACGGCGCGATCCGCTGAGTGATGCACCACGGTTGTAGATCACCGACAAAAGCATGCCTTGAGCATCGGCCGGCAATTTGTGAACGCCGGGATAAGTCGATCGCGTGAGTGCTGCGAACGACGGCAGCGTCGATTGGTAGAAAACAGTTTGTGCGACATCGTACGAAATCTGTACATCGGTGAGGCTGCGTGTGAGTGGCCTGGCCGCATCGCCCTTCACACCCTGGACAGTAAGCAAGCGTTCCAGATCGGCATCTGCAATCCATCCTTGCCAGTCTGCTTGGATCTGGATTTTGCTTCTCATGCCGAGGTCGTAACCGATACCCACAGTGACTCCGCTGGAAGCGCCCGGCCAGCTCGGCTTGCAATATCGCTGCTCGTACGTAGCTTCGGAAGTGACTTCAAATTGGATGATCGCGTTCAGGCTGCGACACGACACTTCCAGACTGTAAGCACGCGCGGGCAGCGTGATATCGAGCCGAGTCTCGAGCGCTGTGAGTGTTTCAGGCCCGAGCACGCCATCAGCAGTCACACCGAGCACTTGCTGAATGCGTCGCAGGCGTTGCGTGATGGGTGATAACTGACTCGAGACAGCCATACGCGATCCTTGTGCATCCTTACCGCAGGCTGCGGCGACGCACTGTCGCAAGTACGCCGCGTTCTGTCACCCGGCCGGACGGGCTAGAAGCGTCGAATCCCTAATCCAAGCGCTACTCGAATCGCATCACTCGTCCCGGCTCGACGAGTTTGATGCGCTCTGCAATCCCTAAGGTCGTGAAAGTCTGTGCGAGGTCGTACTGAGTCTGGGTGAAATGTGCCCAACCATCGTGATGCACGGGCACCAGCGTCGCATTTCTGAAAGCCATGGCCGCTTCCACCGCGTCGTTGGTATTCATCGTCAGATGGAACGGACCGCGGACACATGCTGCGCCTCCGAACAGAAGCACGACCCGCGGTGCGTAACGACGCGCAATCTCCGCCGTACCGTCGTACCACACGGTGTCACCCGTCACGTAGACGAGATCGGTCTCACCCTGGCTGATGACGAAGCCGATCACATCGCCAGAAATCGGTTCGATGCCAGCGGGACCGTGTCGAGCGGGTGTTGCAGTGACGCGCAATGTCGATCCGTGCGGCGTCTCAATGCTTTTTGATTCCCATGGCTGCAGACCGACAGCATTGCCTCCCAGCTTTTCGGCGCTTCGCTCTGCTGTAAGCACGAGCGGAACGGTGGGCAGCAAAGCACGGCCTGAGATATCCAGGTTGTCGGGATGCTGCTCATGACTCACGAGGGCGACATCGATCCTGCCGATGCGCTCCAGCGCCAGCCCTGGACCCTTCAGCTTCTTGAGCGTGACCTTGCCCGATGCGTACTCCTGGCCGGGTGCGTCAAAGGTCGGGTCAGTGATGAACGTCAGCCCATCGATCGAAATCAGAGCGGTGGGACCTCCGATATACGTGATCTCGATGGCGGGTGGCTGGATGAGCGGCACGGAAATCTCCTTGCGATTACGTGCCGGAATCCTGGCTCTTTCGGGCACCGCGCAGCAGTGGCATTCTTGCCGCTATTGAGGTGAAAAATGCCAAGCACGAAATCCCAACCATCCCGTATCGCCGTGTTGCTCTCGGAGAACTCTTCCCTTGCGCTCGCCTCACTGGCCAGAGAAATCTTCCAGCGCGCCAATCGACTCATCGGTGAAGCGCATTACGAAGTGCATTTCGTCTCTGCAGGCAAGGAGCGCACGCTCGCGCTCGGCGGCGCTACGCTCGAAACGCGTGCCGTTCGCGGTCGGTACGACTATCTGATCGTGACCCCGCTCGATGGCGTCAGTCGCGACTACTTGCCGGGTGAACCGGAAGTGGCGTGCGTTCGCTCTGCGCATGGCAAAGGCACGGTCGTCGCATCTGCATGCCTGGGTGCGATGACTCTGGCGTCGGCGGGTCTGCTCGACGGCCGCGAGGCAACGACACATTGGGCATGGGCCACGACCGTTCGCAATCGATTCCCGCAGGTGCAATGGAACCCTCAGCGGATGCTCAGCCATCACGATGATGTGATCACTGCCGGCGGCTATCTTGCAGTCGTCGATCTCGTGCTGCATATCGTCGCGCTCACGAGTGCGCGCGAAATTGCGCATCGATTAGGTCAGACATTGCTCGCGGATAGCGTGCGGCAGAAGCAATCGGTGTATGCGCAGCACCTGATAGACCCTGATGTCGCGCAGGGCCCCGTGCGCGAAGTCGCTCGTTGGATCGAGAACCATCTTTCAGATCCGCTCCCAGCCAGAGTGTTGGCACAACGCTCCGGCATGAGCCTGCGGTCCTTTCACCGCAAATTTCTGGACGCCTACGGAACCACACCTCGCAAGTTCATCCAGTTGAAGCGGATCGAGAAAGCGCAGCAGCTCCTGCGCACCACACGTCGGAGTCTCGAGCAGGTTCTGGAAAGTGTCGGGGTGAGCGATGTCGCTTCGTTTCGCCGGATCTTTCAGCGGGAGCTTGGCTACTCGCCAGCCGAATACAGACGCAAGCTCCGCGCTGTCTGATCAACGCTCACGCGCGAGATCACAGATGACGCGTCTCGGCAGGCGGGGCCTTGAAGTTGTCATGGCGACCATCCACATACATCACGGGCAACGCTGCGAGTTCTTCGTCGGGCACGTTCTCCAGGGTTCCGATGACCACGGCGTGGAATGCAGAGCCGTCCGCTCCGGCTCCTCTGGCAAATGGCTTGATGCCGCACGACTTGCAGAACATGTGATGAATCCGATGCGACCCAAACTCGTATTCAGCCAGCGCATCTTCGCCTTTGATCAGGCGAAAGTCAGGACCTTTGACGAATGTGAGCCAGGCACGGCCTTTGCTGCAGATCGAACAGTTGCAGCGGATCGTGCCCTGGCTCAGATCCATGTCGGCTTCGTAACGCACCGCGCCACAATGACAGCCGCCTGTGTAGGTTTTCTTCATAAGTCTTTCTCCAGGATGGGTGGCTCAAGGACGTCTCTGCACCGAGCATACCGACACTCACTCGCAAAGCTATACACTGGCCGCTCGTCACCTTCGTCACTTCAAGATGATCGATAACGCACCTGAACCCGTAATCGTCCCCCACGCCGACCTTTCACCAGAAGCGTTGCGAGGTGTGATCGAGGCATTCGTGCTTCGTGAAGGCACCGACTATGGGTTGCACGAGTTCTCGCTCGAGCAAAAGGTCACGCACGTCCTGCAGCAGTTGCAGCGTGGGGAAGCTCGGATTCAGTTCGATCCGATCACCTCAAGTGTCGACATCGTCGTTTCGCTCGCGCGTCGTGTCGCGGATTGACCGCGTCGCAATCTGCCGATAGACGTCCAAGCGCCCTCATGCGTGGATTCATTCTGCAAGCGAGCTATCGCGTCGTGTTCTCCGAAGGGCATCGCTCGCCCGTGGTTCATTTGTATGGACGCCTCGAAGACGGCCGCACGTTTCTGGTCCGGGATGACCGGCAGCGTCCACACTTCTACATTCGTACACGCGATGCTGAGCGCGCGCGAGCTCAACGTGCTCCGATTCCCGTCGAGGTTCAGTATCGAACCTTCGAAGGCGATCCAGTCAGCCGCATCGAGGCGGACGCTCCCACGGATGTTCCCGAGATTCGCGATCGATTGCATCGCGCGGGTATCGACACGTTTGAAGCCGACGTCAGATTCGCGGTTCGCTATCTGATCGAACGCGGCATCAAAGGCGGTTGTGAGATCGAAGGTGAGTCCATCCCTGGACGAGGTGTGAATCTGATTTTCGACAATCCGCAGCTGCGACCGGCGGCGGTGAAGATTCAGCCGCGAGTGTTTTCGTTCGACATCGAAGTGGATCCGAATGGCGAGCGCTTGCTCGCGATCTCAATGTTCGCTCCAGGCATCGATGAAGTGTTGATCGTCGATGACAGCGAACGCGAGATGCCGGATCACGCGATCCGGTGTGAGAGCGAGTACGCAGCCATCGAGCAGTTCTGTCGGAAGATCCGCGAATACGATCCGGACGTGATCACCGGCTGGAACATCATCGATTTCGATCTGAGTGCCCTGCAACGGATCTCTGCTCGCGTGCGACACCCCTTCGAGCTTGGCCGTGATCCAGGCGCCATTCGCGTCCGCAAACCCGAGGGCTATTTCGGTAGCGGCCAGGCTTCTATTCCAGGTCGGCTCGTCCTCGATGGCATCGATCTGCTGCGCGGCGCATTCGTGCGCATGGACGACTATTCACTCGATGCGGTCGCGCGTGATGTGCTGGGTGAAGGCAAAGCGGTCAAAGGTAACGTGCAGGATCGGCTCGAAGAAATCCTGCATAACTACCGCGACGATCTTCCTGCCTTTGCGCTCTATGCACGAACCGATGCGCGTCTCGCATTCCAGATCGTCGAGAAGCTCAATGTTATCGAGCTCGCTTTTGCTCGCAGCCAACTCGCTGGCATGACGCCCGACAGAGTGGCGGCGAGCATCGCTTCGTTTGATTTTCTGTATCTCACTGAGCTGGAACGTCGCCGAATCGTCGCACCGACGGTGCGATCCGATGATTCTCGCGTGCATGCCGCACAGCAGGGTGGTCACGTTCTCGAGCCCATTACCGGATTGCATCGCAATGTCTGGGTGTTCGATTTCAAGAGCCTATATCCGAGCTTGATTCGAACCTTCAACATCGACCCGCTTACGTACGTCGCACAGCCGTCCGCCAGCGAAGATCTGATTCGTTTGCCCGGCGGCGCATTCCGACGTGAGCCAGGGATTCTGCCTGGCATGCTCGATGAACTCTTTCCGCGTCGCGAAGCTGCAAAAAAGGCGGGCGATGATGTCGCGAGCAATGCCGTCAAAATCTTGATGAACTCCTTCTACGGTGTGTTGGGTACGCCTGCGTGTCGATTCTTCAACCCAGCGCTGGCGAACTCGATCACCGGCACCGGTCGAGAAATGTTGTTGTGGTCGAAGCGCTGGTTTGAGAACGCCGGCTACACGGTTCTCTATGGCGACACCGACAGCTTGTTCGTGCACTCAGGCATGGATTCTTCCGAGGACGCGCAGGCACGCGGTCGCGAACTCGCATCCACACTGAGTCGAGAGATCTCCGAACATATCGCCAGGGAGTGGCACGTGACGAGCAAGCTCGAGCTGAAATTCGAGAAGCTGTATGTGCGCCTGTTTCTGCCGCAAGCGCGAGGCAGTGTACGTGGCGCCAGCAAACGCTACGTTGGTATGCGCTTCGGGAGCGACGCCGTCGAGTTCGTCGGGATGGAGGTCGTCAGGCGCGATTGGACTGCGCTCGCAAAGCAGGTTCAACGTGAGTTGTATCAACGACTCTTCAGCGACCAGGCCGTGGATCGCTATCTGTCGGATGTCGTGAAGCAACTACGTAACGGCGCGCTGGATGAGTTGCTGGTGTATTCCAAAGGTCTTCGAAAGGACGCGGAGGAATACACCGCGACTACGCCGCCTCATGTCGCTGCCGCGAGAAAGTCAACGCAGCCGCTAGGTCGCACCATCAGCTATGTCATGACGACGGCGGGTGCTGAGCCGATCGACAACATCCAGCATCCGATTGATCTCGAGCACTACGTGAGCAAACAGGTGAAGCCCGTTGCCGAGCCAGTGCTCGCGACGCTGCGACTCGACTTCGACAAGGTGATCGGCGATACGCGGCAGCTGGATCTGCTCGGGTTCTGAATACGCAAGAAGCGCAGAAGACTCATGGCGCTGATCAGGATCAGTGCTCAGTTTATCCGCGCACTGGATAGTGGATCCGTAGCTTCGACGTCACGCGGCTGCTTTAGCGCACTCGTCCGTAATCAACTTGCCCAGCTTCGTGATGCCTTCTTCGATTTTTTCTTTAGGCACCGTGACGAACGACAGGCGCAAGGTGTTGTGCTGCGGTTCGTTAGCAAAGAATGGTGCGCCCGGAACGAACGCCACATTCTGTGCGATCGCTTTCTCCAGCAGTGCTGTGCTGTCGACATGCGAGGGCAATTTCACCCAGATGAACATGCCGCCTTCAGGCTCATTCCATGTCACTGAAGCAGGGAAGTGTGCCTTCAATGCATCCAACATCACTCGGCACTGTGAACCGTACAGCGTTCGAATCTTCGGGATGTGCTCGTCGAGGAAGTTGTTGCGAAGACTCTCGTACACGATGCGTTGCGTGAAGCTGGGCGTGTGCAGATCGGCAGCCTGTTTCGCCTGCACCAGCTTGCGATGCAACTTCTCGGGTGCGATCACGTAACCCACGCGCAGACCCGGTGCGAGCACTTTGGAGAATGAACCCATGTGCACGACGCCTTGAGGGCTCATCGAGAGCAGCGTGGGTAATTGCTCGCCACTATACGAAAGTGCGCCATACGGATCGTCCTCCAGCAACAACAAACCTGTCTCGCGTGCGATGCGTGAGAGTTCTGTGCGGCGCTCGATCGGCAGTCGTCGTCCGGTGGGATTCTGGAAATTGGGCAGGCAGTACATGAAACGCGCGCCGTCGGTGAGTTCGCGAGTCAATCGGGAAGGAATCGGACCTTGATCATCGGACGGCACGGATACGAACTGTGGCTCTGCCAACGAGAACGCCTGCAGCGCACCAAGATAGGTTGGCGTTTCGACCAACACGCGGCTTCCGACATCGATGAGAACTTTGCCGAGAAGATCCAATCCCTGTTGCGAGCCCGTGGTGATCAGGACCTGATCAACGCCAATGCTCACGCCGTCTTTGCTGTAGCGCTGAGCAACCCACTCACGCAACGGCAGATAGCCTTCGGTGGGCCCGTACTGCAAAGCAGCTGATGGATTGCTCGCGAGAATGTCGGTGCAAGCCTGGCGAATACGCTCGACGGGAAACGTTGCGGGCGAGGGTAAGCCACCGGCGAAGGAAATCACTTCGGGTCGTTCGGTAACTTTCAGGATCTCGCGAATCGCAGAGCTGGTGAGTTTCTGTGCGCGTTGGGAGAAGGTCCAGGACATAGTGAGTCTCGAGCGAATCGCTCGTGGAGCGAAAGTGCGGCTAGCTTACGGGACCCCGCAGCGTTTTCGCAGCCTCAGAATGAGGTCAGCGTCAGCAGTACAGCGAGCGGGTCGCGAGTGTGTACAGCACGCACTTATGCAGCGCGGCATTGGCTCCGGAGTGCGTCGGGATGGCTCCTCTGGGCGATGAGTGCGAGATCACTCACCGATCACTATGTACACATCCCGTTCCTGAGTTTGAGGTGAATCCAATGCGAGTTGTCGCTTTCGCAGCTCTGCTGCTGTTGTCTTTTGTCGATTCTGCGCAAGCGGAGAGTTCGGATCAGCTGGCGATTGCTGTGGCGAATGACGATCCCGCAATGGCGCAGTCCGCGCTCAACGCCGGTGTAGATATCAATGCGGACCTGGGTCAGGGCCGCACGCCACTGATCACTGCCGCCATGATGACGCGTCCGTTGATGGTCAAATTTCTGCTCGAGCATGGCGCGGATCTAAACCGCGAATCGTCCGACGGCGCGATCGGCAACGCGCTCTCCGCTGCGTTCTTTGCGATGAATGGCGTGGCGCTCACGAACGATCTGGATCATCCCGATCCGGCCAACCACGCAGCCGCACTGGAAGTGCTGCGCCTGATCGTGGCACGCAAGCCAAATCTCAACGTTCTCATTCGTCGTGGTCCCACGCAGATGAGTCCCCTCATGATCGCCAGCAACGCAGGCGTTCCTGATGTGGTGAAGGTGCTGCTCGAGGGCGGCGCTTCGCCGAATTTCGCGAATGGCGGCAAATACACGGCACTCGACTATGCGGTGGATCGTGCGCCGGTCTGGTTGCCCGCGTCGGCTTCCGATCGCGCGGAGGTCGTGCGACTGCTGATCGCGGCGGGCGCGCAGACTCAGAAGAAGGCGAAGGATGGTTTGAGTCCGATCGAGCGCGCGCATCGCGCCGGTAACCAAGCGGTGATCGCTGCGCTGTCTCGTTGAGGAGAAAGAAGTCGGTACGCAAAAGGCGCATAGGTTTGACCAGCGGCAACTAACCTGCTCGTTTCCTCCCATGTGCCTTTTGCGCTTTTTTTGCGGCTCTCCGCCCTATCTTCCACCCGACACATCGATGAACGTGCCCGTCGTGTACGACGCTTCATCGGAAGCGAGCCAGAGAATCGCGTGAGCGACTTCTTCTGGTCGACCGCCGCGCTTCAATGGCACTGAATCTTTCAATCGTTCGATGCGACCAGCCTCACCGCCGCTCGCGTGCATCTCGGTGTGGATCAATCCAGGCCGCACTGCATTCACTCGAATGCCTTCCGCTGCAACTTCCTTTGCGAGTCCGATCGTGAAGGTATCGATTGCTCCCTTCGCGGCGGCGTAGTCAACGTACTCGTTGGGTGAACCCAGGCGTGCCGCCATCGAAGACACGTTCACGATGCTGCCACCCGCGCCGCCGTGCTTCGTTGACATCCGCACGATCGCTTCGCGTGCGCAGAGAAACGAACCAACGACGTTGGTGTTGAACACTCGCGTGATGCGTTCTGCTGACATTGAGGTCACGGGCATCTGTGGCTCCAGCATGCCGGCGTTGTTGATCAGTACGTTCACGCGGCCAAGCTCGTGGTCTACCGTTTGGAACAGGCGGATGACCTCTGCTTCAACGCCCACATCGGCTTGTACGGCAATAACCGAGGTTCCGATGGTCGAAAGCTCATCCTTAAGTGCTTCGGCGGCCCGAGCATTCACCCGATAGTTGATGCACACGGCGTAGCCTTGTTGCGCGGCGAGGCGAGCAGTGGCCGCGCCGATCCCGCGACTCGCTCCGGTGATGATCATGACTTTGCTCATAGCAGCACCGTGCCGCAGGCCTTTGCGCGAATCAATCAACAGTCGGTCTGAATTCTTACGTGCTCACCGAGGCCATCGCGCAGGGTTCCGCAATGTGGGCACTGAGCCTGCTGGTCGGGCGTCAATCCATACTTGCCTGAGGTGCTGAATAATGAGAAGTTGTCTGAGTAAATTTGGACCGCGAGTCGGGGGCTCCCGGTGGCTATCATTGCGTCTGCATTCTTCTAACCACAATGTACAAACAAAGACTTACAGCGCTCATGACTTTGACGGTAATGGCTCTCTCGAGCACCTCGGCAGGTGCTGTTGAGGTGAAGCGGGTGAACTTCGGCAAGCTCGAAGACGGCACCGCGATCGAGGCTTTTGAGATGTCGAATGCGGCTGGCGTGAAGGCCCGCGTGCTGACATTCGGCGCGATCCTGCAATCGCTCACCGTGCCGGGGCGAGATGGCTCTGCCGACGTGGTGCTCGGTTATGACAGCGCCGCGGAATATCTCGCAAAGCCTCAATATTTTGGAGCGTCAGTCGGCCGCTATGCGAATCGCATTCGTGGCGGTCAGTTTCAGCTCGACGGTAAGCGCTATCAATTGACCGTGAACGACGGGCCCAATCATCTGCATGGAGGCAAGCGGGGCCTGGATAAAGCGGTGTGGAAGGTCGAGTCGGTCGGCAAGGATTCAGTGACTTTAAGTACGTTGAGTCCAGATGGCGATCAGGGTTACCCGGGCAATCTGAAGGTAACGGCAACCTATTTGCTCAACGAGCAGAATGAGCTGCGGCTGGAATACCGCGCCTCGACCGACAAGCCCACGGTCCTGAATCTCACGAACCACAGCTACTTCAATCTGGCAGGCGAGGGGAAAACGGACATCATGGGCCAGAAGCTCACGCTGATGTCGGACGCTTACACGCCTGTCGATGCCACTTTGATTCCAACGGGTGAACGACGCGCAGTCGCCGGTACTCCCTTCGATTTCCGTACGCCGCAACCCATCGGACTTCGCGTCCGCGAAGGGAGCGATGAACAAATCCGTGTCGGTCGCGGTTACGATCACAACTATGTTCTGCGCGGACCGGTAGGCGCGGTGCGCGTCGCGGCACGGTTGGAAGATCCTGAGTCAGGTCGCGTGATGGAGTTGTTGACGGCCGCTCCCGGCGTGCAGTTCTATTCGGGCAATTTTCTCGATGGCACCGTGACGGGCAAGCGCGGGCATATCTACCGACAAGGAGACGCATTGTGTCTCGAGCCGCAAGTCTTCCCGGACTCGCCGAATCATGCCGATTTCCCTTCTGCCCGCCTGGATCCAGGGCAGGCCTACAGCAACATCATCGTCTACAAATTCTCCGTAGCGTCGCGCTGATCTGGCCTAATGAGCGGTGGAATGAGGCTCGGACGGGCCTGACACCGCGTGTTCGCATGCGATCCGATGAGCGCGACAGTTCGCTAGCTTTCTTGTCAAAGTGATCCAATGACTGCATCCAACTCTGCACCTCCGGGTGGCCCGCGCAGGCTACGTTCGCGAGCCTGGTTCGACGATCCTTCCAACGCCGACATGACAGCGCTCTATCTCGAGCGCTACATGAACTTCGGCCTCACGCTGCAGGAATTGCAGTCAGGCAAGCCGATCATCGGCATTGCGCAAACTGGAAGCGATCTGTCGCCCTGCAATCGGCATCACGTGATCCTGGCTGAGCGTGTGCGTGAGGGCATTCGCGAAGCGGGTGGCATCGTGCTCGAATTTCCGATGCATCCAATCCAGGAGACCGGCAAGCGTCCTACGGCAGGACTGGATCGCAATCTGGCGTATCTCGGTCTCGTTGAAGTGCTGTTTGGATATCCCATCGACGGTGTAGTGCTGACGATTGGCTGCGACAAGACAACGCCCGCATGTTTGATGGGGGCCGCCACCGTGAACATTCCGGCCATCGCATTATCGGTAGGTCCGATGCTCAACGGCTGGTATCGCGGCGAACGCACCGGTTCGGGAACCATCGTATGGCGTGCACGTGAGCTTCTGGCTGCCGGCAAGATCGATTATCAAGGCTTCATCAAGCTGGTTGCGTCTTCTGCACCGTCGACCGGTTACTGCAACACGATGGGTACCGCGACAACGATGAACAGCCTCACCGAGGCACTCGGTATGTCATTGCCGGGTTCGGCAGCGATTCCCGCTCCTTATCGCGATCGGCAGGAATGCGCTTACCTCACGGGCAAACAAATCGTCGAAATGGTCGCGGCTGATCGAAAGCCGTCGGACATTCTCACGCGTGAAGCTTTCATCAATGCCATTCGTGTGAATTCTGCGATCGGCGGTTCGACGAATGCACCGATTCATTTGAACGCGCTCGCGCGACACATCGGTGTGGAGCTCTCGATTGATGACTGGCAGGAATACGGTCGCGAAGTGCCGTTGCTGGTGAATCTGCAGCCTGCGGGTGAATACCTCGGCGAGGATTACTACCGTGCGGGTGGTGTTCCGGCCATCGTCTCCGAACTGATGAAGCAAGGCCTCATCACGGAGTCCACTCTGACGGTGAACGGCAAGAGCCTCGGTGAAAATTGCCGGGATGCGAGCATCGAGGACGACAAGGTCATCCGGCCTTTCGATCAGCCATTGAAGAAGCGTGCGGGCTTCACTGTGTTGCGCGGAAATCTGTTCGATTCAGCGATCATGAAGACCAGCGTGATCTCCGAGGCGTTCCGCGCACGTTATCTCTCCAATTCGAAGGATCCCGAGGCGTTCGAAGGTCGAGCCATCGTGTTCGATGGACCCGAGGACTATCACGCACGTATCGATGACCCTGCACTCGGCATCGATGACTCAACGATGTTGTTCATGCGCGGTACGGGTCCGATCGGATATCCAGGCGCTGCAGAAGTTGTGAACATGCGTCCACCAGTGCGCTTGATCGAAGCGGGTATTCATCATCTGCCGTGCATCGGTGACGGACGTCAGTCCGGCACATCAGGTTCGCCATCCATTTTGAATGCGTCGCCTGAAGCGGCTGCAGGCGGCGGCCTGGCGTTACTGCGCTCGGGCGATCGAGTGCGTATTGATTTGCGCCGCGGCGAAGCGAATGTGCTGATCAGCGAAGAAGAGTTGCAGCAGCGCCGCCGCGAACTGCAGGCTGCAGGTGGCTACCCAATTCCTGCAAGCCAGACACCGTGGCAGGAAATTCAGCGTGCGACGATTGGCCAGGCCTCAACCGGTGCCGTGCTCGAGAACGCACCGAAGTACCAGCGCATCGCACAGACCATCGGTGTGCCTCGACACAATCACTGAGCAGCACCGCGATCGCAAAGAGCCGCATCAAAACGCATTAACGCGCGGCTCTTGTCTCATTGTGGGTCCGGCTTCAGCCGGACGTCATGGCCCGAGGCGCAAGCGCCTTCTTCGCCGCTCTCTATTTCACCTTTCGAGTCAGCGGCGTGTTCACGGTCCCGACAAACCCGCCGCGAGGAGCGAGTGTCAGCTTCACTCGTCCGTCAGCATCCGCATCTGATTGCGATTGAGCAAAGGAAAGATTGCCGCCACCGCCATCGGTGATGATCGCAAGGCCACGCGCGTTGAATGACTTCAGATCAATCGACACTTCTCGTGGCTGCTTCTCTGCGTTGATGCCAGCCACGTACCACTGCGAGCCGCTGCGACGAGCGAGCACGACAAACTTGCCGGGATAGCCGTCGATGAATTTCACGTCGTCCCAGATGCTCGGCACTGCCTTCATGAAGTTGCGCACGTAATCCGGAGCTTTGGCCATACCTTCTGGAATCTCTGCATAGTGCTGAATTCCAGAGGTGAACAGCACTGAGAGTGCGAGCTCGAATGCACTGCTGGTGCGACGCTCGATGTTGCGGATGCGGTCGAGCACGACGGGTGTGAAGTCCATCGGATCGAACACGTTGCGCGTGAACGGCAGCATCGCTGCGTGAGTGGGTTCGTCTTCCGCATTCTTCTGGTCGAAGGTGACGAATTCGAGGCCACGGATCGCCTCCATCGTCATCAGATTCGGATAGGTCCGTTGCCAACCGCGAGGCAGCGTCGCGCCGTGGAAATTCATCAGGAATCCGAAACGGGCCGCGTCTTCCAGAATGTCCTGGTAGTACTGGATAACCGACTGACCGTCACCGCCAAAGAAATCGACTTTGAGGCCGGCAACTCCGATCTCTTTCAGTCGCGTGAATTCCTTCACGCGGCTCTCGTGAGTGAGCATGAGATCGCGCGGAGTCTGCGGAGCCGAGTTCCAATCGCCAGCCGAGTTGTACCAGACCAGAATGCGAACGTTCTTCGAACGCGCGTAGTCGACGAGTTCCTTCAGGCGCTCGTAACCGATCTGCTTGTCCCACAATGCATCGACCAGTGTGTAAGACCAGCCCATGTCAGCGGCGTAATCGATAAAGCGCTTCTGCGTCTCATAGATAGTTTGATCATCCCCAAGCAGCGGCCAGCTCCAGGAGGCTTTGCCAGGACCATTGAGAGGCGTTGTCGCACCTGCTGCTGGTTTCTCGGCGAGATCTGTTCCCAGTGTGGATTCCACGATCGTGCCGAGTGTGCCGACGACAACGATGCGCCATGGTGTGGTCCAAGGCAGCGTCGATTGCGGATTCACTGCGCCATCGCGAAAGCGCTCCAGCGGATTCGGATACTCGACTCGATACTCGGCACTTCGCCAGGTCGATTGCAGTCGCGTGCCGCTGTAGTTGCGAGTCAGACCCGTCTCGCTGATCAGCACCCATGAATTGGGAGTGTGAAACAGCGCTGGATAGACCCAGCCCGCGCCGGTGGGTGAAGGTGAGCCGACGGGAATTTCCTTCTCGTAGATTTCCTCGTAAGACGGATTGGTTGAAGACCAGCCGCTCTTTGCGACCGCAATGGGTTGCAGCCAGGCCTGCGTATTCGCAGGGAAGTTGAAGCTCGAAGCTTCGGACACGAGTGAATGGATGCGCGAGCTTTGCTCGGGAAAGCGATATCGAAACGCGATGCCATCGTTGGAGACGCTGAACTGAATCTCCACACGCTGTGCTGCCGGTGTTTGCAACGTGAACTCTTGCTGCGTTGCTGTGTAGGAGTTCAAACGCCGTTTCGTGGTCAGCAGTTCGTAGTTGTCGCGGTAAGTCTTCGATGCACTGGCATCTGTGACGCGCAGCGATCGAGTGAAGTCCGCGTCATCGCGTACCAGCCCGAGCTTGGATTCAACGAGCACCTGCTGTGTGCCCACGCTCACTGAGTAACGCGGCTCACCCGCGGAAGTGAGATGAAAGGTCAGTTGCACCTGACCATCCGGGCTTGCGATTTTCGCGGGCAAGGTTGGAGCATTCGCGTGCACTTGCATGCACGCGAACGCCAGCAGCGAAAGCACTGAGCGATTGACCATGGATCCCCCAAAACCAGTCGAAGTTGAGCCGGAGCGTTGCGCTCCGGCGTCTTTTGCTATTCGTCGACAGCGACCACGGCAACAGATTTCGCGGGCATTGCGAACACGAGTGTGTCGCCTTTACGCGTGCCTTTGAACGGCTGCGGCTGCAAGGCATTCGGTTGGTCGAATGTATTCTTCGCATCCATTGCAGAGCCGGTGAGGATCCGGCCCGTTGCGCCGCGCCCTGAGGCGCCAGTGATCCTGACCGAGACAGAGACCGCCTGGTGCGGATCCAGATTGACGAGTGACAGGTGTAACCGGCCGTCCGTGCCGCGCGCTGCCGAAGTGTGAACGGCAGGCATCGCAAAATCAGCTCGTTTGTATTGCGGTGTCGTTACCTCAGTGGGCAGGAACGTTGCGTCCTGGAACGGCACATACATGTCGAACACGTGATAGGTCGGTGTCAGGATCATCTTCTCCTTATCCGTGAGAATCATGGCCTGCAGCACGTTCACCATTTGTGCCACGCTCGACATGCGAACTCGATCGGCATGCCGATGCAGAATGTCGAGAGTCACCGCGGCGACGAGTGCATCGCGCAAAGTATTCTGCTGATACAGAAAGCCCGGATTCTGGCCCGGCTCCGTGTCATACCAGGTGCCCCACTCATCGACAAACAGCGCGATCCGCTTCGGCGCATCGTACTTGTCCATGATCGCTGAGTGCTTCGTGATCAGCTCATCGATGCGCAGC
This sequence comes from Povalibacter sp., assembly GCA_045810085.1. Taxonomy (GTDB): domain Bacteria; phylum Pseudomonadota; class Gammaproteobacteria; order Steroidobacterales; family Steroidobacteraceae; genus Steroidobacter. The sequence continues at coordinate 12,955 of JBJMWN010000414.1, read as the reverse complement.
GCGTATTGCAACGTCGATGCCCATTGATCTTCCGGGAAAGCTGTCGAGGGGCCTTTGCTTTCCCAGCGTCCGCCGGGGAAGGTGTAGTAGTGCAGCGAGAATCCGTCCATGTACTTGGACGCCTGCGAGAGCAGGATCTCGGTCCAGTAATAATCTTCGTCGTGTGCGCCGCTCGCGATCCGCAGCGGCCTGTTATCGCTGGGAGCCTTGATGTACGTCTGATAGCGCCGATGCAGATCGGCCGCGTACTCAGGACGCATGTTGCCGCCGCAGCCCCAGGTTTCATTGCCGAGACCAAAAAACGGCAGACGCCACGGTTTGTCGCGACCGTTCTTGCGTCGCAGCTGCGCCAGAGATGAGTTGGAATCAGAGGTGATGTACTCGACCCACTCAGCCATTTCTTCCGGACTGCCTGAGCCGATGTTGCCGGAAATGTACGCATCAGCGCCCATCAACTCGGCGAAGTTCAGAAACTCGTGCGTGCCGAACGCATTGTTCTCTTCGACGCCGCCCCAGTTCGTGTTCACCTTCACGGGGCGCTGATCGCGCGGACCGATGCCTTCGCGCCAGTGATACTCATCCGCGAAGCAACCACCCGGCCAACGCATGAGCGGCACACGAATCTTTTTGAGAGCCGCAATCACATCGTTGCGATAGCCCTGAGTGTTCGGAATGCTGGAGTTTTCGCCGACCCAGATGCCCTCGTAGATGCCGCGACCGAGATGCTCGGTAAATTGACCGTAGATGTTTCGATTGATCTTCGGGCCTGGCTGATCAGCGTGAACGGTGATGGTGGCCGTTGCCGGCGGCGCCGCCGCCTGTGCGAGCGATCCCCCGAAATATGCAATCGCGACCACACAGGAACAGATGAACTTTCTCATTGTTGTTTCCTCGAGCAAGAAAGACCTAGCGAGCGGTTCTTCGAAATTCGTCAGCGCTCATGGATGCATCACGCGAATGCACTGAGCTCTGCATGATGGCAACGTCATTCGGCGAAAGGAGCAACGATCACGCGTCGTCCACACAGGAATGCATCGGCGACCAGTCGTAGTGGCGTGACATCCACATCGAGCTGGCGATGCCGTACGAGTGTCTCGAATTGTGCATAAAGGTTCGGATACTCGCGTTCGGGCGCCTCGAACACGGGCTCGTCGTTGATGCGCATGAGCGAGCCGCCTTTGGAAAGTACCAAACGCCCATCGTTGGTTTCGACTTCGATGTCCCAGGTTTGTGGACCCGTCTGCAGAAAGTCGAGATCCATCCGCACTTGCGCGCCATGCTCATTCTTGAGCAGCAGCTGAGCCGCAATGGGAGTCTCACAATTCGAGGGAAAAGAAAGCTCAGCATCGCGCAGAACCAGATGGCCCGGAAGAATGCGTGTGATGATCGACAGCGCATTGATCGCTGGATCGAACACACCGAGTCCACCTGCCTTCCAGATCCACGTCTGGCCCGGATGCCACACCCGAACATCTTCCTTCCAGGTCACCAGCGCACGCAGCACCTGCCGGCTCGCCAGCCATTGTCGTGCGCGCTCGACTGCAGCGGCTTCTCGCGAGTGCCAGGTCGCGAATAGCGCGACGTTCTGCGCGGCTGCTACCTCGAGGAGAGCGCTGACTTCATTGAGCGTTGCGCCGGGTGGCTTCTCGAGCAGCACGTGGCGACCCTGTTCCAGCGCATACCGAGCGATCTCGTAGCGCACTTGAGGAGGAGTGCACACGGACACGGCATCGACCTCAGGCATGGCGGCGAGCAAGGACTGAAGGGTGTCGAAGTTTCGAACCCCGTCGAGCTTGTGATTAGGGCTCGCTGCGGCGACCAGTTCGAACGCGGCGTTGGCCTTGATCGCAGGCACATGCTGATCGCGTGCGATCTTGCCTATTCCCACCAGCGCAATCTTGATCTTATTCATCCCCACCTCGAGTCGATCCCGCGGCTACGTGTCTTCGATTACAACGCACTGACGGGAAGGCTCGGGGCTTCGACACGTGCCAAGCGATTACGCAGCGGAAAACGGAACGGCGGCGCGTGAATCTCGAACTCGTCACCTTCCTGCGTGCGAATGCCGTCCGAGAACGAAAGCGTCGCCGTGCCGAAGAAATGCACGTGCACATCGCCCGGCTGACGGAACACTGCGTACTTGAAGTGATGGTGCTCGAGATTGCGGATCGAGTGAGACATGTTGGTCTCGCCCGTGAGAAAGGGTTTTTCCCAGATGCGCTCGCCATTGCGAAGCAGGCGGCTCGTGCCACGAACATCGCCGGGCAACTCGCCTGTGAGCAGCTCAGGTCCGAGTGAAGCGTGACGCAGCTTCGAATGAGCCAGCCACAGATAATTGCCGCGCTCAGTCACGTGATCGGAAAATTCGTTTCCGAGGCAATAGCCGAGACGACGTGGATTGCCCGCATCGTCGATGATGTAGATCCCTGCGATCTCGGGCTCTTCGCTGCCATCGAGTGCGAACTCAGGAGATGGCAGTGGCTGACCGGTTCCGACCACACCCGTGCCGTTGCCTTTGTAGAACCACTCGGGTTGCGCACCGACAGCACCGTTCGCGGGTTTGCCGCCTTCGACACCCAACATGAACATACGCATGGAGTCGGTCATCTGACCGGCGGCCGCGGCCTTGTGCATTTTGTCGCGGCCTTCGGCGGATCCGAGATGAGTCAGTCCAGTCCCGGTCATGTGCAGGTGTGCAGGATCCGGATGATGAATGGGCGCGAGCAATCGACCTTCGCGCTCGGCTGCGTCGAGATCAACAGTGTCGCGCGAGGACCGCGCCGCCACGACCGCACTCAGCGTGGAGCGTTCAGAGATTGCGAACCGTGCGAGTTCATACACACTGGAGGCTCCGTCGATGAGGGCTGCCTGTCCCACTTCATCAAGCGCCGCAACACGGCGATCACCCTGGCTGGTTTTGAACTGAACGAGACGCAGCGTCATGTTTTCCCCTTGAACTCACAATCGCGAGTGCAACGCTGCACTCGTCTGAATAGTTGAAAATGCCTCCTCTCCCTGGCTTCCGAAGCAGTCGTCACACAACGCGCGATGAGCATCGCGCGTTGCGTGCGTAGCCCGCGAGGATTACTCCGCGCGATACACGCCGTCGTAACGATGCGGCCGCTTCGGTGCGTCGCGGCGCAGCGGAGCAGGCAGCAATGCATCCGGAAAATCCTGGTAGCAGACTGGTCGCAGGAAACGTTCGATCGCAAGCGTGCCGACCGAAGTACTGCGGCTGTCTGAGGTTGCCGGGAATGGTCCGCCGTGCACCATCGCGTGCGTGACTTCGACGCCGGTCGGCCAGCCGTTGGCGAGGACGCGTCCTGCTTTGCGTTCGAGCGTCGGAATGAGACGAGCGGCCAATGCCGTGTCCTGCTCGGTCAGATGCAACGTTGCAGTCAGCTGACCTTCAAGATGCTCGAGCGTGTCTCGCAACTGGTCTTCGCTCTTACAACGAACGACGAGTGAGGATGCACCGAACACTTCCTCCGTCACCTCAGGATGCTTGATCACATCCTCGGCGGGGATCGAGAACAGAGCTCCGCGACCACAATGCATTCCTGTGCCTTCTGCACCGCGACCCAACATCTTGACGCGTTCATGCCGCAGAAGTTTGTCGACGCCTTTCTCATAAGCGCCATGAATGCCGGAGGTCAGCATGACGGCCGGAGCAACTTGGCCGAGCGCTGCGGAGGCAGACGCAACAAATGCATCGAGTCCGGGACTTTCGAGCGCGACCACCAGACCTGGGTTCGTGCAGAACTGACCCACGCCCATCGTGAGCGAGGCGACGAAGTCCTTGCCCAACGCTTCAGCGCGTGTGGAGAGTGCACCCGGCAATAACACGACTGGATTGATGCTGCTCATTTCGGCGTAGACAGGAATCGGTTCGGGCCGCTCGCTCGCGATCTTCATCAATGCCAGACCGCCTGCTCGCGATCCAGTGAAGCCCACGGCTTTCACATAAGGATGAGCGACAAGGCCTGCACCGAGGGCGCGCGAGTTTCCGTTCAGCAGAGAGAAGACGCCTTCTGGAAGATTGCAGGCTTTCACAGCAGCGCTCATGGCCTGCGCGACGAGATCGCTCGTGCCTGGATGTGCCGAGTGACCTTTCACGATCACAGGGCATCCAGCGGCCAGTGCGGATGCGGTGTCGCCGCCAGCGACCGAAAAGGCCAGCGGGAAATTGCTGGCGCCGAACACGACCACAGGGCCCAGTGGGATCTTGCGCATGCGCAGATCGGAACGGGGCATCGGCTTGCGATCCGGCAGCGCGGGATCGATGCGCAATCCCATCCAGCCGCCCTTTCTCACTTCATCTGCAAACAGACGCAGCTGTCCTACCGTGCGCCCACGTTCGCCTGTCAGGCGCGCGAGCGGCAGTCCAGACTCAGCCTGAGCACGCTCGAGCAGTTCATCGCCCAGAGCCATGATCTGATCGGCAGCCGTTTCCAGAAAACGGGCACGAAGCTCAGGCTCGAGCTCTCGATAGACGTGGAAGGCAGCCCAGGCGAGATTGCATGCCTGCTCGATCTCCTGCGATCCCGCAGCGCTGAAACCGGGTTCGAGTTTTTGGCCTGTGGCTGGATTGCTGGCAAAGAAGGTTTCTGGCTTCTTTACTCTTTGCGAGCCGATGAATAAATCTCCGGAAACGGCCATGATTGCTCTCCAACTGATTTGCCTAGATTGCTATAACTCAGACATTATTGCACCGGGCCCTGAGCTAAAAATGCGCGAGGCGGGAGCGGTGCGAGGGGCCGAGAGGGTACAGGCGGACGTGTGATCGCGATAGCGGTACCATGCTCAGCACTTTGGGGGAATAAGCTCACATTCAATAGCCTGGCGGGCCTCGCAGGCAGCTCCATCGATAAATGCTTCGTCTGCCGTATTGGATCGGCGGGCGCGGGCACCGTGCAATTACAAACAATGACGACAGGACGGTAAGCATGACCGGCACCGCAGTAGTTTTTTCAGCCCTCGATTGGGCCGTAGTGGCCGCGTACTTCGTAGTGAACACCGCGATCTGTGTTTGGTGTGCATTGCAGAAGGAGAGGAACACCGAGGATTACTTCCTCGCGGGTCGCACCGCCGGATGGGCGCTCATCGGCTCGTCCATCTTCGCGTCCAACATCGGGGCGGAGCACCTGATCGGTCTGGCCGGCTCAGGCGCAGGGTCCGGCGTGGCCTTCGCTCACTGGGAGCTGCACTCCTATCTCGTCCTGGTGCTCGGCTGGGTGTTCGCGCCGTTTTATCTGCGCGCGAAGATCTTCACGACGCCGGAATTTCTGGAGAAGCGGTACACGCCGGCGACACGCACGGTGCTCTCGGTCATCTTCCTGGTGAGCTACATCCTGACCAAGGCTTCGGTGACCATCTTCGCCGGTGCGTTCGCGATTCAGACGATCCTTGGCTACCAGCACGTCAACATTCCCCTATTCGGGCAAGTGGATTTCTTCTGGTTCGCCGCTTTCTCACTGGTCATCATCACCGGCGTATTCGTGATCCTCGGCGGTATGAAATCGGTGCTGTGGACCGAAGCGATGCACGTCCCCGTGCTGCTTGCGGGTTCGACGGTGTTGCTGTTCGTGGGTCTGCATCAGATTGGCGGCATGGACGCGCTGCGCGCTGCCAATCCCGAGACGATCCATCTATGGCGTCCGCTGTCCACGACGCCCGCGACGCAGGGCTTCCCTGGATTCCTGTTCGATCCAAGCAGCACGCCATGGCTGGGCGTGTTGTTGTGTTCGCCCATCATCGGGCTCTGGTACTGGTGCACGGATCAGTACATCGTTCAGCGTGTGCTCACGGGCAAGACTCTTCGTGAGTCACGTCGCGGCACGATCTTCGCTGCTTACCTGAAGCTGGCTCCGTTGTTCATCTTCCTGTTGCCCGGAATGATTTCAGTCGCCTTGTACAAGCAGGGCGCGCCAGGATTCGAATCGATCGGCGAAAACCCACAGGGTGCGTTCCCCGTACTGGTGTCGAGCTTGTTGCCGGTCGGTCTGCGAGGTCTCGTTCTCGCGGGCATGTTGTCGGCGCTGATGAGTGCTCTGGCATCGCTCTTCAATTCAACAGCGACTCTGTTCACTGTCGATTTCTATAAACGCCTCAAACCTGAGTCGAGTGAGAAGCAGCTGGTATTCGTCGGCCGCGTCGCGACCGGTGTGGTGATCTTCCTCGGGATGCTGTGGATCCCGTTCCTGCAGGATCTCGGCAAAGGTCAGCTGTACACGTATCTGCAGTTGGTGCAGTCGTTGCTCGCGCCAGCCATTGCAGCGGTATTCATGCTTGGCATCTTCGCTCACGGCGTGACACCGAAATCGGGTCTGGTGGGCATCGTGACCGGATTCGTCATCGGCATGGCCCGACTCATATTCCAGGCGCTGCATGAAGTGAAGCACATCGAATGGCCGGGCTTCATACAGTCGCTGGTCGATATCAACTGGCTGTACTTCAGCTTCCTGCTGTTCGTGTTCACGTGCGCCGTGATCTTCGTGGTCAGCGCGTTCACGCCGAAAGCACCGGAATCTCAGATCGCAGGTCTCACCTACCGCTCGGTGACGAAAGAGCAGACGGCCGACAATCGTCTGAGCTACGGGTTCTGGGAAATCTTCCACACCGTAGTGATCCTGGGAATCATCGCCAGCATCTACATCTACTTCTGGTAAGCAGGCGAGAGGCCCCGTCCGGAATGGATGCGGGCCTCTTCATCGCGACATGCGAATGAAAGACGCAGCGCTAAGCGCTGCGTCTTTTTAGTTTGCGCGCCTCATTCGTGTCCGATAGCGCCAGATCCACGAGTTCTTCCATCGCTGCGTGCGCCGCTTTTGCATCACCCGCTTTGACTGCTTCGTAAACGCGTCGATGGTCCGGGACCGGATCTCGTGATGCTGGATTGAACCGCTGCTTGAAGACGGTACTCCACGAGACTGCGGCACCTACGCTGCTCGTCAGAGACACCATGAACGCGTTACCGCTTGCACGTAGTAGCGCGGAATGAAATTCGTGGTCGGCCTGCCGGCCCGCATCCGTAGACAAGCTGTGCTCAGCCATGTCACGCAGCGCGTGGTCCATCAATTCGAGCTGTTCATCCGTGCGACGCATCGCAGCGAGCGCGGCCGCACGCGGCTCCACGATCCGACGCAACTCGAACAGATTGTTGAGCAGCGTGTCATCCGGGTCGGCCTCGAAGATCCATGACAGAACATCGGGATCGAGAAGATGCCAACACTCGGGTTGGCTGACGCGAGTGCCCACTTTCGGGCGCGATTCGACCAGTCCCTTTGCGGCAAGGATTCGAACCGCCTCTCGATACGCGCCGCGCGAGACGCTCAGCTGATCGCTTGCCGCAATCTCGCCTTCCAGCAATTCGCCAGGTTTGTACTGTCCCGAAACGATGCGCACGCCAATATCGCGAGCAATCGTTCCGTGAATGCGCAAAGACCGTCGACGATTTCTCGTGCTCGTTCTCGATGGGGATCGTTTGCTGACTGCAGCTGCCGGTGTGGCCGAGCTGCTTTTCTTTTTCTGGATCATGGCTGGTTAATGTAGTGCCCGGTGTGGGTAGCGGCAACACATCCAACCCGTAGATTTTGTTGAGCAAACGGATGACAGCGCACGTCAACACGCGCTTATGTCAGCTGCGCTCCCGTTTGCCCGACATTCACTCTTCTCGCGCCAACACGTATCTCCTGCGTGCTGGTTTCTCACCGGGATGCTGAGGATTGGCTTTGCATCCGTTTTAGCGGACTCGCAGCAACAGATCGCTGTATGCAGTGCCCACCGTCTGTTGCGCAAACAACGTCCTGATATGTGCTCAAGAAGTTACCGTTGTCAAAGACGGTACTAACGTTGTCATGCCTGTAAACAAAGCAGATAGCGCTAACAGTCTAGTTGCAAAATAGCCGCAACTTGACAACGGTGTCCCGGCGAGAAGAGGCTTCGCGAAAGTGCTGGGATGCGTTGTCTCGAATCGAACACAACGTACCCGCGAGATCTAGTGCACAGGGGGAAGGCATATGCCGTGCTGGCCAGATGAGCTGCCGTGTTCGTCGGCTCGGGCAGTGGCTATGCAAATCGACTGGCAGATTCGGGCGCCGTTGGCCTGCACATGCAACGTGCGGCGTGCGTGCGCGCTGCTGCCATCTCACCACTGCGCGATGAAGTACTGCTTCGGCGACGCCGCCGGCGCGGACGAAACCTGTGGGGACGGATGACGTCGCCCAGTTCTGAACAACTACGAAAGCTCTTCAGTGGAGGGACGACTCGATGAAACGCAAATCCAAGGTACACAACCTGCGCTCCAGGGCGCTATTCACCATCGTCGGTGGAGCGGTCCTGATCAATCCGGCGTTCGCACAACAAGCGACGGGTCAGACGGACTCGCTCGAGGAAGTCGTCGTAACCGGCCTGCGGGGCAGCCTCAAGGCTTCCATGGACATCAAACGCGATGCGGTTGGTGTGGTGGATGCGATCAATGCCGAAGACATCGGCAAATTTCCCGATACGAACCTGAGCGAAGCGCTGCAACGTATCACTGGCATCTCGATCGATCGACGCGATGGTGAAGGCGCATTGGTGACGGCGCGCGGCTTCGGTGCGCAGTACAACCTGGTCACGTTGAACGGTCGTGCCATGCCCGCAGCCGACGCATTCGGCAACGACGAAGGCGCTTCACGCTCTTTCAATTTCGCGAACCTCGCTGCTGAGAGCATCAGTGGCGTCGAGGTCTACAAGACGGGTCGTGCTGATATCACTCCGGGAGGCATCGGTGCGACGGTCAACATTAAGACCGCGCGCCCGTTCGATAACGACGGCATGATCGCCAACGTCGGCGCGAAAGCCGTGCACGATGCAAGCAATCGTGTCGGCGATGACTTCACGCCAGAAGTGTCGGGCATCTTCAGCTACGCCAACCCCGACAAGACCTGGGGCGTGGCGCTGACCGGCAGCTACCAGAAGCGCGATAGCGGCTCGATCGGTGCGAACGAGTTCGACTGGAACATTCGCCGCTGGGACAACGATCTCGAAGTGGTGAACACGAGCACCGCGCTGTCACGCGATCCGAACACCAACGCGATCAACGCCGAAATTCGCAACGCACCTCAGGACGGGCAGCTCTACGCCATTCCTTCGGACATGCGTTACAACTTCACGGATACGGAGCGTACTCGCAAGAACGGCCAGCTCACGCTGCAGTTCGCTCCGATGGATTCGTTGACGCTGACGGCCGATTACACGTACGCCGAAAATCACATCGAGCAGGCGCGCGGCGAGCAGACCACGTGGATGAATGCCAACCACTTCAACCTGATCGAATTCGATACAGGTCATGAAGTCGCGACCGCTCGCATCCTGCAGGAAGACGAAGGCACAGCGAAGGACTTCAGCTACGCGCAGGAATACAAAGACCAGACGAACAAGTTGAAATCCGCCGGCTTCAATGCAGCGTGGCAGGCGACGGACACTTTCAAACTTAACTTCGACTTCCACGATTCTGAAATGTCCAGCCGCCCGACCGAGCCGGTCTCGGGTGCCGGTCAGATCACTGTAGCGTTGGGTGGCCGCGCAGGCAGCACGTGCGCTGTGGCGAATCCAAACCTTTGCACGAATCGCTTTCAGCAGACGTTTTACTTCAACGACGGTCTGCCGATCGCGAGCCGCACGCTCTTCCCGCAGGCGACGACCATTGCTCCTTCGACGGGTGGCGATCCGCAGTACGCGTTCACGAACGCAGACCTGGGCAGCCAAGTCATGCAGATCTTCTATCAGGATCAGGTGACCGAAATTACCCAGGCACGCCTCGATGGTGAGCTCGACTTCGGCGATACCGGTGGTCGTCTGCAGTTCGGCATTGAAACCCGCGCGCTCGACATGACTCAGCGCGGCTCGAGCGGACAGATGACGTTGGGTGACTGGGGTATCGGTCATCGCGGCGAATTCCCAGAAGGATTGCTGCAGCCGTTCAGCCTGGTCGATCAGTTCAGCGACTTCGGAACGTCCGGAGCACCGGTGCCCGGTTACAAAGGTAATGCGGTCGCGATCGCACAGTGGGCGACGGGCGCATACGGCAATTGGCAGGATCCGGCTCAGGCCGATGGTGTCTTGCGATACAACCCTGCGTTCGGCCAGAACAATGAAGTTGAGGAAGACACCAAGTCGGCCTACTTCCAGTTCGGATTGCAGAGTGAGTTCGCGTCGCGTCCGGTCAACATCCTGATCGGCGTGCGTTACGAAGACACGGACGTCACTTCCACTTCGAATCTGATCGCGCCGACAGGCTTGATCTGGCAGGACAACAACGACTTCTCGTTGACGCCCGGCACGACCATGCAGCCGTTCTCGCAGGATGCGAGCTATGACCACATTCTGCCGAGCATCGATTTCGACATCGCAATCACCGATGAGTTGAAAGGCCGCGTCTCGTACAGCAAGACCATCGCTCGTCCGCAGTACAACCAGCTGCGATCCTCGGTAACGGTCGCTACGCCACAGGGTTCGACAGGTCAGGGCAACATCGCGGGTGCGAACGGATCGAACCCAGCGCTCGTGCCATTGCAGTCCGACAACATCGACCTGTCACTCGAATGGTATTTCGGAGACAGCAGCTATCTGTCGGTTGGTGTGTTCGACAAGCGCGTGTCGAATTTCATCGGCAACGAAGTGGAATCAGAGTCCGTGTTCGGCATTCGTGACCAGACGTCCGGTCCCCGTGCTCAGGCTGCGCTTGACGCTTTGACAGCCAAAGGCTTCGGTACGGACGACACGAACCTGTTCGTGATGATGGCGATGATGGAGCATCCTGAAACTGGTGGCGCAGCAGCATTCACCGGAACTGAAGCTCAGCACCTGGCGATCGCTGCGGCCTACGACATTCTGCCAACTGCCGATGATCCGCTGTATCAGTTCAACGTGACTCGTCCGGTGAACAACAAGGAAGCAGACATCTACGGTGCGGAGTTCGCAGGTCAGCACTTCTTCGGCGACACGGGCTTCGGCATTCAGGCGAATTACACGATCGTCAAAGGCGATGTGGCATTCGATGATGCTGGCGATCCAACGGTCAATCAGTTCGCATTGCTGGGTCTGAGCGACTCGGCGAACCTGATTCTCATGTATGAAAACTTCGGTGTGAGTGCGCGTCTGGCTTACAACTGGCGTGACAAATATCTGCGCAATGCCAACCGCGGCAATTTCCGTAACCCGGAATATGTCGAAGACTACGGCCAGCTGGATCTGAGTGTTGACTACTCATTGAACGATCACCTGACGTTCTCGTTCGAGGGTATCAACCTCACCGGTGAGGACACCCGGGTATATGGTCGTTCGCCGCTGCAGATGTGGGATCTATCGGATCAGGATCCGCGTTACGCTGTGGGCGCACGTTACAAGTTCTAAGTGCAACGCGCCGGCAATGAAGATCGCATTGTGTCGGTATGAACGAGGAGGCCGCTGGATGTCCAGCGGCCTTCTTCTCGTTCTGGACTCACGTTCCTATTGAGTCGTTGTTGCAGACAATGGATCGAATCCGAAGGGGTGGAAGCGAATGCTGGGTATGAGTCGTCGGGCGAGCGCGAGTTTGCAGATCATCGTGGGCCTGTTGCTGGGCTCGCTGAGCCACGCTGCCGAACCTGCAAAGGATGTTCAATGGCCGCGCATTCACAGCGCCGTTGCTGCGGATCCGGTGCTCGAGGCCAAGGTCGCGTCTTTGGTCAAGCAGATGACCCTCGAGGCGAAGATCGGTCAGATGGTTCAGCCCGATATTCGCGATGTCACGCCCGCCGATGTTCGTAAGTATCGACTCGGCTCGATTCTGAATGGCGGGGGCGCATTCCCCGGCAATAACAAATACGCAAAGGTCAGTGACTGGGTCGCATTAGCCGACCCGTTCTACGACGCATCGATGGACACCAGCGCTGGGGACATCAGCGCTAGCGGACTCGCAATCCCCATCATCTGGGGAACGGATGCGGTGCACGGCCACAACAACGTCGTTGGCGCCACACTTTTTCCGCACAACATCGGTCTGGGCGCGATGAACGATCCCGATCTGATGGAACGCATTGGGACCGCGACCGCCGTTGAAGTTGCAGTGACGGGGATCGATTGGACGTTCGCACCGACGCTTGCAGTCGTGCGCGATGATCGTTGGGGTCGTACATACGAAGGTTATTCCGAAGATCCGCAGATCGTCCGCGCCTATGGCGGTCGCATGGTGCGCGGTCTGCAGGGCGCGCCAGGCATGCCTGATTTTCTCGATGCCCATCACGTGCTCGCGAACGCGAAACATTTCATCGGGGATGGCGGCACTGATCGCGGCATCGATCGTGGCGACAATCTTTCGAGCGAACAGCAGCTGCTCGATATCCATGGTCAGGGCTACATCACTGCACTGGAAGCCGGTGCTCAGATCGTGATGGCTTCGTACAGCAGCTGGCAGGGCTGGAAAATGCACGGACACCGTCATCTGCTCACTGAAGTTCTGAAAGATCAGATGGGATTCGACGGTTTCGTGGTGAGCGATTGGAACGGCGTCGATGAGGTGCAGGGCTGCACCGTCGATAAATGCGCACAGGCTGTGAATGCCGGTATCGACATGATTATGGTGCCGACGAATTGGAAGACGTTCATCGAGAACACCGTGGCGCAAGTGAAGGCGGGGGATATTTCGCAAGAGCGCATCGATGATGCAGTGACCCGCATTCTGCGAGTGAAAATGCGTGCGGGCCTGTTCGAACGAGGCAAGCCTTCTTCGCGACCGCTCGCGAACAAGGCTGAATTGCTGGGCGCCTCTGCACATCGCGCGATCGCGAGGCAGGCGGTTCGCGAATCGCTGGTCCTTCTGAAGAATCGTAATGGCGTGTTGCCACTGAAACGAGACGCGAGGGTGCTTGTTGCGGGACAGGGCGCCGACGACATCGCCAAGCAGTCGGGCGGCTGGACGATTTCGTGGCAG
>JBJMWN010000413.1:0-7023 GCA_045810085.1 Povalibacter sp. | reverse complement strand
GATCCCGCCCGCCGCAAGATTCAGCAAAGCATCCAGCTCATCACGCCGGAACGCGTGGCCTTCAGCCGTACCCTGAACCTCGATGAAGCCGCCGCCATTGTTCATGACGATGTTCATATCCGTTTCCGCATCCGAGTCTTCCTTGTAGTCGAGATCTAACACTGGAATACCCGACCAGATTCCGACCGACACGGCTGCCACTTGTCCATGAATGGGACTTTCGCGAAGCACTCGCTTACGCACCAATGTGTTCACGGCATCGACCAGAGCGACATAGCTTCCTGTAATGGAGGCGGTGCGAGTTCCGCCATCGGCTTGCAGCACATCGCAGTCGAGCGTGATGGTGCGTTCGCCCAACGCTTTCAAGTCAACGACCGCACGCAGGGCGCGTCCGATCAGACGCTGGATTTCCAGGGTGCGTCCGCCTTGCTTGCCTTGCGCTGCTTCGCGACGTGAGCGCGTGTGCGTCGAACGCGGCAGCATTCCGTATTCGGCTGTAACCCAGCCGCTGCCGCTGTTGCGCAGAAATCCGGGCACCGACTCCTCCACGCTCGCCGTGCAGAGGACTCGCGTTTCGCCGAACTCAACCAGCACTGAACCTTCTGCATGACGCGTGAAGCCGCGCGTGATGCGAACAGGTCGTAGCTCATCAGGGGCACGACCACTCGGCCGATTCTTCATAGGGATCCTCGAGGAAGGATGACAGCCGAGGGCTACATGAAGCCGGTCGGTGCCTTGGATTGGGGCGGGGAGGATTCCGTGCCCGGGCTCAGCCGTCAACCGTGAGATCAGAAGCCTTGATCAGCTTCCCTGCCAACGCAGCACAGCAGCGGTCGAGTTGTCGCTGAAAGGCGCGGAGGCCTGCACAGCGCGTCGGCCGAGTGCTTCGAGCCAGGCTCGCAGATTTTCCGGATCGCCGCGGAAAAAAGCGGCAATGTCCGGATCTCGCAGATTTGCCCAGATGCCGTCGGAACACAGCAGCAGCACGTCGCCCGACGTCAGAGGCTGTCGGGTACTGATCGTCATTTCGGGAATCGCCGGATCGCCGCCCAGACAACATTCGACGAAATTGCGCATCGGGTGAGTCGACACGTCATCTTCCGTAATTTTGCCTTCCCGCAGGAGTAACTCGACGTGGCTATGGTCGCGAGTGCGCGTGACCAGGTTGCCTCGCCGAATCAGGTACACACGACTATCGCCCACATGAGCCCAGTATGCGGCGCCATCCTGAACGAGACAGATTGCCGTGGTTGCTCGCGGCCGGGCATCGATAGCTTGTTCGCTGCCCAAACGCGCAACTTCATCGTGAGCTTTGCTCAACGATAGATGCAGGAACCCCAGCGGGTCGAAAACGGGATGAGGCGTCTGATGGAAGGAATCGAGAAGACTCTTCATGGCCGTATCGGCTGCACGGCTGCCATCAGAGTGGCCTCCCATGCCGTCGATCACGATCATCAACGCTGATTTGTCCGAAGCCGCAACGGTGACGCGATCCTGGTTGTCTTCGCGATCACCGATCAGGCTTACATCTGCATACTCGATCCGCAAGCGCGGGCTCCGGCCGGACGGCTGTTCAGCTGTTACACTTGGCGCCGCTTTATACACTGGCAAACGGCGCGAAGTAAGACAGCTTTTGCCTTAATACCTTACGACTCCAGGAATTTTCTCTTCGCATGATTCGAAGCATGACAGGGTTCGCGCGCCGCGAACGCCAGGACCCCTGGGGTACGCTGGTTTGTGAACTGCGCACGGTCAATCATCGATATCTTGAGATCTCGTTGCGCCTGCCTGATGAGTTGAAGGCGCTCGACAATGATATTCGTCAGACCATCACCTCTGCTTTGCGCCGTGGAAAGATCGACGCCAATCTCTATCTGAAATCCGCAGCAGGCTCGCAGCAATCGTTGGAAATCGACACGCTATTGCTCGATGAGCTGGTAGCGCGACTCGATGATGTTCGCAGCCGTGTTCCTTCGGCGAGCGCGGTGAATCCAGTCGATCTGCTGAAGTGGCCAGGCGTTATTCGAGAGGCGAACGTCGATAGCAAACCCGTTCTCGTGGCCGCGCTGGAACTGCTGAAGGAAGCGCTCGCCGAGCTGAACGACACGCGATATCGAGAGGGACAACGTATTCGCGAATTACTCCTCAGCCGCTGCCTCGCGATGCGTGCACAAGTGCAGAACGTGCGCGGACGTCTGCCAGAAGTTTCGCAGCGATTGCGCGAGCGAATTATCGAACGCATCTCGCAACTGGGAGTGACGCCAGATCCGGAACGGCTGGAGCAGGAGCTCGTGTTGTACGCCCACAAAATGGACGTTGATGAAGAAATGGATCGTCTCGGCGGACATCTCGAAGAGGTCACGTCGGTGCTGGACTCTTCCGAGCCTGCCGGGCGACGCCTGGACTTTCTGATGCAGGAGTTGAATCGCGAAGCGAATACGCTCTCCTCGAAGTCGCAGGACGTCGAGACCACGCGCGCAGCAGTCGACATGAAGGTCATGATCGAACAAATGCGCGAACAGATTCAGAACGTCGAATGACGGTCAAGGCCGACCGGGCAATTGAACATCGCAACCATGCAGGCACGCGGCAAACTATTCGTGATCGCTGCACCTTCGGGAGCAGGTAAGACATCGCTGGTGCTCGCTCTGATGAAGCGATTACCGGAGCTTCGCTTCTCGATCTCTTACACGACTCGCCAACCTCGTGAAAAGGAACAGAACGGTGTCCATTACTTCTTCGTGGACAAAGAAGCGTTCCAACGAATGAAGGATCGCGGGGAATTCCTGGAACACGCGCAGGTCTTCGATAATTTCTACGGCACTTCGAAGCCGCAGGTAGAAGCGTTACTCGATGCTGGCCAGAACGTGCTTCTGGAAATCGATTGGCAGGGCGCGCAGCAGATTCGCAAGGCGGCTCCACATGTCGAGTCGATTTTCATTCTTCCGCCCTCACGTGCAGAGCTGGAGCGACGTTTGCGAGACCGCAAGACGGACAGCGAGGAAGTGATCGCGCGGCGGTTGCGCGACTCGATCGCCGACATGTCGCATTGGGATGAGTTCGACTATGTCGTCGTGAACCGTGAATTCGAACAGGCAGTGGATGAGCTTGAAGCCATCGTCAGTGGGCGTGGCTCGAATCTGAAGCGTGATCGCGCCGAACTCAAAACGCTGATCGGCACGCTCCTGGGTTAACCACAGCTGAAAGGCCAAGCACGGCTGAGTTATTTTCTCGTGCATTGAACTCGCTGCGGCCGTGGCGAACCAAAGTGTCATGGACTCACACATCGTGAGCCGGACCAGAAGGAAACTCGAATGAAGCGACTCCGTCTTTCCGTCATCGCCACTTCCGTGCTTTATGCCGCTGTGCTCTCTACCGCATCGGCCGCCGAAGAGGAGCGTCCGCGCATCGTATCGGTGTCGGGCCAAGGCGAAGTCCAGACAGAGCCGGATCAGGCGATCGTCACTTTGGGTATCGAATCCCGTAAACCTCGGCTCGAAGACGCGCGCAGCGATGTCACCAAAGCAGTCGATGCCGTGTTGAAGCTCACTCGCGATCTGAAGATCGATCAGAAGTATGTTCGAGCGACTCGCATCAATGTGCAGCCCGAATACAACTGGGATGCGAACGCGAAGGAGCGCAATCTGATCGGGTATTTCGTGTCGCGTCAGGTTGAAGTGGATCTGCGAGACCTGGACAAGCTGGGTACGTTGCTCGAAAAGGCGACGGATCTTGGTGTGAATCAGATGGGTGATCCGCGCCTGGAATCCAGCAAGCGGCGCGATCTCGAACGTGAAGCGCTGGCGAAGGCCGTGCAGGATGCGCGTCTCAATGCTGAGGCGATTGGCAAAGCGGCGGGAGCGAAGATCGGCAATGCCCGCACGATCACGGCGAGCTCGGGGTTCACTCCCGTGCCGATGGCTCGCATGAAGACGATGGCAATGTCCGCCGAGGCCGCCGATGCCTCGCAGACTTATCAAAGCGGCCAGATGACGTTCACAGGCAACGTGCAGGTTGAGTACGATCTGATCGCCACTCCGTAGCCCTATGACGCTCAATCTTCACTACGCATTCACAGCCCGCCTGAGCGGCGCACTGCTGATTGCGTTTTGCCTGAACGCCTCGGCGATCGAAGCACCCAAGCAATCGACGCCTGAGCCCGCTCCGCAACCTGCTCCCGCAAAGGTGGAAGTCACGCCGACGGACGAGACTGCGTTTTACGAGCGGCTGCAATTTGTCACACACAAGCGAATGCTCGTCGGCTTGGGCGTTAAAGATGAAGTGATCAAGACACTCGCCCAGGGCGCACCGGATGCGGCCATCGGCGATCTGAACACGCAGAGTGCGGCGGGCGATCGCAACGCGACGATTGCATTGGTGCGAATCCAGCACTGGTGTAGTCGCGTCGGACAAACTCAACCGACAGATGCACAAGGTCAGCTCGCAAGACTCTCAGGTGTTCTGCCGCCGGAACGACTCGCTCGTGTCGCTGGTGTTTTCGTAGCCGAGCGCGCGTATCAGGAGCGTGCGAAGCAGGGCTGCAGTCGCGCAGCCTTCGACTACAACGGAATCGAATCGCGACTTCGAGCAGCGGTTGATGCTGGAGATCCGGCGAGCGCAACTGAGATGGCATTGTTCGCTCGCGATCCTGCGCGACGTGAAGCGCTGTTGCAGCAGGCGGCTGACAAGAACTTCGCGCCTGCGATGTATGCGCTTGCAACCAATCGGTTGGTCGCCGTGCAGCGCAATCAGACGACCGAGAACGTCGGTTCCATTCGTCTGCTGCTCAAGCAAGCGGGTCGCACACTTTCGCGTGCCAAGGTTGACCTGGCGAACTGTATGGCGCTGGGTTGTGATGGACATCCAGCCGATGCACCGAGTGCAGCAGCTTTCGGCGTCGATGCAGCACGCGACGGCGAGCCGCTTGCGTTCCTGTCGATGATGCGAATGCCCTGGGGAATGCGACTCACTCGCCAGCAATTGATCGCATGGCAATCCTTCGGTGAACGCTTGAACGAAAGTGGCTGTACCGGAGATGGCTATGTGCAGAACGCCGTGTTCTACACGCAGACGCTGAGCATGCTGCAGAACAAGCAACCGCCAAAGCTGCTCGAGGAAGCGAAAACTCTGCTCGAAGATCTATGGCGGGAAAATGGTGAGCGCGCGAAACGCGAGCAGGGATGTAACTAGGAACAGTGTCTGCAGCGCTTTGCTGCGAAGCGTGATTACGCCGCCACTCGATCGACCAGAAGCACCGTGCCATCGACACCGGTCACGCGAGCTTTGGCGCCTGCAGGAAGATTCGGGCCGCGAACCGGCCAATCACGATTGCCGAGCCGGATACGTCCGTTACCGTTCTGCAATCCTTGCTCCAGCACGATGACCTGGCCGATGTGACTGTGACCCGAGCGATGGCTCGCGAGCGGGCTGTTCAACTCGCGCTGCTGGGTCTTGTACTGACGCCAGAAGTACAAAGTAAAAACAGTGGCTGCGAAGATCAGAAACCAGGTCATGTCGAATCCACCGAAGCGGTCTTGTGATGCGCGAAGCGCAGGCTAACAAAACATGTACGGGGAAACGATGATGACAATCACACCTTATTGCAGCGCGCAGCCGATGTGTTTAACGGAATCTGGCGAGATCGCGTTGGAGCCGCGACGAACCAGCATCAGCCGTTCAGGCGGAACCTGAGCGTGCGGTGCGAGCAGCCAGCGAATGGCGCTTCAAATGCACGAGCAAAAGTGAAATGGCCGCAGGTGTGATGCCTGGCACTCGCGCTGCCTGACCGACCGTACCTGGACGCACTTGCTGCAGGCGCTGGCGCACCTCAGTCGACAGTCCACGCACTTGCACATAATCCAGATCGATGGGCAACTGCGTCTGCTCATAACGGCGATGACGCTCGATCTCATCCTGCTGACGATCGATGTATCCCGTGTACTTCGCTTGCACTTCAACCTGCAGTTTCACTTGCTCGACGAGCCGCTCGTCCGCGTTGTCCGCTTTCATCCAATCAGGCACATCGACAGCGGCCAGGCGAGTGAGTGTGTCGTACTGAACTTCGGGACGACGTAGCAACGCATCTGCGTGAGCTTCGCGCAGCAAAGGACCGCCGAGCAACTCCAGCGTTTGTGAATCCGTCAGCTGCTGGGGCCGCACAACGATCTGGTTGAGTCGCACTGTTTCCGCAGCAATGGCTTCGCGTTTGCGCTCGAAGAAATCCCAGCGTTCATCGTCCACCAATCCGAGCTCGCGGCCTTTGGTCGTGAGTCGCAGATCGGCGTTGTCTTCACGCAGCAGCAGGCGATACTCCGCGCGGCTGGTGAACCTGCGATAGGGCTCGCTGGTGCCGCGCGTGATGAGATCGTCGACGAGCACACCGATGTATGCCTCATCGCGACGTGGCGCCCAAGGCTCTCGATTCTGCACGAGCAGCGATGCGTTGAGCCCCGCGAGTAATCCTTGCGCAGCAGCTTCTTCGTAGCCTGTCGTGCCGTTGATCTGGCCTGCGAAAAAAAGTCCGCCGACAAATTTGGTCTCGAGGCTGGTCGTGAGATCGCGTGGATCGAAGTAGTCGTACTCGATCGCATACCCAGGACGCGTGATATGTGCGTTCTCAAAACCTTTGATCGAGCGCACGAGATCGTATTGCACGTCGAAGGGCAGGCTCGTAGAAATCCCGTTCGGATAGATCTCGTGAGTGCTGAGTCCTTCGGGTTCGATAAAAATCTGATGCGAGGATTTATCCGCGAAACGATGCACTTTGTCTTCGACGGATGGACAGTAGCGAGGACCAACGCCTTCAATCACGCCGGTGAACATCGGAGATCGATCGCAACCGGCTCGGATGATTTCGTGTGTGCGCTCATTCGTCGCAGTGATGTGGCACATGACCTGTCGCGGATGCTCGCTGCGACGACCCAGATACGAGAACACCGGCGTCGGTTCATCGCCCGGCTGCGCCAGCAACCCTTCGTAATTAATGCTGCGACCGTCGATGCGTGGCGGCGTTCCAGTTTTCAA
>JBJMWN010000412.1:0-16961 GCA_045810085.1 Povalibacter sp. | reverse complement strand
AGTTTCGTTCGCAACAAAAAGATCAGCGGTGCTGCGGCGACCCAGAGCAGCGGTTCCCAGATGAAGATGGTGTCGCCATACAGCCAACCGTTGTTGAACGGCCAGAACGGGTGCACGCCGTAGTTGTTCGTGAAATCCATGGCGACGTGCAACAGCAAGGCGAGCAGCGTGACCGCGCCCAACTGAACTCTATCGGTAGCGGCAGGTTGCCATTTGCGCCAGCGACACCAAAGATCAAAACCCGCGGACACCAGCGCGCAGATCACGAGCAAGCCAAGGAGCGTGTGCGTATGACCGCGATGCTGCATCAGGTATTGCAGCTTGTCGCCCGTGATTGCAGAAGGAATGAAATCCAGATCGGGCAGATTGCTCGCAATCGCCGACGTCGTGACCAACAGGTTGCGTCGCCGTTGGGGTTCAAGTCCGCTGGACGACGCACGAGTGGTGCGCGCGAAGGTTTCTCCAACCAGCACGCCGATGAGCGTGTGCGTGAAATTATCCAAGCGCCGCTATCCGACGAAATACGCAAACACAAAAATGCCGAGCATCGCAAAGGCAATTGCGATTTTGGCCAGCGTGCCGAAGATGAGACCGACCCACGTCGCGACGCCGACGCGACCCGCGCGATTGAGCTGACCGTGGACGGACAACTCCGCGAGCACAGCTCCTACAAAAGGACCTAGCAGCAACCCCGGAATCCCGAAGAAAATTCCGATCACGGTGCCGAGCAACGCACCCCATACGGCTTGCCGGCTCGCTCCGACTTGCTTTGCGCCGAGTGCCGAAGCCGCGAACTCGATGATCACCGAAAAGAGCGTCAGGAACCCGAGCACTGCAAGCGTGATCCAACCGATCCGCACGAAATCATCGATCGCCGCCGCGACCACCATGCCAGCGAACATAAGTGGAATTCCGGGAAGCGCGGGCAGCACGATGCCTGCGGCGCCGACGACCATCAGCAGAATCGACAGGATCCAGAGTGCGGTGGAGTTCATGTGCTGCATTCGGCCAGGGACCGAACGACGTTAGCAGAATTGCAGTCGTAACGCGTGTCGCACCAGGTCAGTCAATCCGCTTCGGACGCGCTTGCATCCTCAAACTGGCCGGCAAACAATGCCGCCAATCCCGAAGAAGCGTCTTCCAACAACGAGAGCTCAACATGGCCAAACAGTCGCGCCGCCAGTTCATCACGACCACCGCAGCCGTGGCAGCCGCTCCGTTCATCGTAACGAGCGTCACGCGGGCGAATGCAGAGAAGTCGCGCAAGAAGCTGGGCTTCGCGATCTGCGGATTGGGTGGGCTCTCGAAAAATCAAATCCTGCCGGCAATTGCGAAAACGAAGAACTGCAAACTGGCTGGTTTCGTGACGGGTACGCCGGCCAAGCGCAAGGAATTCGGCAGTCAGTACAGTATCCCCGAGCGCAGCATCTATTCGTATGACGACATGCATCGCATGGCCGACAACAAGGACATCGATGTGGTGTACGTCGTAACGCCGAACGCTCTGCATGCACAGCACACCATTGCCGCGGCGAATGCAGGAAAGCATGTTTTCAGCGAAAAGCCGATGGAGGTATCGACGGAGCGCTGTCAGCAGATGATCGATGCATGCAAGAAAGCAGGACGCATGCTGGGCGTCGCCTATCGCTCACGCTTCGATCCTTATCACATTGAATGCATTCGTCTCGTCCGCGAACAGGTGTTCGGCGCGCCGAAGATCATCGATACGAGTTTCTGTATTGATGTGGGCCGTCCTGATCAATGGCGATTGAACAAGGCACTCTCCGGCGGGGGTGCATTGATGGACGTAGGAATCTATTGCTTGCAGGCAACCCGCTATCTGAGCGGTGAAGAGCCCGTCCAGGTCTCCGCGATGGAGACCAAAACGGATCCCGTGAAGTTTGCGCAAGTCGACGAAAGCATGGTGTGGACCACGCGATTTCCGAGCGGCGTGATCGCTCACTGCAGCACCAGCTTCAAAGTGGGCCGAGTGCAGAACATGCGCGTGAACGCGGAGCGTGGTTGGTTCGAACTCGATCCCGCATTCTTCTACAACGGCAATCACGGCCGGCGTAGCGATGGTGAAGAAATCAAATTCCCAGAGATGGATCGATTCGCAGCTGAGATGGACGATTTCGCCGACTGCATTCTCGAAGGCAAGCCAAGCTCTGTGTCCGGCGAAGAAGGGCTGCGCGACGTGCGAATCCTGACCGCGATTTATGAATCGGCGCGCACCGGCAAAGCGGTCTCGCTCGCGTAGCTGATCTGCACTTACCCGGAAATCAGTCGGGCGCAGATTCAGAAGGCTGGGCAGGCGCACTGCCCAGTAATCGATCGACGATGCGACTCATATGCTGAGGCGAACGCGTCTTGCGCGCGAAGATCGCGTACACCGCGGGAACTGCGAGCAAGGTCAGGAACACCGACACCACGGTTCCATAGAACACCACCACGCCAATCGGACGTCGTTGCTCCGCGCCTGCACCCGATGCGAATAGAAATGGCAGCGCGCCAAACGCGGTGCAGAGACTCGTCATCAGCACTGGCCGCAGACGAGTTACCGCTGCCTGAATGACGGCCTCGGTGAACTCGACACCGCGATCGCGTAGCTGATTCGCAAACTCGACGATCAGCACGCCGTTCTTCGCCGCAATGCCGATCAACAGAATCACTGCAATCTGACTGAAAATGTTGATGGTCATGCCATAGATCTTCAGACCGAAGACCGCTCCCAACAGAGCGAGCGGAACGGTGACCATGATGATGGTCGGATGTACGAAACTTTCGAACTGCGCAGCGAGCACGAGAAACACGATCGCCAAAGCGAAGAAGAAAGTCATATAGAGCTGCTGGCCGGTGCGGGTGTATTCACCGGTCTCGCCATCCCACATCAACGTAGCTTCGGGCGGTAGGTTTTCGGTGACGGCTGCTCGAAACCAGTCGACGGATTCGCCCAGCGTGTATCCGGGAGCGAGACCTGCGCCGATTTCGACCGAGCGCAACCGATTGAATCGCGCGAGCCGCACGGCCCCTGCCACCTCTTCGAGTTTGACGACGTTCGAGAGTGGAATGAGTTCGCCACTGCGATCCGAACGGACGCGAATGTTGGTGAGATCGGTGATCGTCTCGCGAGCGTCATCACGCGCCTGGAGCATCACGTTGTATTCGCGCCCTCGATCCACGTATCGCGTGACGATGCGTGAGCCGAGAACGGTTTCCAATGTGCGCCCGACAGTCTGCAGTGACACACCTAGCTCCGCGGCACGATCGCGATCAACGGAAATTCGGATCTGCGGTTTACGTTCCTTGAAGTTGGTATCGACGTTCTCGAGGCCAGGATTCGCTTGCGCGAGTGGCAGCAGAATGGCTTGCCACTTGGAAAGGCTCTCGTAATCAGGGCCGCCAATGACCGCTTGCACCGGCTGACCGACCCCACGCCGTCCGAGACTTCCGGGTTGTCCTGAACTCGCGCGTACGCCCGGCAAGGTGCGAGCTTCGGCCAGCAAGGCCTGGCTGATCTCGCGCGCAGTTCGCTTGCGGTCATGCCAGTCCTTGAGGATCACGATGGCGCGTGCGCTGTTTACATCACCGGTTTGCACTGCGCCGCCGGCTCCCGGCACGCGCAACATCACTCGCTCGATATCGCCTTTCTTCATTTCCTCCATCACCATGCTTTCGAGTCTTCGCGCGTAGTCATCCATGTAATCGAAGCTGGAGCCTTCGGGACCTTCCAGGCTGATGAAGACTCTGCCGACGTCCGGGACGGGTGCGAACTCTCGAGGCATCGAGTGGAACGTGAATGCGCCCAGAACAACGAGAAGACCGAGCGCACCCACGACCAGCCACGGTCGGGCAATGAGCGCGCGCAATCTCCGGTCGTACATTGCTGACAGGCTGCGGAAGAATTTGTCCACTGCGTGCGCGACTCGTCCCCGCTCCATTTCATTAGCGGGCAGTTTCGATGCGAGCATTGGTGTGAGTGTCAGTGCCACCAGCGCTGAGAACAGCACGGCGGCGGCCAGCGTGAATCCAAATTCACGAAACAGTCGGCCAAGATCTCCTGGTAAAAACGAGATCGGAATGAACACTGCTGCGAGCGTCAGCGTCGTGGCGATCACGGCGAAACCGATTTCATCGCTGCCTCGCACTGCGGCCACCAGTGGGACTTCACCGCTCTCGGTGCGACGATGAACGTTTTCCAGAACCACGATCGCATCATCGACCACCAGGCCGATGGCGAGCACCACGCCCAGCAGCGTGAGCACATTCACTGAATAGCCAAGCGCGTACATCACCGTGAAGGAAGCAATGATCGAGACTGGAATCGTGACTGCCGGGATCAGGGTGGCGCGCAGACTGCCGAGAAATGCGTAAATGATGGTGAGTACGGAAATCAGCGCGAAGACAATCGCGATCACCACTTCTTTGAGCGCAGCCTCGATTGCAATTGCGTTGTCGACACTCACATCGAGCGATGCGCCTTTGGGCAGCGTGGGTCGCAATCGCTCGATCTCCGCACGCACACCACGAACGATATCGAGCGTGTTGCCTTTCGACTGAGCCTCGATAGTGAGTGCCACGCCCGTCTTGCCGTTGAAGCGCGTGTAATTGCGATCGCTCTCGGCTGCGAGCTGGACGTTCGCCACTTCTCCCAGGCGGATCAGATGACCATCGTCACCTCGGGCAATGACCAGATTTCGAAAGTTCTCCTCGTTCTCGAGGCCCACCAGCGTTCGCAACGAGAATTCACGCGTACGCGACTCGAGCCGCCCGGCGGGCAACTCGACGTTCTCGCGTCGCAATGCATCTTCGATATCAGCAACCGTGAGCTGACGCGCTGCAAGTGCCTGGCGATCGACCCAGAGTCGCATCGCATAACGACGTCCACCGCCGATACTCACTCGCGCAACACCGGGCACGGTCGAGAGGCGATCGATGAGATTGCGCTCTGCGTAGTCGGTAACCTCCAGCATTGACATGTTCGTTGCGCTGAAGCCGATGAACATCACAGGATCCGCACTCGCGTCTGCCTTGATGACTTCCGGCGGGTCAGCTTCTTCGGGCAGATTGCCCAGAACGCGGGCGACACGATCACGAACATCATTCGCGGCCGCGTCGATATCACGACTCACGTCGAATTCGATGCGGATCTGCGAGCGCTCGTCTTCACTGTCAGATTCGATCTTCAGAATTCCTTCGATGCCGGCAATGGAATCCTCGATCACTTGCGTGATCTTGGTTTCGATCACCTGCGCCGAGGCGCCGCTGTAATCGGTGGTGATCGAGACGACGGGGCGATCGACATCCGGGTACTCGCGCACGGCGAGGCGCTGCAGAGACACCAGTCCGAAGATGATCAGGAGCAGGCTGATCACGATGGCCAGCACAGGCCGGCGTACGGATGTCTCCGAGATTTTCATGAGCTGACAGCCGGCTCGGTGTTCCGTGCCTGCTCGTGCACAGGCATGCCTTCGCGGATGTTCTGTGTGCCTTCGACAACGACCTGCTCGCCTTCCTGCAAGCCTTGTGTGATTTCCACTTCACCGGGACGGCGTCGACCGATGCGGACTTCGCGTCGCACTGCTTTGCCATCAACGACGACGAATACGAATGTCCGCCCTTGTTCGGGAATGATGGCTGCCTCAGGTACTAGCAGCGTGGGTGTTGCCTCTCCCTGCAGGTTGACTGTCATGAACATGCCGGGCCGCAATAACCCCTCCGGGTTGGGAATCTCCGCACGAACGGTGACCGAGCGAGTGACGGAATCCACGCGCGAGTCGATGTTCGTGACCTTTCCTTCGAAGACTCGGTTGGGAAGTCCCGCGGAGGTGGCTTTGATCTGCAAGTCGCGCTTGAGCAGATAAAAATAAGTTTCGGGTACCGTGAAATCCAGCTTGATGGTCGAGGTGTCATCGAGCGTGGTGATGATTGCGCCAGGGCTGATGAGTCCACCCACGCTGACGCGCCGAAAGCCGGTGCGGCCATCGAAGCCCGCGCGAATCACCGTATCCGCGAGTCTCGCCGTCGCCGCCGCGACACGTGCGCGATCTGCCTTCAGAGTGGCTTCGATCTGGTCCAGCTGCGAAATCGACAGTGCCTGCTGAGCATAGAGATCGCGGCTGCGTCGGAACTGACTTTCGCTCTCTGCAAACGCGGCTTCAGCTTCCGCCAGCGCCGCTCGTGCTTCTGCACTGTCGAGCTCGACGAGAACTTCGCCACGCTTCACCAGGTCGCCTTCCTTGAAGCGAATGGCGGTGACGATGTTCGACGCCTTCGATGTCACGTCCACCGACTCTCTGGCGCGTGCGGTACCAACTGCTTCGATTTCAGTGGATAACGACTTACGAGTCA
Source organism: Povalibacter sp. (assembly GCA_045810085.1). Taxonomy (GTDB): domain Bacteria; phylum Pseudomonadota; class Gammaproteobacteria; order Steroidobacterales; family Steroidobacteraceae; genus Steroidobacter. The sequence goes on along the minus strand of JBJMWN010000412.1, from coordinate 10,610 downwards.
CGGGTGCAGTGACGACGTTCACGCTCGCCGCACTCTGTGCCTGTCGGGTGGGCGCCGGCGGACCATCGCAGGCGGCCACTGCGGCGAGCAGGGCCAGGCTGACGAACTGCAATGGGTAGGAGAGTCGGGCAGACATGCATTAATTCGATCAGTGTCGCGGAATCGTCATTCGCTGTGACTTCGCTCTTTTGAGAGCAGCGTCTTACATTACTCCTGGCGCAGCCGATTGTTTCCGCAACGGCACGCTCAGGGGTGACGAGCGTGCTCGCAGATCTGAGGGAGCGGACTGGGATCGCGAGCCTGCGTTCCCAACTGAGAGAGAACGCGATCGTATTCGCCGGCGAGCTGACATTCGCGAAACCAGAACGTCGAGATCACGGTCAGCAGATTCGCGTGATTGCGTAAAGTCGCCTCGAACCCTTCATTGAAAAGCTTGGCGAAGATCAGCTGTTCCACTTCATGCGACTGATCCGCGTAGGCACGCTGTTCGTCGTAGGTATGCGCGAGCGTCAACACTCTCTCGTATTGCATGTGACTCACGGCATCGGTGGTTTTGGCGGAATCCCAGGCAGTGGAGGTCAGGCTCGCGGGGTGCAGAAATCCCTTCTTGAACACTGTGCCATCCGGCATGACAGCGCTCGCAGGCGACTTCTGTGCCTGTTCCTCGAACCGGCGCAGATAACGGGTGAGCTCCAGATGGTAGGTGAGCGATTGCACGACCGAGGCCCGATTCGCATTCAGCTCATCGATCACGCTTGCCAGTGCGCGGTCAGCCCGCTTCTCATCGTCGTGATTCTGGCGCCACTCATCTGCGATCAGGGCCGTAAGCACGCCGAGCATGACGAAGAACGACTCGAGAATGATCTTCGTCCAGGGAATGCGGGATTTCTTTTCTTTGACCGGAGCGGCCTCCGGAACGTCTGCGGTTTCAATGGACGGAGAGATGGACATGGGCAACCTGTCGATCGATATGACAACGCCGCTGGAGATATAGCACAGAGATCGTGACCTCGGGTCTCGTGGTCACCGCCCGCGCAGGCTGAAGAGAGGAGAGGGGCTCGGACTGCGCTCGAGAACACGAGCTCATCGATACCCGGATTCAGAAGGTGACGAGCGAGTCGATCAACGATCAGACGGACTGAAGACAGACCGCGGGATCGCCGAGCAGCACGAGGGTTTGAATGTCGCGTGCTGCAAGGGTGTGATAGAGGAGCGATGCGTTCGCTGATTCCTTGCCATCGTAACTGAGTCGAGTGGCATCCCATGCCGCGTAGTGCGTGCCGGCATTTGCGTACCAGCGCCGAAAAGCGTGTCCCACGGGTGAGCCGAGGTACAGATCGTCGTAGAGAGCACCGACGAGCGAGGAGGTCAGAGTTTGTCCTGTGGCCGGCTGCTTCAGAGTCCAATCGAATGTGGGCTCAACGTGTCCCAGAAAAGCGCGAGCGGGGCGCGAGGCTGAAAGCAACGACACAGGCAACGGGCTCACTTGCGCACCCAGTTTGCCGACACCACTGAGTGTTTGCTGTGCGGGTGTCCCCTCGTCGAACAATCCGGTGAAGCGCGATCCATCATCGCTTCCCGCCGCACAACAGGCGTGCGCGTACCAGATCGCCCCCGACGGTTGCCATTGCTGCAATAGGTTCTTCAACGGCAGCGGTTGATAGAGCTGATCGACTGGAAGACCGAGCTGCGCTTGCATCGCGGAGGGATCGTTGAGCGGGCCCGTCATGCCGTGACTCGTGGTGACGATGAGCGCTGGCTTCACTGTCGCGAGCTGTGATTGGAGCTGCGCGTGCGTGGCCTGCTCAGCGGCGAGTTGAACGGCTTTCGCTTTGAGATCGTCATCCGCCGAGAACTTCTGATAGGCGGCTTCGGCGATCGATCGACGCATCAGATGAGTGATGTCGGTCGCACTGTGATCGACGGCCCAGGTCACCGTTGCGGCCTTGTCACATTGCGCGCCGGTCCAATCCTCGAGACACGCTTTGACGTAGTTCGAAAGCGATGACTCGTCGTGCAATGGATCGAAGGGCAGACGACCCACATAGCGGTTCAGACTGAGCACGTATTGCAAAGCCCAGGGCAATTGATCGGGTGTGGGTTTACCGACCAACAAAAGATATCGAGGAATCGAGCCGATCGATGTGCCGAAAGCACTGCCGCTGATATCCAGGTCTTTCGAGTTCGCGTAGTCGCGCAGCAACGTGAACCGCTTGTCCGAGTCAGCGCGAAAGCGCAGCACGACGGCGTTCTCGCGCTTCTGCAAGAGTTCACGCAGCGCGGTGCAGAGATCCTCGTTGTTCGCATACTGAGCAGGCGTAAACCCAGCTCGTTCGAAGGTCACGAGTCCCCATCCCGCTCGAGCATCGAGCCAGTTGCGCGCATCTTCCGGAGGAGGCGGCTTGAGAAATTTCTCACTGACCGGCGGTCCGGATGTCAGTGACCATTTCGTGGCGCTGGCTGCGAGCTTTCCCGTGACGCTTTGACTGTCGCCGCCGAACGCATTCAGCTGAAGCTCGGCAGGACGCTCGGTCGGATCACCCATGCGGATCGTCAAACCAATTGAGCGTCGATCTCGGCGATCTTCTGATCAAACACTTTGCGCACCTGATCTTTGACGTCGGCTGGCATGGATGTTTGCAACGTGGCATCGCGCTGCTTCACCAGTTCTTCACGCTGTGCACGGACACGGATGCGTTCGTTCTCATCGAGATCGGGTTTACAACGCAGAATCTGAAACGGATCGGTGCGGGCGTACAGCACTGGAATCAGCCAGCGTTTGCATTGCGCCGCATTGGCGTTGCCGCCGGCGAGCTCGAGTCGCACGCGCTGGAGGAATGAAGCCCATTCGACATCCTTGCGCGTGCCGATGGGAATCTCTTCGACCGCCTTCACGGCAGCCTCGTAGAAGTAGCGACTCACAATGCGTGTTTCGGAGGTCTTCACCGGTTCGCGCATGGCAATCACGGCAGGAAATCCAAACTTGATCAATTGCCATGCGAAGTGTCTGCCGTCGATCGTAAGTGCGGCGCTATCACAGCAGTTGAGCGCGATCGCCCAGATGTATTCATCACGATCAGCGACCTGACGAATATCTTTCGCCGTCAGCAACATCGATCCATGCGCATTGCCCAATGCCACATCGCTGGCAGTGCTCACGGACAGATACTGTTGATCGCCTGCAGCGCCGTGCGCATACAGATGCAGGATGTGCGGGCTGAACTGAGAAATCTCGCTGAGCAACGTAGGCGCGGTGCCGGTAATCGCTCGCCATTCCACCTGCACATTGGGAGGTGGGCTTGCCAGCACGATCGCTTCGAGCTCCGGGGCGCAGCTGTACACGCGTACCGTCACAGGCAGATGCGCCGTCGCCGCAATGAGGCCTGATTTGACGCTTTCCCATTCGGCCGTTTGCTGCGCCAGGCCGTCCGTATCCCACCACGCGCCGAGCACACAGGCGATGCGCAATGGAGGTACAAACGGAAACTCGCGACGGATTCGATCCTGACGATCCGCAGGCAAGACACGAGTGAGCGGCGACTGCACGTCGAGTGCGAGGAATGAGTTGTGATAGTCGACGAGTGCCTCCCAGGGCAGTTGATCCGCAACTGCGCTTTCCAGTTGCAGTTGCAGCGACAGGAACTCTTTGTCTTCCATTTTCAGCCAGGGATCGAGCCGTCCACTGATGCCTTTGTGGATGAGCAAGCTGTCGCGCAACGCTTCGCCGGCGGCAGTGATCAGCGGGTCGCCATCGAACAGGAATTCTTTGTCGGTGGGATTGCACGACAATTTTGACAGCATCGCGCCGCCGGGCGATTGCAGGCAGAACCACACGCCGGATCCGTCATCGGCGTCCTGAAAGCGGATGACGGCGCGGCTCATTACTTCGGGCTCCCGTCAGTTCCATCGCTCTTGCCACCGATGTACTTCGAGAGCAGATCCTTGGTGAATCGCAGCGCTTCGAGAATGCCGTCTTCGCGCGCCTGTTCGCGATCGGATTGCGGCGCGTTGCCGAGTTCAGAGATGGATTTTTCGAGGCTGCGTTGCTGCGAAGTCACCCACGCGGCTGGCGCGGGCTCGACATTGGCGTTTGGACTCATGCCGGTCGCGGTTTCGCCGAAGACGGTGTAGTCGCGCACGAGACGTTGCGTTCGATCATCCCATTGCTGATTGCGCGGGCTGGACCAGGCAGGATGTGTCGACAATGCGAGTGCGGGCGAAGAAGGCATCAGACCCGCTTCCGGCTCGAACACATACCGATACAGCATTGCGAGCGCATTCGAGTCGGTGTCGGCTGCAATGTCGTGGAAGGCGGTTGGCCCTGCAACCATGGCGGCCATTTCATGGAACAGCATGCGAAGCCCGATATCGCAACTGTTGAAGGGAGGCGAACTGAATACGACCGACCATGCGCCCACCTGCTGCAAAAACATGGTGATCTCGCGTGTCGATACGATCTCTGCGCATGAGAACTGATCTGTCTGCGTCGGCGCATCTGCAAGCCGCAGTCCGGCCTTGGTTCTCCCCAGATAACCCGTGCAGACGAAATGAACGACGTCCACAGAGACATGCTTCAGGGCATCGCGCATCCAGAGCAGCCACGGATTCTGAATCTGCGAGACTTCGGTAACGTCGCTCAGCGTCTGATTACCATTCGTCAGAGGACAGCTCGATGCTTCAGGTGCGGTGTAAATGGTGACGGCGCGTGTCACACCCAACGATTCGATTTTTCGTTGAAGCACCTCGCTGAGTGCGCGATGGGTGAACACATGCAGTCTGGCCTGCTCCGGCAACTCGCGTGGCAACTGCCGAATGAATTCAGTTGCGACGACTGCCGGTGAGATGCCAGCTGCCGAGGGCAGACTGCAACAGTAAGCCACGTCCATCGTCTGCTCAGGCAGAACGGGGCGGACCGAGGTTGCACCCATGCGTACGATCGGTCGCCCAAGAGCGCTCGTTGCCAGCAACTCCCACTGCACTGCGGGCAGATAGCCATAGGGCGAATCGAAAGCGAGATACAACGGTCGTGCATCGGGCAGGTGCTTGTTGACGAAACGAATCAGCTCGTCGGGAATTCGATAGTCCCAGTTGCGCATGCTGCGAGCTTCGGAGAATCGCAGGGGTACACCGATCTTCGCTGCCGGCACGGCGACTTCACCCAAAGACTTTCCGCCCAGGGAGAATTCGAACACGATGGTCGTGGGTCGTCGCGAGTCGCCCGATGCGAAGTCGAGCGGCATGCGGCACAGCGCAAGCGGCACGCCGTGGCGATCGATCATCTGACGAACGACGGTGGATATGGCGCTCACCCGCAAGCTCCTTGGCTTAGTTCGTTCGCAGGTCTTGATCGACCAGTGCCCAACAGGTGTATCGGTTGGCCACATCGCCATGCCCGTTGATTCGATCCTGTGTGCCGTCCAATGCGAGCACTGACGTTTCAGCAGGGATGTCGTAACTGCCCGCGTCCTGAATCGGTGTCGTGACCACACCCGACCTCAACCCTTGTGGGCCGTAGCCACCGAGCGCGCAGTAAATGCTCGGCGGCGCGCCGGCAATTGCGGCCTCGCCAAGATCCTTCGCACGTCGCAAGGTCAGATGGAAAGTCTCGTGCAAGGGAAAATCCTTGCCGCTGAATGTGGTGTAGAGCGGAATCGCGAGCTTCGCGAGCGCCGCATTGAAACCGCCTGGCATCGCGGACTTCGGCACCTGACCTGTTTGTGCAAGGCAGAACTGATTGACCGCGGGTTGCAGCAGCAAAGCGGATCGCACTTTCAAATCGGACCTGGCTGTCGTCAAAGCGGCCAGTACGATGCGCGCGCCGAACGAGTGACCGATCAGGCGCACTTGCGCGCCGAGATTCGCGAGTTCCTCGATGAGCGGTTTCACAGCATTGCTGCCAATGACGCCCGCACGATCTTTCATCGTGTACACGGTGGCGACCCGAATCAGATTGCGTGGATCGAGTGTTTCGAGTCCGGCACTTTGTGGGGTGACCGAGGGCTCCTGTGCAAATCCAAATGCTTCAGAGTCTTCCGTCCCGGCGCTTGCTTGCAACGCTCGCCACGCGAATAGCAGCTCATCACGACTCGGCTCGGCTTCTCCGGATTCGCTCAGGCGCTCCGGATTGAGCGATGCTCGAGTGAGCTCCAGAAATTCGCTGCGCTCGCTTTCACTCAAAATAGACTGCGTTGCCAACACGGTGAAACGTTGCCGTTGTGTCTCGGGCAAACCAGAAGAGATATCTTGAACAGCACGCTGCTGAAACTCCGTGTCGTTATCCGCAGCGAGCTTGGGTCCACGTTCCCAGGGAAACACGATAGCGATGCTCGGCCACTGAATGCCGACGAACACCGGTTTCCAGTTCGGGTCAGCCGGACGTGCGCTCAGAAAGCCCTGGTAGAAATTGTTGAACAGTTCCAGCGAGGCATCGAATCCGTTGTTCCATCCGTGCGCGAACACATAGACATCGTTGTAGTCACGTCCCTTGATGGCATCGAGCAATGCTGTTCGCGTTAAGGGACTGGTGCATGTGCCCTGCTTGTCGAACTGCAGCAGATAGAGTGGTACACGCCGGGTGCCCGCAGTGATGTCGGAGAATTCGAGCGCCATGAGTGTCTCCTTGGCGTGCGATGCCGGTTGAGTTGCAGCGCGGCAGCAGAGATGATCGAGTTCCTGCAACTCATTTAGCGCCCTTGCACTCATGCGCCACAATTTCCCCAAAGGTCGATTGTCGAATCTCGCCCCTTCGTACACGCTGCACACTGCGTTTGTCTGCTTCGCTCTCATCGCTGCGTTCACGATCCACGCGGCACCTGCTCGCACGATGTCGGATGTGCTGGCTGCATCGAAGCCTGAGGATTGGCGAGCGCTGGATCCCGAGAACACGGTGTACATGGAGATACCGTCGGGTCGCGTCGTGCTGGAGCTCGCTCCGCAATTCGCTCCTCAACATGCCGCAAACGTGCGTGCCCTCGTGCGCGAGGGCTTCTTCGATGGTCTCGCGATCATTCGTTCACAAGACAACTACGTCGTGCAGTGGGGCGATCCGGACGACAAACGCAAACCTGCGAAAGCGAAGGCCACCCTTCCTGCCGAATTCACTCGATCGGCGAAAGGACTGAACTTCACGCTGCTTCCTGATCCCGACACGTATGCGCCGCAAACGGGTTTCGTCGATGGCTTTCCAGCAGCGCGCGAGAGCGAGAATGGCAGCGCGTGGGCAGTACATTGCTACGGAATGATCGGTGCAGGTCGCGATGTCGATGTGGATAGCGGCGGCGGGACGAGTCTTTACGTCGTCACAGGACATTCACCGCGTCAGCTCGATCGCAACATCACTTTGTTGGGTCGAGTGGTGCAGGGAATGGAATTGCTTTCAGCAACACCTCGCGGTCCCGCTCCGATGGGGTTCTACGAAAAGCGTGAACAGGACACACCGATTCGTCGCATGCGCATGGCCGCCGACGTGCCGCCCGACGAACGCATCAAACTGGAAGCGCTGCGCACGGATACTCCAACCTTCGCGGATCTGATCGAGTCGCGTCGTAACCGCTCGGAAGATTGGTACAAGGTACCGGCGGGAAGAATCGATGTGTGCAACGTGCCGCTGCCGGTGAGAGTTAGGCAGTGAGGCGCCAGAGCCAGAGCCTTCTCACCCTCACGCCTGTGGCGTTGAGCGTGTGCGGTAATCGGATCCTTCAGGCACCCAGAACGCAAACCCATGCTGCTTGGATTCTTTCAGCGTGGGTGACCAGTCGTGCTCTTCGAGAGCCTTCCTGATTCCCTCGAGACCCCCGGTCGAGCTGAATATGGTCTTGTCGGCAATCACGTCACCGTAAGTCCGTTGCGTGCTGGTCGTAACAGTCTCGAGTGTGTCTGGACCCGCGTCGCCCAATGAATACACGTGCACGTCCTCATCGACGCTGAAAGTTCTGATACGCCACGCCGTCTGAGGAGCGATGAAGAACTGCACGGTGTCGAAGGTTTCTTCGTCCGCCTCAGCTTCAGTATCGTTCTGATAGCTGCTTTGAATATTCAATGTGAAAACAACCAGTACACAGTCCATGGCCGCTCCCGCTAATGACATTGCTGCCATGTTACTGACTAAAGAAGTGCTTTGCCGGACTCACAAGGTATGCTGCGGCGCCTGAGTTCCGGGGGGTAAAGAAACATGTCGAAGGTCTGGCACCCACTCGTTGCATTGGCTGGTTGCATCGTGTGTGCACTTGCGCATGGCGCGATCGGGGAAGCGACCTATGTGAGTTTTCGGTCTGAGCCGAACTCAGTCGCGCTGGTCGAGAAAGGCAGGGCCGCAACGATCTGGGTGGATTCGAACGATCACGCGGGCGTCGTGCGCGCGGCAGGCGACCTGCAGGCCGATATTCAACGCGTCACCGACATCAAGCCTGAGTTGGTGAAAGAAGGTCAGGCGCAAAGCGCCGTCGTCATCATTGCTGGCACGATCGGCAAGAGCCGTCTGATCGATGATCTGATCGCACGCCGCAAGCTCAACGTGAATGACATTCGCGGCAAGTGGGAATCGTTCTTCATCGATGTCGTGGATCAACCCGTCGCTGGCGTTGAACGCGCAGTCGTCATCGTGGGGAGCGACAAACGCGGCACCATCTATGGTTTGTATGACCTGTCCACACAGATGGGCGTGTCGCCCTGGTACTGGTGGGCGGACGTGCCGACGACGCATCACGACGCAGTGTTCCTAAAGCGCGGTCGCCATTCGTTCGGTGAACCCGTCGTGAAGTATCGCGGCATTTTCCTCAACGACGAAGCTCCGGCATTGAGTGGCTGGACGAAAGAGAAGTTCGGGGGCTTCAATCACGACTTCTACTCGCACGTGTTCGAATTGATTCTGCGTCTGCGCGGTAACTATCTGTGGCCCGCGATGTGGGGCAGTGCATTCGTTGACGACGATCCACGCAACGCGCCGATGGCGGATGAATACGGAATCGTGATGGGCACCTCGCACCATGAGCCGTTGATGCGCGCACACGACGAATGGCGACGGTATGGCAAAGGCCCTTGGGACTATTCCAAGAATGCGGAAGTCTTGCAGCAGTTTTGGCGCTCAAGCGTCGAGCGCGTGAAGAACTACGAGAACATCATGTCGATCGGCATGCGCGGCGATGGCGATGAAGCCATGTCCGAGGAAACCAATGTCGCGCTGCTGGAAAAGATCGTGGCCGACCAGCGCCAGATATTGCGTGAGGTGAAGGGACAGGATCCGGCGCAAATTCCGCAGCTCTGGGCACTCTATAAGGAAGTGCAGGGTTACTACGAGCGCGGCATGCGTGTGCCTGATGACGTGACACTGCTCTGGTGTGATGACAACTGGGGAAACATTCGTCGACTGCCCACGGCGTCCGAGCGCAATCGTAGTGGCGGCGCAGGCGTTTACTATCACTTCGACTATGTCGGCGGCCCGCGCAACTACAAATGGCTCAACACGATCTCGATCGACAAGATTCAGGAGCAGATGAATCTGGCTTGGCAATACGACGCCAACCGAATCTGGATCGTCAACGTCGGTGATCTGAAACCGATGGAGTTTCCCATCGAGTTCTTTCTGAATATGGCCTGGAATCCTGCGAACTGGCCCTACGAAAAGCTCGATGACTATGCGCTTGAATGGGCCACGCGCGAGTTCGGTACCGAGCACGCAAAAGAAGTCGCAGCTCTGATCGATGGCTACACGCGGCTGAACTCGCGTCGTAAGCCGGAGATGCTCGCGCCCGACACCTTCTCACTCGTGAACTATGACGAGGCGCAACGAGTGCTCGATCAATGGCGCGATCTGTCCGTCCGGGCAACGCGACTGCAGTCGCAGATTGCTCCGAGCGCGCGTGATGCCTTGTTCCAGCTGGTCACCTATCCGGTCACTGCAAGCGCTGCTGTCCAGGAAATGTATGTCGCGGTCGGACGCAATCGTCTCTATGCCCAACAAGGTCGAGCGGACGCGAATGCGGCTGCCGAAGAGGCTCGGAGGTGGTTTGCCCTCGACGGTGAGCTGGCGAAGCAGTATCACCAGCTGCATGGCGGCAAATGGAATCACATGATGGATCAGATCAACATCGGCTACATCACCTGGCAACAGCCGGATATCGAAGTGATGCCGGCGGTGAGTGACGTGAGAGCCCGTACGGGTGCGTCACTCGCGATTGCGATCGAAGGCAATGAGGTGGCATTTCCATCCTATGGCGCTAAGCCTGCCGTGTTGCCGACGCTCGACGCGATCAATCGAGGCAGCCGCTGGATCGAACTTTTCAATCGCGGCGACACTGCCTACACCTACAAGATCTCGGCCGATCAACCTTGGATCACGATCGACGCGCCGACGGGTTCAGTGACCAACACCCTGCGCGTGAAGTTGAGTGCAGATTGGAAGCAGGTACCCGCAGGTCGCTCGAACGTGAATCTCCATGTGGATGCGAACACCGGCGAGCAGGTGACAGTCTCGCTGCCTGTCGTGAATGATCAAGCGCCGAAAGGCTTTGGTGGCTTCATCGAAAGTGATGGACACATTGCGATCGAGGCGCCTCATTTCGCTCGCGCGGTCAATCAGCGCGACGCGAGTTGGAAAGTGCTGCAGGGTTTCG
>JBJMWN010000411.1:0-5876 GCA_045810085.1 Povalibacter sp. | reverse complement strand
GGCACTCGAGGCACTCCCAGGCGTGGGACGGAAAACCGCGAATGTGATTCTCAACACCGCCTTTGGTCATCCGACGATTGCTGTGGATACGCACATTTTTCGAGTGTCGAATCGCACGGGCATCGCTCGAGGAGAAGATGTACGAGCCGTGGAAGACAAACTCCTGAAGGTCGTACCGGATGAATTCAAAAAGGATGCGCATCACTGGCTGATCCTTCACGGCCGCTACATCTGCCTCGCTCGCAAACCCGGATGTCCCGAGTGCCCGATCCTCGATCTCTGCGAGTTCAAGGAGAAGACGAAGCCGGAGGCGCTGCGACAGGCCGCAAAAGGGAAATCCTCCATTGCTCAGCGCATTCGAGGTCTGAAGAAAAGAACTAGACGGCCGCAAAAAAGCGCATAGCTCGCAAAGTAAAAACGCGCACGTTCGACAGCGTGAACGCTTGAACTTGGGGCCTTCTGCCGTAGGTGCTCTTAGCGCTTTTTTGCGGCTAGACCCTCTCGTTCCGGATACTCTTAATCCATGCCCTTCTTCGACACCCAATCACGAGATCAGCTTCGGAACGTCTACATCGAGGCCTGGCGTAAGCGCCGCGAGGGGCTGCCGATGGAGCCGCTCGAGATGCAGATCGCCGATGTCATCCAATTGCATCCTGAATATCAGGCAGCGCTGACAAAGAGTGAGTCAGTGCTCGATCGCGACTACACACCGGAAGGGGGCCAGTCGAATCCATTTCTGCACATGGGTTTGCATCTGGCCGTGCGCGATCAGCTTGCGACCGATCGGCCCGTTGGAATTCGCAAAGCGTTCGACGCAGTGGCGAAGCGCACAGGTGATGCGCACGAAGCAGAGCATCAACTGATCGAGTGTTTGGCGGAGACGCTGTGGGATGCACAGCGAGTCGGATTACCGCCCGATGAGATGCTCTATCTTCAGCGCGTGCAGAAGCTCACGCGCTAAGACTTCAGAAGCGAGGCGGGCCCTCGGGTGCCCAGCTGTGTCCATTGCCTGCCTTTGACAAGGGAATACACGCCTGCCATTTGCCGGGTACCGGATCGTATTGCAGGACCTGCGTCGCGCCGACCTGTGAAGTGAAGAAACCCAGCAGCGTCATTTCTTTGGTCATCAGAATGAAGGGTCGGCGTGCGGCGCGGTTAGGCTCCGTGTCCGCACGCTCTCTTTGCACCGCTTCGTCATGGAATTTCTGGACGAGTTGCAGACGCTGCGGCGAGTCGAGCTTCATGAACGTCTTACCGAACTGATCCTTGGAAGCCTTCTCGAATGCGTCGATACCGTTGAGGTAACGCTGCTGACCTTCCTTGTCGTAGACATCGTTCAATAGCTTGTCGATGAACTCCGGGACACCCACGTCTTTGGCGCCAGGCGTATCCGTACGCGGAATCATCATCTCCGCAACTTCAGAGACGAGCGCGCCCTGCTCTTCGCTCAGAAATGCCGGCTTCCATCCCGGCGCGCTCTGCTTTGCGGAGCAGCCACTCATCAAGCCCAGAAGAGTCGGCGCGGAGACCGCACCGCCCATGAGATACGCAACCTGCTGCAATAGTTCTCGGCGATTCATGCGTATCCCCTAGATGTTCATGCGCTTGAGTTCGCCGACTGCATGGTCGACGGCACGAGCCGTGAGCGCCATGTAAGTCAGCGACGGGTTCTGACACGCCGAGGACGTCATGCACGAACCGTCGGTCACATACACGTTGTTACATGCGTGCACCTGGTTCCATCGATTGAGCACGGAGGTCTTCGGATCCTTACCCATCCGCGCGGTTCCCATCTCGTGAATGCCAATGCCCACACCCGCCAGCCTGTCGTGCGACTTCACGTCCTTGCAGCCTGCAGCCTCCAGCATTTCGGCTGCATCGTTGGCCATGTCTTTGCGCATGCGGAATTCGTTCTCGCGCAATTCCGCATCGAACGCCAGGACTGGCAGGCCGTACTTGTCTTTGCGACTGCGATCGAGCGTCACGCGATTATCGTGATTGGGCAGCATTTCGCCGAAGCCACCCATGTTTGCGTACCAGGGCCCAGGATTCTGGGCCTGCTGCTTGAGATCAGCGCCGAGCACCGGATCGTCGATCAACGACGTCCAGGCGCCGCGACTCGCACCACCCTGATAACCGAAACCGCGCAAGTAGTCGCGCTTGTCGTTGCCGATGTTGCGATAGCGTGGAATGTAGAACCCGTTCGGACGTCGACCCGAGTAGTACATGTCATCGAAGCCTTCATAGCGCCCCGAGGCGCCCGCTTCGAGATGATGATCCATGATGTTGCAGCCGAGCTCGCCGCTATCGTTGCCGAATCCATTGGGGAATCGCTTCGAAACGGAGTTCATCATGATGAACGCGGAGCCGAAGGTCGATGCGTTCAAAAACAGGACCTTCGCGAAATACTCAGTGTGCTCGCCAGTCTCCGAATCCTGCACTCGTACGCCTGATGCGCGACCGTTCTTCTCGTCGTAGATGATTTCATAGACGATCGAATTCGGACGCAGCGTCATGTTGCCCGTGCGCTCTGCGGCTGGCAGCGTGCTCGCGTTGCTGCTGAAGTACGCACCGAAGGGGCAGCCGCGAATACACATGTTGCGGTACTGGCACGTCGAGCGCTGTGGACTTTCGTTGTGGGTGAGCGGCGCCGTAATGTGAGCCGTGCGACCGATCGTGAGCGTGCGACCGAACTTATCCTTGATGCGCGATTTGAGTTCGAGCTCTACGCAGTTCAGTTCCATGCCGGGCAGGAACTGTCCATCGGGCAATTGCGGCAGATTTTCTGCGGTGCCGCTCACCCCGATGAAACGCTCGACGTAGTCGTACCAGGGCGCGACGTCGTTGTAACGGATCGGCCAGTCGACACCGACACCTTCCTTCGCGTTCGATTCGAAATCCATCTGGCTCCAGCGATAGCTCTGACGTCCCCAGACCAGAGATCGGCCGCCGACCTGGTAACCGCGCATCCAATCGAAGCGCTTGATTTCGGTATAGGGATTGTCGACGTCATCGACGAACCAGTGCTTGCTGGCCTGCGTGATCGTGTAGCCCGTACGAGCCTGCACTTCCTGGCGGGCTTGCTGTTCACGAGTCAACCGGCCGCCATAGGGCAGTTCCCAAGGAGCGGCAGTCGCGGTGGGGTATTCGCCGTGTTTCACCATCCGGCCCCGATCGAGCACCAGGGTTTTCAGGCCCTTTTGCGTCAATTCTTTGGCGGCCCAACCGCCACTGATGCCGGTGCCCACGACGATCGCGTCATACGAATTATTGTCCATGCATACCCCTGATCTGCTCACGCCACTTTAGCGCGAATGAATGCCGTAGCAGAAGCACTCAGCGTTCAGCCTCGGGGGAACCCTGTAGGGCAACTCACTCGACGTGCGGATAGGACAACGTCGTCGATCCACAAGTTCTGGTCATTGGATGAAACGTCATATCGCTCAAGGCCGATGTAAAAGCTTTGAAATACAGGAGGCGCCCGCCACTGGCCATGAAGATCTTCTTGATGCGCGCAGTTCGAGTTCGGCGCGTGTCCCCGACCGATGACGTGAATATCTGTGAGTTCTTTGCCATCGATCCAGTACTGCATTTCGTTGAGATCACCATCGAAGTGCCATTCAACGCACGTCCAGCGCGCGATCGGCAAGCGAGTGGCCGAATGTTGACGGCAGTCCGAACGCACAGGTGGCGTCGTTTCGTAATTTGCCTTCAGGCGCATTCCTGATTCCAGCTCACCTCCGAGCCGATAGATGGCGTTGTAGCGGTCGTCCGCCGAACGACCTTCTCCCTGAAGCAGGCTCCAATGAACCGTTGCGCTGCCATTCTCCGCAATGGGTGCGGCGTCCAGCCAGATCATCGCGCGGCCGAACATCTTGCGATCGGGCACCGGAGCTCCATGGATTGCGATGTAACCGCGCCGTTTTGCATGCGCTGGCGCGAGGATGTGAAGTGAGCGCAGTCCTGTGAACGCTCGCGCCTCGCTGACCTTGATCACAGCGCCGCTTTGATACGTTTCCTCGCGCCACGGAGCGCCTGGCAGTTCGCCCACGCTGTCGTCTTCGAAGCCTTCGCAAAAGGCGCCTTCATCGCACGCACCAGCCACCTTTGCGCGTGACCCAGATGGAGCGGCATTACGCTCCGACGAGCAACCCGTGGTCGCAAGCGTGAAGATGCACAACGCAAGAAGCGTTCGGGACGAGGGCATCACGGCTTTTGGGTCTCTGAGTGTTCTCTGGATGGTTTTGGCAGCCGGCATTTTTTGCATAAGGAAGACCGCCATCTCAGCGAACAGAATCAGCCCACAGGACGGCATTCTGCAGCTTTCGCCGACAGGCGCCCAATGCTAGATTCGCCGCCCCGTTTTCCCGTGCCGAGCCATGTTAGCCAAGCCAGCTTCCTCAGCCTCCGCCGGAGGCATCATTCGCCAGGATGATGTGATTCAGAGCGTCGCCGACGCGCTTCAATACATCTCGTATTACCACTCGCCGGATTTCATTCGCGCGATGTCGGCAGCCTATGAGCTCGAGCAAAGCCCTGCGGCGAAAGACGCCATCAAACAGATCCTGGTGAACTCGCGCATGTGCGCCGAAGGTCATCGGCCGATTTGTCAGGACACCGGCATCGTGACTGTCTTCGTGAAAGTCGGCATGAACGTTCGATGGGACGCGACCATGAGTCTCACGGACATGATCAACGAAGGTGTGCGTCGCGCGTACAACCATCCGGAGAACATGCTGCGCGCGTCGATCGTGTCCGATCCCTACTTCGATCGAAAGAACACGAAAGACAACACACCCGCCGTCATTCACATGGAAGTTGTGGAAGGCAGCGAAGTGGAAATCGCGCTTGCCGCCAAAGGCGGTGGTTCGGAAAACAAATCCAAGCTCGCGATGTTGAACCCTTCAGATTCGATTGCCGATTGGCTGGTGAAGACCGTGCCGACGATGGGCGCCGGATGGTGTCCGCCCGGCATGCTTGGCATCGGCATTGGTGGCACTGCCGAGAAGGCAATGGTGCTCGCGAAAGAATCACTGTTCGAAACCATCGACATTCACGAGGTGCGCGAGCGCGGACCTCAGAACAAAATCGAAGCCCTGCGGCTCGAGATCATGGACAAGGTGAATGCGCTCGGCATCGGCGCCCAAGGTCTCGGCGGACTCACGACCGTCCTCGACGTGAAGATCAAAACGTATCCCACTCACGCGGCTTCCTTGCCGGTGGCTGTCATTCCTAATTGCGCCGCGACTCGTCACGCGCATTTTGTGCTCGATGGATCAGGCCCCGTGAAGCTCGATCCACCCGATCTGAATCTCTGGCCCAAGCTCACGTTCCAAGCTTCGCCTGATGCGATGCGCGTCGATCTCGATGCGCTGACGCCAGCGGAAGTCGCCTCGTGGAAACCGGGTCAACGCTTGTTGCTGAACGGCAAGATGCTCACTGGACGCGACGCAGCTCACAAACGACTGCAAACGTTGATCGAAGCGGGCAAGCCGCTGCCGGAAGGTCTCGATTTTACGAATCGAGTGATCTACTACGTCGGTCCTGTTGATCCTGTGAAGGACGAAGCTGTCGGCCCGGCCGGTCCCACGACGGCGACGCGCATGGACAAGTTCACCGAACTGATGCTCGGCAAGACCGGACTGATCGCGATGATCGGCAAATCAGAACGCGGGCCCGAAGCGATCAAAGTGATCAAGAAATACCAGCGCGCCTATCTCATGGCTGTGGGCGGTGCTGCATATCTGGTATCGAAAGCTATCAAGTCGAGCCGCGTCGTTGCGTTCGAGGATCTCGGAATGGAAGCCATCTACGAATTCGACGTGAAGGACATGCCCGTGACCGTTGCCGTGGACGCGAGCGGAACATCCGTGCAT